>NZ_SJPX01000003.1:850146-1192914 GCF_007860175.1 Rubripirellula reticaptiva | reverse complement strand
GGTTCGACTTTGGCGACTTGAAATCCACTGCCCAACACTCGATCAATGCCCGTCGATAAAACGGATAACCATCGGTTGTACCGGAGCGGCGGTGGTACCGCTGTTTTGAAATCACGGCACTCGCCGCCGCCCTGTAAACCGTAACGTTATCGGACTGACTGCTCAGGTGTTTGGAGTGTTCGCTTGCGTTAGCGATTACTGCAACGCTGGATTGCGAGTTTGTCGTTCGGTGTTTGCTTTAGCGTTTTGACGATTCAAACGCTTTGATCCTCCGTTGACGATTGCCACAACGTAGAGCGTTCCCAAGCCGAACCGGTGTTTGCTGTTGGCGTTTGTTGATGGCACCGTAACGTTTTTGATTCTTCGTTTGCGGACAACACGCGCTGCCGGACGACGACACCGTTTTGCTTGCCGACGCGATCAATGCCCAATTGCTTGCCGCACGAATCGACGCCCGCTAAACTGTTGCGGCGTGGTTACCACTGCCCAACGATCGATCAACGCCCGTCCATACAGTGTGAATTCAAATCCGAAACGCAACATTTGACTTTTTTAGAAAATCGTATTTTCGGATGCGATTGAAAGGCGAGCCGCTCGAAGCAAACTGCTTGGTATTCAACCCCCAAGCACCAGCGAACGAGCGACCCGCCATGAGACATCTTAACTACGTAGACCGCGCTAACATTCAATTTCTTCTTGGCCGCGGTCATTCGCCAGCTGCGATTGCTAGGAAGCTTGATCGGCACCGGTCAACGATCGGGCGGGAGATCAAGCGAAACAGTTCGTGCCATCGAAGTTATGATGCCGGATGCGCCCAAAGAACAGTGAAACGCCGCCGCCTGGATTCCGCGCCTCGGCCGAAGCGGAACGACGTCGCGTTGATGGAACATGTTCATTCCAAGCTAGCGATGAACTGGTCGCCTGCGCAGATTGCCGGTCACCTGAAGAAAAGCGTCTGCCAGTCATCTGTCAGTCACCAGACGATCTACAACTACCTCGGTGATCTCGACAAGGATCATCCTCATCGCTTGGCAATGCGGCGTCGTGGACGTCGGAATCGCAATGCACCGCCTGGTTTCGTGGCGAACAAGCACAAGCATGGGCTGTCAATTCACGAGCGGTTGGCGATCATCAATCGGCGAGGTCGTCTGGGCGACTGGGAGGTTGATCTGATGACTTGCGCGAAGACCAGCGGCTATCTGATCACAGCCGTGGATCGTCGTAGCGGGTACACGCTGATTCGACGCGTATCGGACAAGACGGCAGGTCGTGTCGCTGAAGGAATCATCAAGATGTTTGAGGGCATTGACCCAAAGAAGGTACTCTCGATGACATTCGACAATGGAGTCGAATTCACCTACACCAGGAAGATCGCCAAAGCGTTGGGTGTGCGGATCTACTTCTGCGATCCGTACAACAGTGGCCAGCGCGGCACGAACGAAAACACCAACGGCCTGATTCGACAATACTTCCCCAAGCATCTTCACTACGGCTATATTAGTTATCAAGCCGTCCAGAAGGCGATCACCGCATTGAATAACCGACCTCGCCTAAGACTCCAATTCCGAACACCAGCGAATACCTTCGAGCGCCGTCCAAATGTTGCGTTTCGGATTTGAATTCACAAAAGCCGATAACCAAGTGATTCAACGGAGTCGGGCTTGCACGGTTTTCGCAAAGATCACGTCGAACCTCCCGACCCGCTGATCACCAGCGTTATCGGACTGACTCCGCAGATGTTCCGCTTATTTGCTTGCACAAACGATTACTGCAACGCCCGATTGGAAAGTTGTCGTTCGGCATTTGCGTTAGCGAATCTGCGATTCAAACGTATTGATCCTCCGCTTGCGCTTTCCTCCCTCCAAGCCGCTCGCAATTCTTGAACGTGTTCGCTGTCTTCGTTTGCTGATCCAACGACAGCGTTTTCGATCCTTCGTTCACCGTCAACAAGCACCGTCGGACGATAATGCCCGTTTACTTGCCGACCCGGTCAACGCCCGATTGCTTGCCGCGTGAACCAATGCCCGTTAAGCTGTGGCGACGTGGTTGCCACTGCCCGGCACTCGATCAACGCCCGTCGATAAATGCCGATAACCATGCCATGCACCGGAGTGGCGGTGGTTACGTTTTTTTGAAATCACGTCAACCGCCGCCACCCGGTGATGGCCACCGTTCGCCGACAAGCACATCCAATGCCCACCTAAATGACTGAAAACCCCTACTCACCGCCAAACGCGAGCAAATCTGATTCTCCGCGTCGTTCAGTAGCTTGCGTTTTCATGTTCTGGCTTTCCAGCATCCTAGGTCTCGCTTTGCTTTCCATTTCCGCTTTCAGTGGATACCAAAACACACGTTTCATCTCACCGGACGCCGGTCGTCTGCCGCCCTACGTTGTTGCCGTGATAATGCTGGTCTTTGCCTGCGGGATCGGATTGCTCTTCTCCGCCTGGCATTGGCAATCTCGGCGCGTTCGTCCCGGTATAATATTTTTCGTTGGGTCAGGCGTTGCTTTCTTCGTGGCTCCCTGGATCCTGATTATGCTTCTCGCATGCTGACTCTTGATGACACCGGTCTTCGCCTCTGCTCGAGACTGCGGCGAACCATGCCATGCACCGGAGTGGCGGTGGTCACGTTTTCCTGAAATTACCATGTTTCCCGCCACCCGGTGATGGCGGACGTTCCGCTCCAGTACCTCAATTAAACAAGAGCGTGCGAAGAAAAATGCTAGTTCGCATTCCCCGCGCACCAACTATCCCGTAAAACGCAAATCGGAGTCAGATGCATGCTCAAAATCATGAAAGGCGTTATCGACCGCAGAGTTCTGGTAATTTATCGCCTCGATCCGGAGTGTGTAAGCAAAATTCTGCCACCGCCTTTTTTACCAAGATTATTTGGCGGCCACGCGCTCGGAGGCATTTGCCTCATTCGGTTTACGGACATGAGACCTGCATGGCTTCCCAGGCTCTTTGGAACGTCATCCGAAAACGGAACGCATCGCTTTTGTGTCGAGTGGACGGTGGATGGAACCCGCCACACTGGTATCTACGTGAAACAACGGTTCACGAACTCTAAGCTACATGCCTTCGGCGGCGGGAAAGTCTTCCCTGGCAATCTAACTTTTTCAAAGTTTACCGTCGATGAGACGGAGAACAGCTACCACGTTTCATTTACGACTAACGATGACTCAGTTGACGTTTTGGTTGACGAAGTAAACGCAAAGTTTCCAGCCGACTCAGTGTTTTCAACGATCGAAGAAGCGTCTGATTTTTTTGAGAAAGACAATGTTGGCTATTCGCCCAGCAGCGACGGTAAAAAAGGAACTCACCAAGGAGTCAAGTTAAACACCACGAACTGGAAAGTATCGCCACTGAATGTGATCAAGGCGTCCTCTAGTCTCTTTTCGAATGATTCAATTTTCCCGATTGGAAGCGCACAGATCGACCACTCACTTCTTATGAAAAACATTAATCACGATTGGGAAGTCGTAGATAAGGTTTGTTGCCCATGACCTGGAGAGGCTCGCACAGTGCCCTCCGATTGCGAAATACGCGGAATAACAATGTAATGCACGCGAAGCCGGACTTACGCGTGGTTTAGAAAATGGAAGATCAACCGTCCCGGCTCGGTGATCACTGCCGTTATCCGAACATGATTGCCAAATGAAGTTTACAACGCGATCGTTGCTTAAGCTCGCCCTGCTCATCGCGTGCGTTTTGGCACTTTTCCCAATCGTACCGACAATTACGTTGTCGATTGTGTTGCTTTTTCCACTACCTACGATTGGAATCGCCCTTTTGTTAGAGCGGTTCCGAGAGCATCGTCGAATTCTCGGCGTCATCGCGTTGCCAGCATTGATCGGATTTTATTACGGTTTGCTAGGGCCTCTGTCCATTTTATTTGATTTGCCAGAGGAATGGGGCTTCATTCGGACGCGGCACGTGCTCTTTGATTTTTGCACTAAGGCCTATCCGCAGGCAGCATTTGACATTCTCGGTGAACACGGTCGTATTTCGCTCGCTAACTATAGGGATGACTGGGGATCGCTCGTAAGAATGATCGACAAGTAGATTCCCCGCTGCATAGACTTAAATGCTAAACGGGTTAAATCGAACGAACGGATAACCATGGCATTCACACGGAGCGGGGCTTGCAGCCGAATTTGAAATGGACAGCTTTACTCTCCCCGCACGGTGATGCCGTAACGTTCTCCGACTGAAATCCATCGATGGTGATGTTGCAGGTAACTCGTCCTTCAAACGGCCACGTACTCGCACGTTTCGACGTTTGCATCGACTACCGGTACCGACTGACTTATGAACACGAGATTCGGATGTCTGTTGACTACGCATGGTGTTCGCGATGTAACTCATTTGTCGAGATGGAACGGATATGGACTGAATCAGAGATTCGCTCGAATACGTCGAACGTTCTCTTGTCCGAATGGTCAGGCCGTCAACTTGAAACACCAACCACTGCACGATTGAACGCCGCACTCGAATGGCTCCAAAACCGAACCGCTCATCCGAGGTGCCTTTCCTGTGGATCGGTGACCGCCACTACCAGAATTCCGCCCAATACCGAATCCCTGCATCCCAACGGTGATGGTATAATCCGGCTTTCCGGAGACGGTGTCCTTGGCGGAACGCCGACACGATACGCGCCGAAACATTTCGCTCCTGGCGGTATGCCGATTCTCTGAGACTGCGAAGAACCAAGGGTTGTTACGGAGCCGGCCCTGCGAGCGTTTGGCAATGGAAAATCAACCGTTCCGGCCCGCAAAACCCAAACGTTCGCCGACTGATTCCTTTTATTCTGGGGCAATGCCATGAACCGATTCGCAATCACACTATTAACACTAACGCTGTTCTCAACATCGGGATTCGGCGCGGACACCTTTGCATCTCAACTTCGCAAATCCAAGCACATCGGTTTATCCATTGACGATGCTCTGGCCGCATTCACGGTCTACGTCTACACGCCCAAGCAGTACGAAGAACACCTCGCATCGCTCGACGAATTTCGTCGCGAGCGCGCAGCATTCAATGAACGCATGGCGGGCTATGTTCGCGAACGGAAAGAAGCTAGAGAACGCCGTGCTAGCACGGAAGAATTGAATGCGATTACGACGAAGCGTAATCGCAACTCAGTTCCTCCTTACTCTCCTTTCGACAAACGCATCAAGCTGAACACCGTGGTGTCTTCCGGCGACGATTATATTGCGATTACTCCGCTGGAAGAACCAAACCAAACGATACTGATACCGTTCCATCGCGTGGGTCGCGTCATCGTAACTGCTGACGACCGACCTTCCCCCGTCACCCTCGAAACCAAATAGCGGCGAACCATGAAATGCACGGGAGATCGCCATGGCGCGTTCGCCGGTGGATCGTCTTGGGGGCGATCCCCGTGATGGCGGCCGTTCGCCGGGATCGTTTTACGAAAACCAAATGGAGCGACGCATGAAAGATAAGTCGACTTCGATTTTCGTTGCTTCCTTGATCGCTTTGTCTGCCGTTGTGCTTGGTGCGATCATTTGGATGCGAGTGTTGGAAACCGTCGATCTCGCACCTCCACCCGTTCTGGCGCCCACAGCTGATCTGGCGCCCACAGCTGATCTGGCACCTACAACTGATCTGGCGAATCCAGCTAAGAATCGTCCCCCTACCGTGCTATCCCGCGAGACGAGTCTGCTTGCAATTCGTGACTTGAAAGCACTGGTTGATCTCGATTCTTCCGGTGGGCTTGTGAGCGTATATTTTTACGATCCAGTTGGGCTTTCTGATATGGGATTTGCGCCACGAGAGCTCGTAGACTCAGACCTTGGACTGCTCGCACCTTTCCCCGAACTCAAGCAGTTGGACATTGCTGGAACCTCAGTTACCGATGCAGGGCTAAAGCATCTCCAAGGTCTTGACGAGATAGAGAAACTGGATATCAGTTCGACCGCGATCACGGGCAATGGTTTGCGCAGCCTCGCTGGCATGAATCGACTACGCATGCTCGACCTTGTGGATATCCCTATTGACGATCGTGATCTAAAATTTCTTTCCGGGTTTTTTGAGTTACAGCGGTTGTCAATTTCAAGTCCCCTCGTTTCAGATTCTGGACTCCAACACCTTCGCAGGCTAGGCAAGCTTGAAGGTCTTTACCTCGGACGACTTCAAGTGACGGACCAAGGGATTGGACATCTGGGAAAGCTCGCCTCACTAACACATCTCACGCTCGATAGTATTTCTGTCAGTGATGGATCCGTGCCGTATTTTGCAATGATTCCTGAATTGCGTTCTCTTCACTTAAGGAGAACCGCAATCACGCCAAAGGGTGCTAGCGATATTCAGTCAGCACTGCCAGGTTGCGCGGTGAATCGTGACGTCGCGTATCCCTGATCCACGCAAACTACTGCGACCACAAAGCGGCGAACCATGCGATGCAACGGAGCCGGGGTATGGAGTTTTTTTAAAATGGACAATAAACTTTCCCGGCCCGCTGATCGCGGCCGTTCATCGAACTAAGGTCTTGCTTCGGACGTGGACCTACTCCTAATCGTATTGCTGATGTTCGCCGGCTCGGGTCTGGGTGCGCTCGTCGGCACCGCCATTCCGAATGCACAAGTCGAAGCCATTGCGCTGACTTCCGCTACTGGCGGAATCGTAGGTGCGGTAGTTGCGTACGCAATCCTTGCGCTCAATAAGTCTAATATCAACCGGTCGCGACCTACACCACGTCGCTCTGTATTGCACACACCTAGACGATCTCAGTCATCGTCGTTTCGCAAGCGGATGGCACGCTTCACTGGCAAGAGTGAGGCTGACGTTCTAGCCGACGAACAATACGAGTCGAAAATGCCGTTCTGGGCCGCAGTTGATGCGATTCTGCGATTTCCGCCCAAATCTGCTGCGATGATCCGTGCTTCACTGCTGGAGATTCGTCGGACATTGCGCCGCTAACGCTGCCAGCGATTTGATTTCCCGACACTTGAACGATACGTTGATTGAATCGCACCTGAGTGACGTGATACACCACATCCAACGACGCGATGAACCATGCGATTGACCGAAGTCGCGGGTAAGGCGTCTTGAATTGGAAACCACATTGCCGCGACTCGGTCATCGCGGCCGTTATCCGACTGACCGTATGACTCAACTTCGCTTCTTGACACGATTCGCAATGCTTAGCTGGTTCCTGACGTTGTGTGGCTGCGGCGACAACAACTCAACGCGTCTTGACTTCGACCCGAACGCTTCAATCGTTCGTGAGATCGCGGTAGTAGGATTCGACGTCGATGCCGAACCGGTGATCCGAGAAATGTCAGACGGTTCCATTTGGATACACTTCGAGGCGATGCCGCCATTCTTCGCGGATGATGATCCATCCTCGTTTGATGTTCAAGATTTCCACGATCAACTACAGTCTGCGGCCGCCGCCCCGGTTACTCATGACGACCGCGAAGTCTTCGCTATCGCCAAACCGACGCCTGAAACCGCGAACGCGCTCAAGCTCTGGCTTGAAACGTACCGCAAAACAAATGGCGGATAGCCATCGCATGCAACGGAGCCGGGCTTGCGGCTGTTTTCAAATGGAACATCAACACTCCCGGCCCGCTGATGCGTACCGTTATCGGAATGAAATCCTCGACTTCAGGACTTGATGAATGCAATCCTACATCCTGACTTTGCTCGCGTTGTTGTCGCTACATGCTACGGTCCAGGCCGGTAACCCGCGTCCGACATCCCACGAATCTCCCGAAGGCGCTGCAACCGACTTGGTCCAAGCATTCATTTCCCGCGACTTCCACGTGTTCAATGAAGCCCGGGCCAAAGACTTCTGCGAGGGTAGCATTGACCCATTTAACTACTATGTTGGGTTCCGCAACTTCACGACGCTCTTCCTGGATGGCGACCCGCTCCATGAGACGGGTTTCCCATCTCGGTTGATGAGGATTTCGCGCGTGTACTCTGCCCGCCCTTTAGTGACGAAGGAAGAACTCGAGATTGCCAGCGCATTCGTTGGTAGCGGATGGCTTGAGCCAACCTTGGTCGACGTGTTAGTTGAAGATCGCCTTGGCAACGAGTTGCTACACCGAACGCTAGTCGTCAAGGGAAGAAAAGCCGGACTTTGGTACGGAAAGCCGAAACTGATCGCCCATGACTATCTCGAAGAGCTTTTACGAAAGCTGCCAGAATCTGAATCGGTTCATTGGCAGCTTAGGGCAGGTTCACAACGAGGCGATTAGTTGTCTCGCCATCTCATTCTTCATCAAAACATCGCCCCAAGGCTCTCTCGATGATGCCACCTGAGCTCAAACCGTCGGATAACAATGCGTTGCACACGGAGCCGCGGGTCGCGCGGTTTTTGAAATTATTGTCGTTTGCCGCGGCCCGGTGAACGCGGCCGTTATCCGACGGAAGTTCGGTACTGTATCCAATGTGCTCCGTAAAATCAGAAACTCCATCCAATGGGCAGCGTTGCGTTCGACTTCTGCAAGTTTTTACGTTAGCGACGTTCGCTCCCATCTGCGCGGAGTACCTCTCCGCGTATGACAGCTCGACTGGTGATCCGCTTGTTTTGCTACAGGGGCTGATTATCCTTGCGCCGCTCTACGGATTTGCAGCGGTACTGATTCGTGAACTTGTATCGCGAAGTGACCTGGGAATGCGTGGCACCCTTCTTCTGGCGGCAGCTTTCGGAGTTGTTCAAGCAGGTGTAATTGACCAATCCATGTTCCGCGAAAGCTACCTTGGGATTGCAGTTTGGGACCAAATGACGAAGCCAACCCAAATTCCCCAACTCGGAATCAGCGCGTACACCGCCACCACATTCGTTGCCGGGCACGTAATCTATAGCTATGTTGCGCCGATTCTGATCGTGGAGAGTCTCTGTCCGGCTTCCAGTCGGAATCGCTGGCTAAGTAGACTTGGGGTTTCAATTATTGTCGTTCTTTATGTTGTGTCTGCGCTGCTCGTTCTGGACGAACATCTTTCAATAGAAGATTCACATGCCTCGACAACAGAAATTAGCTGCGCGCTTGCTCTTTCGATGTTTCTTGTTGCTGGCGCATACTCGCGTCCGCAACGTTACTTTGAAAGCGTAGGACGCTTCGAGATGTCGGCGACGTGGCTGTTCCTTATTGGGCTTATTGGTGGCATTTCCATGGATCTGGCGGCACCGTCCTGGCTAGGTACGATCGTTGTGATTTTCACGCTTGCTTGTTTGGCCGCAGTTGCGTTCTTTGCTAGGCTATCTCGAACACGATTGACTGCCCTCGCATTCGGACTCTTGTTGTCTCGATGCCTTACGGCATTTTCATATTTTCCGCTCCGCGGCGATGTTTCCGCTCTCCAGAAGTACTCACACAACGTGTTCTTCATCGTTGTGGTTCTGGTTTTCGGGATGATGTCACTGCGGCGAGCATCTCAGTGCACTCTTGCGGAGGCGCATGACGGATAACCATCCCGTGCAACGGAGCCGGGCTTGTGGCGTTTTCTAAATGGACAATCAACCTTCCCGGCCCGCTGACGGGTACCGTTATCGGAATGACTCCTCAGGAGTTTGGAGTGTTCGCTTGCACCAGCGATTGCTACAACGCTCGATTGACAATTTGTCGTTCGGCTTTTGTATTGACTGATCGGTAAATCAATCGCCTCGATCCTCCGTTGAGGATTGCCGCAACGCAGACCGCCCGCAAGCCGAGCTTGTGTTCGCTGTTGGCGTTTGTTGATGACACCGCAACGTTTATTGACTCTTCGTTTACGGACAAGACGCCCTGCCGGAAGGCAACGCTCGTTTACTTGCCGGCCCGTCCAATGCTCGATTTCTTGCTGCACGAATCAACGCCCGCTACATTGTTGCGACGGGGTTTCCGCTGCCCAGAACCCGATCAACGCTCATCAATTAAAACCGACAACCATCGGTTGTACCGGAGCGGCGGTGGTCACGTCCTGTCGAAATCACGGCCTTCGCGGCCGCCCGGTAAACCGTAACGTTCCACATGCGAGATGATCGCGATCGCTCAACGTGACACAGATCCTGGGAATCCCTACAAGCCGCCGAGCACGCTGCTTGGCGTGAATGCCTCGAGTCCGTTCTGGAATCGATGGGACATCCTGATCTTTTGCGCCATCGCATATTCTTTGCACGTCCTGGCATTGTGGGGAATTGCATGCTTTCACGACGCACATGTGGGCGCGGAGTTGCGCGAGCCATTCCGCTCGATCAAGGTTCACTACGGGGCAGTCGGTCTGCTGGGTGTCGCGCTTGTCTATGCGCTCCTACCAGCGGCTGCATACCTAGGAATTTGTCTTGTGATGAACACCGTCTTCCGGTCTCGCAAGACTGCCGCACGAGGATTTCAAATACTGCAGGGTTCGCTTGCTGTTACCCTCGTCGCTGATCTAATCCTGGGCTTGCCCCTCTTCACCACGGGCTAATCAATTGCAGTCGTCAAAAAGATGTGGAACAATGCGATGGACACGGAGACCTGGAATAGATCTTGGGCAATGGTTGCTCAACCGCTCGGTCCCGGTCATCGCGGTCGTTATGTCGCTAAAGGTTTCATTCATGCTTAGACCCCTAACGATCATTGTTGCGCTCACGTTGCTGCTTGATGGCAACTTTGCATTTGGGCAGTTGCTGACCTGCGGATCACCTGCACCCGAGTTCACGCCGGAAGGCACATTGCGCGGCGATGAAATCCAATCGTTGCAGCATGACCGAAAATACGTTTTGGAATTTAGCGGCACACAGTGCGCTCCTTGCATTAAGTCGATCCCTCATATCGAAAAACTGAAGGCCAAGCACAGTGACTTCACTTTCGTAACCGTATTCGTTGAAGAAAAGGAGCAGGTCGATCGCTTTTTGAAGAACGCTGGGCGGCAGATAACCTCGACCGTAGTGTACGACGCTACTGGTCGAACCGGTCGCAGCTGGCTGGCACGGTCTGGTTTCCCCGGAATCCCACAGGTCTTGGTGGTGAATGACGATGGCAATATTTCATGGATTGGTCACCCTGATCGGTTAGAGCCTGTGCTTCAAATCCTTGGGTCGCAGGATACGGTTTCATCAACTGAACTCGCACGGATCGAACTCAAGCAACATGCTTACATCAGATCGTTACGCTTCGATGAATTCCAGAAGTATCGGACTGAAACGATAATCCCTCTCATAAACAAAGGACGCCACGCAGAGGCCATCGAGAAGATGGATGAGACAATGCGAAAGTATTTCGATATGCCGGATGTCATTAGAGAACTGCGAAGATTCAAACTATCGCAAATGGCCTATACGCCCGATTCTCATGAAGTGGCACGAAATCTGGCGTTCGATCTCGCAGCCGATGCAGACAACCACGAAAACTCAGAAATCGCAAGCACTCTGGTCTTCCACTACACGAAAGCGCTGCCCGAAAACAAAGACAAAGATTTCGTGCGATGGGCGCTTGCCCTGCTAAACGAAATGGGGCCGCGAAAATCATCGGACACCGACGAACAATTGATGCTGAGACGTAACCACTATTCCACGCTGGCAGGGGCGCATCGCATACTTGGCAACTCGGACGATGCAAAACAGGCGTTAGACAGAGCGATACAATACGGTCAAGAGTTAGTCACCACGCTCAAGCAACGCGAGGACCACCCCCTCAACATCAAGGCCGCCGAGAACGTTCTCCAGCGGATGAAAAAGCGAAAGGAAGAAACGACAGGTTCCGTCGGTGCCTCAGATTGACCTCAAACTAGAGACCGTTGTCAGTCTCGCGACATAACCAAGGCATGAACACGGAGTCGCCGATCACGTGTTTTCAAATGGAACACCAACCGCGGTGACCCGGTTATGCCAATACGTTATTCGATTCAACTGCCTCGACGTCGCGCCCCGAAATTTTCTCACCTAAATGAAATCCAACAATGCGAATCATAAAACGCCTGTCATCATTTGACACAAGGTTATGAAGCGACGTAAATATCGCAGGCCTTCCTGTCGGCTTGAAGCGATGCATGCTGGCACTGATCCCCGCAGTCATAATTCTGCAAGGATGGTTCGACTGGAAAACGGCTCAAGATTTAGACTTCGCTTGGTTAAGAACGTACAACCCGATGGTAGGCCTTGTTTGTTCTGCAATTCTCGTAGTACTCATCTCGTCAGTGCTCGGCCTGACGCTTTTCGGACGATCACGCGTAGCACCATGACGGTTGCGTCCGTGACGAGCCGCGCGGCGAATAACAATGCCGTGAACCGGAGTCGCGTGTCAAGCGGTTTGGCAATGGCACACTATCTCTACGCGACCCGGTTACGGCTAGCGTTATCCGACGGAAATTTTGCGCCTTGTTCAAGAAGTCTTTCGGCCTGGACTATAGCGGCAATAAATCAAAGAGGAACCGCCGCGCCTGTAATTTACTGCATCCCCTTCACGGAAAAGACAATGACACAACCATCCAGATGCGCTGATTGCGACGGTGAACTTGAAGTGGGTTTCATTCCCGACGTGTCGATGGGCGCTGCACTGCAGACCGCATGGCATCGTGGAGTGCCTGACGACAAAACAATCTTGGACTATCTGAAGTTTGGCCCAGGCGTTAAGTACGATCGATCTCAGTTGCTTCCTGTCCGTGCCTTTCGCTGCAAGGCGTGCGGTCTGCTGCGGCTCTACGCAAATGATCAAACAGCATGAAACGGGCGTGAACCACTAATGGATCCAAAGAGCGAATAACAATGCCGTGCACCAGAGCGGCGAAGTCAGGTTTTCTTGCAATGGTGAATCTCTCGTCGCCGCCAGGTTATGGCCAACGTTACGTCTACCATTCATACCGGAGGTTTCAATGACAATCCGAATCCCGACGCTTGTAGTTCTTGCCGTTGCACTCTCGGCCCCGGCCCAAGTCGAAGCACAAGCTCCGTCGGAAACAGATTCCGAGCATGCCCGACCGTTCCGACAAGTCAGCGTCGAAGAAGCTGAAGCCGTCAATTCCGAATCGGCATTGGTCATGGGGACCTACGTATTGGACGCGAAAGCGACTCAGCAATTGCTGCAGGTTGACACCTTGATGAAGGCAATCAATCGTATTCGGCTGACGGACTGGAAGACCGGCGTCTGGACGAAGCAGAACGCCGAACGGACGATTCGGCAGCGGATGAACGACTACATTAAGACTGCTAGCGAATTTTACAAAGGCGAGGGTAAGCGGCCCACAGGCGTTGTTGGCCGACGATTTGAAAAGTATACCGACATCGAGCTTGGCGATCGACAATTGGCGAGCGCCCTTACAACTGTTCAAATGGCAACGGCCTGGGATGTGCCACTGCAACTTGGGCAAGCCGAAGACTTGGACGCCGTCGTTCGCCTGCGTCTGGCCAAGGTCAATCGAAATGACGTAACCAAGCCATGAACCGAAGCGGCGAAGTCAGGTTTTCTTGCAATGGTGAATCTCTCGTCGCCGCCAGGTTATGGCCAACGTAACCCGACTGATGTTTCCCTGAAATGGAACCCTACATCGTTCCCAAAGATTGGCTTGTTGCCATCGCACTACTTGGCGTTGGTGCCGGTCTAGCGTTGCCGCTGACACAACGTAATGACTGGATAGGCTGGGTGGCGGTGGTCGCCATCTCGTTGTTGGCGATGCCGATTTTTGTGTTTGCATCTTATTGCTGCTATGCTCGGTTGCACAGTTTCCTCAAAAGACCACCTGCGTCGACGGACAACGAGTTAGAACATTGAGACAAATGCGGGTAACCATCGCGTGAACCGGAGAACGTGAGTTGAGCGGTTTGACCGTTAGAGACTTTCCCGCGCGTTCCCGGTTACGCGTAGCGTTCGCCTCAGTAGCCTTCCTGTAGTATATCTCAACATGAAGATTCCATCGGTGATTCCTGTTCTGTCCGTTGATGACCTGGAAACTGCAATCGGTTTTTACGAACATCTCGGATTTCGTAACGAGTTTTCCATTCCCGGTCAGACAGGGAGGATTGTTCACGCGCACCTCCGAAATGGTGATAGCGTTGCATTTCTCGGTCGGCTGGACGTCTCTCACTATACAGGTAGGGAGCGCGCAGAGGTACTTGAAAAGAGCAACGCATCCGAGCGAGGGTTGGGCATCACTATGATCTTGCAGGTCGACAATCTTGCAAGTGTCTATGATTTCGTACGTGAAAGGAAATTGAAGGTGTTAGCTGAACCTGCTGACGAATACTATGGAGACCGTGTGTTCTTTTTTCTCGACCCCTACGGTTACGAGTGGAAAATAAGTCAGCCAGTTGCTGGACACTGAAGTCGCATTCCGCATCGATCGCGGCGAACCATCGCATGCATGGGAGTGGCGGTGGTCAGTCCGTTTTGAAGTCAATGTCTACTCGCGCCACCCCGTGATGCGGGTCGTTCTGCCATTGAAGGATTCACTCATCTGCTAACGGAGAACCAATTTTGTTTCGCGTGACCAACGACATCTACGTTGGGCGTTTCGCTTCGCGTGAACGTCTTGCCGAACTCCGCGATCTAAAGGTCACCGATGTACTCAATGTCAGCGACACATCGAGCCAACTCACGACCGAGGATGGTCCTTTTCGATCTGTAACTTGGATCGACATTGAAGATCGAACGCTGATACCAACGGAAATTGCCATCGAGGCGATTGACACGGTCCATCGATCATTGATCGCTGACGACGGTCGTATCTACCTGCATTGCATGGCGGGCTGGAATCGGTCACCAACGGTTCTTTGGCTCTATCTGCTTGCTTGCGGATATGCTGCGAACGAAGCCGCACAACTCATCTGCGCCGAAGCGTTTGACGCTGTACCGGGACACTCGCTGCTGGTAGACTCAAACCTACTCGCAACCGTGGTATCTCATGGCCGCGACAACTACCTGCCACATCGGCGACCGACCGCAATCGCATCGCCATAGAAGGCAGATTCATGAGATGCAACGGAGCGGCGATGGTGCGGTTTTTGGTGAGATCAATGTCAACTCCCGCCGCCAACTGATCCCGGACGTTATCCGACTGAAAACACGTCCAACAACTGCAGGCGTATTTCACAAGCATGCTCCAGAAACCCGAACGCGTAACGACAACTGCACAACGACGAATGGATTTGCGCTACCCTGACTTGGCCGCTGCCTGTGCCGACATTGTTCGCTTGCGCGAAAGCGGCTTCGAGCTGGTTGGCACATGGAGCTTCGCCCAGATACTCGATCATCTGAACATGTCCATGCAAATGACGATTGACGGTGCGGGATTCACATTTCCTGCACTAATGCGACCAGTGATGAAGCTGATGTTCATGCCTACAATGCGGAAGGGCAAACCATCTAAGCTTCGTGGCAAAGCCCCGAAGCAACTTCAGCCCGCCCTAGATCTCGACGAAGACGACTGCGCAAACCGGTTCTACGCGCTCGCGAAAACCTTAATGGATCCCTCCACTCCATTTGTTACACACTATCCGATGCTGGGACGACTTAATCGTGAACAGTGGCTCTTGATGCAACAATGGCATGCCGCCCATCACTTAAGCTTCGTCGTGCCGGACGCCTGACCTTGCTCAAATTTCATGCTCGTCCGATACGGCGGATAACCATCGCATGCAATGGAGGACGGGTGGTTCGTCTTCTCGTCTGCTTGCGAGCGATTCGCCCGTCGCCCGGTGATCCGCAACGTTATCCGACTGAAGTACATGCCGCTGGGACGTAACTTTGATCCGAGCCACGCACCACAACTTGCTGTTTATCGGAGACGCATTCAACGCTCGCGATTTGCGACAACTTTATGATCATGACATTGCAGCGGTTATTGACCTGGCTGCGAACGAAGAACCTGCACAACTTGGACGCGACCACATCTATTGCCGCTTTCCTCTGCACGACGATGGGTCGAACTGTCCGCAACTTATCCGCGTCTCGATTGACTGCGTTCGATCACTGATCCTTAGCGGCGCACGAACCCTCGTTGCATGTTCCGCCGGCATGAGCCGGTCACCTGTGGTGGCATCTGCTGCAATTTCCTTGATGTCTAGTGTTTCCCTCGACGATTCACTTGCTGCTATCGTCCTGAACGCACCGCATGACGTCTCTCCCGCATTCCTTTCGTCTGTCGCGTCCATTCACGCTACCATGTGTGTCCCAAATGAACCCCGGAACAGCGGGTAACCATGCGATTGTGACGGAGCGGCGGTGGTCGCCGGTTTGGTCTGCTTGCAAGTCAACTCCCGCCGCCCGAACATCGTTACCGTTCGTCGATCTGGTATCCGTTGACTGATTCTCACATTCCTGCCATGAAACGCCACGAGATTCTTGAACGCAAAATAGGCGAATCGCCAGACGCCACCGTGGCGCGTCGAGATCGAGAGTGGACGAAGTTATTGCGGCGTGTGGAAGAAAGACCAGACAAGGCCGAATTAAAGTCCAGCCAAATACAATGGGCGGTCAATCAAGCGGCCTTCGACCATCTTGGTTTTGGCCCCACTGCAGAATTGAATACGGTTCTAAATTCAGGGTTGGACAACGCAATCTCGTTCTTTTCCGGGTCGTGGTGGAGAGAGTGTGAGGAAGACAGGTACTTCCTGGACAAAAAATCAGAATGGCCGGTACAGGGCTGGGACTGGCCGCTGACAAACGGCCTGCTTCTTGCTGACTGGACAAATCGATGGAAAGCAAGCGAACATCTTCTCAACTGGGTCGATGAGGACGTCGCTCGATGCATTCGCCACGACGTGTCGTCTCTCAATTGCTGTCTCTACCTGGTGTCTTTGCTGCATCAACGTCTTTCCGTACACGATCAGTTGGCCAGCTTTATCGACAAGAAGGGCACGAGATTCGAACGGCTACTTTCTACCGCGAATGAGGCTATATCGAGGCGCGACGACGCTGTATTTGCAACGGCGATCAAGTCTGCAGTTAAGCAGTTCCACAAGAGTGAAGCTGAGGACGGTCCGGATTTCGGTTCGTGGATTTCGCTCGAGTTATCTCTCACGTGGTCATTTGCTTCACGGCGTGGGATGACCTTACCAACTCTCGATCCGCTGGGCGATGCTATCATCGTGCGTCCAGAATCGATTGCAAATTCGGCGGTGCCCGGCGGGGGCAAAGCTTCGGCTCTGTCGCAGGAACACCTTGATTCGGGACTCATAACTGCGATCGCGGAACTGGATTACGACACGTTTGCCTCCCTGCTTGAACGAGGGGCTTCCACTGACGTGGCGAGGAAATGGAAAAACGACCTGCTTGGGATAGACGACACGCGCAAGTTGGAGCCCTACTCCGCCAGAGATCTGATTATTGCACTCCGAAACACGTTCGCTGCAATACCAGCTGAGGATCGCATGCAACAGATCACGTTGAAGATAATCGAGCGAGCGAGAAAGAGTTTAACTGATGACGACATAGAAGCATCGCTCGACGGACTCTGCGACGAACTTCAATTGTCTCGCGCTGGCGACCTGTGAAAGACAACGAACCATCCCGTGCACCGGAGCCTGGCTTTCGGCCGGTTTCTCAATGGTGGAATTTTTACTCCCGGCCCGGTGACGGCTGACGTTCGCCGACTGACTCCCTCCTCTACCTGCCTGAGCGATGCCCCGCATATCCGAATTCTATGGCATCGCCGTTTACATCTAATATCGCGACCACAATCCTCCTCACTTTCACGCTATCTACGGTGGATTGGAAGCAGTGATTGATATCTGCACTGGTGCTATACTGGAAGGGTCGCTTCCGAGTCGTGCTGGAAAGCTCGTTGCTGAACGGTGCGGCCTCCACCGCGACGAACTACTGGCTGACTGGGCGCTTGCCGAATCGCAACAGCCACTGCTACCAATCGACCCACTGGACTGATACCGACGATTCTTCACATTCTTGACGCCGAACTCGCCGGGCCGTTCTCCCTGCACCTGCGTTTCAACGATGGATTCTCGGCCACCGTTGATCTGCGACCATTATTGATTGGCCCGATATTCGAGCCACTGCTTGACCCAAACGCCTTTGCCCAATTCACCGTCGATCCGATCTGCAAGACTGTTTGCTGGCCGAACGGTGCGGACCTTGCGCCCGAAGCGATTCGATCCCTGGTTCCCGCCGAGCAAGAAATCGGAGGATCACCATGCAATGCACCGAAGTGTTTGTGCGGCCAGAACTTTTTTGCGCGTTAGGACACTTTCTCCCGCACAATCCCCCCGGTGATTGCTACCGTTACCCGACTGACGTCAGGCCCCGCACATTCGCGACACGAATGTCCAAGTTCCTCCAGCCGAAAGACTCCGCGATGCGATTGATTGCCGCGATCCTGTTTTCCGTAGCTTGCGTTTCCATCGCTAGCCAACCGGCCACTGCTGACGAGTCGGTTACCTTGATGGGTACGATTTCACAATGGAGTTATCCCAATTCCAAGCTCAACGGTGCAGGGATGTCGGATGCCGCCACGGTAAACAGCGATGGCAATCGCACTGTGAAGTCGCTTGTATGCAAGGCCACAATGACAACCGACGACTCGGTCGAAAAGGTACTCGACTTCTACAAGACAAAATTGGCCCCGGACAAAAACGCAGACGACAAGACGAAAGCTAAACTCAAAGACGGTCGATCCGTCCTGGTGTCCGACGACTCCGAAGGTCGCCCATTTGCCCTCCATACGATCGTCATCAATACTTCAACGACTTCCACTACGTTGATCGTATCACGTGGCAGCGGCGAGGCCAAAACTTACATCGTCTGGAAACACTACGTCAGACTCTAAAGTTGCGGGGAACCAAACGATGCAGCCGAGCGGCGAAGTCGGGCGTTTTGAAGTGGTTGATCTTCCGTCGCCGCCGACTGATCGTCAACGTTCGCCGACGTAGAGACATTTACGAACACATCAAGATTCACCCTCCCCGTTCTGAAAATTTTCGATCAATGCCTGAATACACTACTTCAATGGTTTCCGGATTGCTTGTTCTCGCATCGGTTTTGCACCCGCCCACCACTTGCGCTGACGAGCCAATTGCTGCGATCGATCCCCATCAAAACGAAGAAGTCATTCGATTCGAGTTTTCGGGATCGTACAATGTGATCATCGACGGCAAGGCCGTAGCGCGAGGAGAGGGCTCGACCACGGTCGAACTGAAACGATCACTTCTGCACCGATTGTTTCACGATTTCCAGAAAACCATTCGCGATTCGAACATTATCGGTGACGACGTAATCAACGGCGTCACGTCACTCCCATCTACCATACGTTCGACAAACGAGACGCTCAGAATGCTGTCGGACCCCGAAACACAAGAAGCGCTTAGGCAGGTCGAGTCCATGCTTCGTTTGCTCCCAAGAACGACTGCCCCAAAGAATTTGTCCACCGATTCTGATCCTGACCAAGATTGAGTTGACAGAGTCGACTACATTCGCATTTTCCCAAAGAACGGCGAATCATGGGTTGCAATGGAGGCCGCGAGCGGTCGTTTTTGAAGTGGAAAATCGTTCGCGCGCACCTGCTAATACGTAACGTTATCCAGACTGAATCAATGGAATTGACGAAACAAATGGAATTGCGAAATGCGTATAGTGCACCGACAATCGTCTCGACCATGCGAACCAGTGCGACAGGCGTTCGACGCTTCTACCTACCTTGCCACTTCTTCTGCTTCATCTTGTCATACTTGGTGTGCACATTCCTTTTCTTCTGCCTCTTCGCTGGGCCGACTGAAACGATAGCGTCGTTCATTGACCAAACTCACTCGTGGTTGATCGCGTCCGCATTGGGGACTGCAGTTTGGTTTGTGCATGCTTGTGTTGCCACGCTAAACGCGTCCGTTCGTAGAACCGGTCCGATCCTGAATGCTATCGTGGGTGCAGTGGGTTTCATCGCTTGTGTGCTTGCCTCGCAGTTTCTCGGCGACTACGGACCGAACTCAATTGCTATCCCATTATCCTGGACGCCTGAGTACATTCTGATCTCCACGTACATCGGCGGCTCCATCTCCGCTGTTGCAATTCTCGCTTGGGCGACACGGACTCCAATGACCGACGGCGAACCATCCGATGCATCCGCGTCGCCGAATCGGGCGTTTTGAACATGGAAGATCTTTCGTGGCGACCGGCTCATCGGCAACGTTCCCCGACTGAATACCATTGATACTGATACCGCGTTATGACAAACTCAAACTGGAAGAAGCTGGACGCGACGGACTTTGTTGTAACCAATCCTGATTGGATCCCGGAACTCGAGGCGAAGGTACATTTGCAAGATGCTCCCGTGACATTGACAATCGACGGCACGCTCGAAATGTCGTCAGAGTATGCTGACTGCTTCAAGACGCTGATTGAAGGCTGGCTCGCAAACCGCGAAACCATTGCTCAGCAAACCGAACAACATCTCGAAAGATTTTTACCGGGCCGCAAGATTCGCCCCGACGAGTTGTTGATCTGGGGAATCACACTTCGTGTCGACACCGACACCGCCGAGGCTGCCTCGTTCTTCTATCACGTTGGTGGAGACTATAGCTCGGCTGCCTATAAATGCGATGAATTCGACGACCGAAGTGTCGTTGAACTCTCTTGCTGCATCGATAATGGCGTCGTGAATTGGACTGATCTCGACATCGCAACGACCAACGATTTTGACTGACACCCCTGACGTGCTGAAAAGCGGGGAAACATGCCATGAACTGGAGCGGTTTTGAAATAGACAACCGTTCGTCGCCGCCCGTTCACGGCGGTCGTTCCCCGACGGAGCCCATTACCATATTCCACCTCCCGTTCCTTGAACAATTGCGTGACCCATCGTGCGGAAAAGTACTTAGGCATCGTCACCGCAAACTATCTAGTTAAATTCAGATTTTGTATTACGCCAACAACATTCGGGATTTCTATGAGATTCGGTCTACGTCTCATCCTCGCGAGTTTCGCTGCATTCGGCGCGGGGGCATTGTTCATTTCCGACTCCTTTACTGAGCCGCTAGAAGGACTGGAGCCGCAGCCAATGTGGAAGGGGGTTGTGGCCGTAATTCTAGGGCTAGCTCTGCTAGGGTTTGGGCTGAAGTACATCATCGATGAGAGGCGTGCGAATAAAGCGATTGCGCGTAGCTCCGACGAATCCACTTGACATCGTCGATTGCCGATACACCCGGGCTTCCGATATTGCGGGGAACCATCGCGTGTACGCGAGTCAGGCGGTCTTGGAATTGAAAATTTCTCGCATATACCGGGTGACGCGTGACGTTATCCGACTGAATCCATGTGACACCGCTGCCTGATCATGGAGCTTACTCTACTACGAACCGATTTTTGCGAATTCCCCTGGCCTAAGAGCCTGTCTTGGAAATTTGAGTCTGTTCAGCACGGCGACTCGAAGTCCTTAGTCTTGACCTCCAAAGGTAGAACGCTGCACGGAATGATTCAGGTGTGGGACCTGTTCGGAAACGATCTGAAGACTTTTCACTCGATGCAGTGGGCACGTTTGACTTCTGCGCCGCAGGGATTTCCACCGGGAATTACCGTTGAGCAAATCGAAACAAATGGCACGTATAGGGAATGGGTGGGCGTTTCGAATCTGACGCATCCCGAACGGTTCGTCGACTACGAATTGATGTCGAAAAACAACGACACTATCATCTACGTACGTCGCTCATCTAACGCGTCTGATCCCTCGGAAATTCGGCGAGAACTGTCGATGATCAAAGTAGACGCTCCGGATTCATGGGCTGTCGATGCATCGCTTAGACGGACTGCAGCCACACGCAGCGAATAACTACGCAATGCACCCGAGTCGTGAAGCCGGGCGTTTTGAAATAGAAAATCTCTCGCGGCGACCGAGTGATCGGTACCGTTCTGCGTTTCAATCTTCTGTTCAGCACCTACTCGAAGGAGACCGAATCATGTTCGACGGCAGACCGATTCTGATTTTGAATAGGCTTGTTCTTTCATGCGCCGTGTTTGCATGCTCTGGCCTGTCGTCACTTGCCGAGCAGCCACTCGCAGCCGAAACCAATGAAAGCACGCCACTCGAAGTGACGATTCGAGAACACAATAAGAAATTCAATGATGAAGTGACTGTCGATGAGGTGGCTATGGCATTGGCGAACTGGGATCCGACCAAGTACACGGTGCCCGACAATTCAAAGCGTGTTTTAGAAGAGGCGTCCGCGATATTCGACAAAGTTGCCTCAACCCGGCAGCTGCTGCCGGGGTCAATGTTCTACACGTCTGTCAACTAGACGAGATCGGAAGAGGAATTGACGGAAGTGAAATCGACGGATCTCTGCTTGGGAATCAAGACAGGAGAGAACCGCGTGGACTCCGTGGTCATTCCAACAGAGCCTGAGAAAAGTCGGCCCGCTCCAGCAGATGGATTCCGATGGAAACTTGCACCCCGCTATCCAAAGATTTGTTTTGCGAGCGGTTATGACTTCTTCGTCGTTAGGGACAGCGATGATTTCGCAGTGAGAACAGTCATCTGCGCATCGTCATTAGATAAGTTCAACAAAGACGCGAAACTCGTCGCGTTCGACCAGCACGGAAAGCGGTTGACAGCGCGTGGTGTGGAAAGCAAGGGCATCGATGGTATCACCATGAAGATGTTTCGCTTTCCAAACGAAGCACCGAATGTTTCGCTCATTGGGATCAAGGAGCCGATTGCTCAGTAAATCGAGGCACGCAGAACCATGAAACGCATGAGACGACGGGTGGTCTGTTTCCTCGTCTGCTTGGAAGTCGTTCGCCCGTCCCCCGTGATTTCCACCATTCGCCGGATCAAGGTGCTCAGCCGTTTTGTTGCACCGCTTCGGATTACATCATACAATCTGCCCATACGCTTCATCTCTGTGACCAGCGGTCGACGGAATGCTTTCGGCGTAGCCCGTTTCTCAACAACCTTCTTTGGAGACACTAGCTATGCTTTCCGTACTTGGCGTTATTGAACTAATTTTGATTGTGCTGATCCTTGCCGCTGCGATCATACTTCGGCAATCTGGTGGATTTGCAACGGCAAGATGGCTGTTTGCTGTCGCGGTTTGCCTAGCTGCGGCCGCTGCCTTTTCGCCAGCTGATCCTATGTCGCAAATCGTTTTGTTTATCCCTATGTTTGCGGCGATTGTCCTGGGATCACGACTTAGACTTTTCGATGTGCGCGTGGCAAGCTAGGTGCACGGTATTTAGTCGCAGATTGGCGAACCATGCGTTGGACCGGAGTGCTGAAAAACACGTTTCCTGATGGTTGATCGTTCGTTCGCACCTCGATGAATGCCACCGTTATCCGATCATTTGAGTGCTTCTGCGGAGGTTTGCGTTGAATTCACCACGTGTTATCGCTCTTGCTACGAAAGTCAGATCGGTACAATGGCTCATTCCGGGAAACGCGAATTCGACCGATAGTTTCCCACCGCTTCCTGCACCTGGTATTGACGGGAGAATCACGTGAGCAAGGTCCAATATATCGCTGAACGTCTGCTTCCTGCGTCCTGGTTTGCCCGATTGAGGCACTCATCTGAACGATGGACAATCCAATGCACTCAATGCAACCGCGGGCGTTCTGTCTGGGAAACTGGCGGTCTACGGTGGGGTGCTGCATCCTACGGCAAGCGGATTGCGGCGAAGTGCTCACAGTGTGGCGAAACCGTCTCGGTTCGCCTTGTCTATGTCGACGCGATCTCGACGGATATACCAAAAACACCCGACTCCGCATAACCATGGCATGCACCGGAGCGAGATCGATATCTAGATTTCGCCGCGTTCTGCCAGTCAACTCCCCATCCGTGATTACTACCCTTATTTTGCAAAGGACACGAGTGATCGACATGGCTGCCGAACACGAATCTCGCTTGGAGACCTTGCACCCGGTCTTTCGCGAATTCGATACGGCAGTGCACTCATACGTCGACCTTGTTCGCGAGGCACCGAACCTCACGGACGAACAGCCCGAGGCGCGACTGCTCGCCGCCGGAATAGAGCGGTTCGTCGCGACCGGTTGTGTCACTTTCGTACCACTTGCATTTGGTCGTGTCGTAGTAACAGGCTTGCGTGCAAATGTTGCTGATAAATAGGTCGAATACGATCTAGCCACGAAGGAACAGACCGAAAAACCACTCGCTCAGCAATTTGAGTATATCTGGGCAAAGAATGTGGTAGACATCTAACAACGATCACCCGATTACAACGAAGCGTTCGAAACTATTGCGATTCGCAGCGCCAAACTGTCGGCGGTGAACAACGCGTTGCACGGCGGCTGCGATCCTGACTCGCTCCGTCAACCAAAAATCTCGCCACCAACTATACTTGTCGTCACACCGCCTAGTCGGTAGTGGTAAATCTGGAGATATACTCGCAAAATAGCAAAGCCGTGAACCGGGACACTCATTCACGCGGCAACCGAGATCAAAGCCTTCCGTTCGTGCCCGGCTACGGCAGGCGTTATGCCACAAAGCCAAATGAGACGAATCAAACTACAATCTCTAGTTCTCACGTGTGTCCACCTTCTCCAAACGTCGGCGTGGGCTCAGGTATCCATCGAATACTCCGGCGACTTCGAGTGGGACGAACAAACCGCAACGCTCACATTTCAAACGAGCGGGACAATGCCCGATTCCAAGGAGGGTTTCTTTTGGCGAGTCCCTGCACGAGTGAAACGGATTGTCATTGACGCGAACGTACAGGTTCGAGGAGGTTTTCGCGTTCTTTATCGGGAAAAGGCGAATCCGCTTCATATCGTCGGTAAAGACCGAAAGTCGTCAGTTATTTTCGGTACCGATGAAGACGCATGGACCGACCGAAACGGCGTTTCGGAAAACGAAAAATGGAAATACAGCAGTGTCAGCGTAATCGAGGATGCCGTGGTCCATGTTCTAAATGTCACGTGCCTGAATCCGCGAGGCTACATCATTTCGGGATACGCGAATGATGCTGTTATTCACGTCGATTCGTGTTCATTGCTCGACACACGCGACGGCAACAACAATAACAGCGATGGTTTCGCCGGTGCGGGCGGATCATCGGTGACAAACAGCTTAATAAGTACGGCTGATGATGGGATTAAAGTCTACAGCGACATAACCATCGAAAACACTACCATCGAACACCATCGAAATGGCGCGCCTTTGCAATTTGGCTGGGGCGGGAAAAATGAAACCGTCAGCGCCCAGATCAAAGGTCTCGTTATCAAGGGAGTTGATCGTGAAAACCGTTACAATATGGCACCCATAACATGGGAACGCGGAAATGACTCCGTTCGAAACGTGTCGATTGATGGGCTTGAAGTCGAAATCAAGGGGGAGGTCTACAACGAAGAAGAGATGGCCTGGCGGCCAATTGGTTTGTTCGAGTTAAAACCATCTGACTGCGAATTCAATCTGACAGCGGTCAACGTTAAGCTAAATGGTCTGCCAATGGGCCTTCGTAAGACAAAGGGAACGGTCGACATATCCGAGGCCCTCAAGTAGCGATATTGGCATAGCCAAGCGATGAACGCGGAGCGGCCGACATCGCGTTTACAAATGGAAGATCAACCGCGGACACCCGGTTGTCGCCATCGTTCTGCGAAAGAAAGCAATAATCGGAATCCGAAATGAGCAAGGCAGCGTACGACAACCTCAACTATTCTACGCTACGGGAATCCGTTGCTTCTGCCGCCTCGGATATTGTTGCCGCATCCATGAATGCGCTCGGCGATGAAACCATCTATGGTTTTGCCTTCTGCCCTGACGAAGATTTGCAGTCCATGTTCTGGATGGCAAACACAGAGGAGTCGCTTGCGTCGTCTGCAGCAAAACTCCACAAGCAAGCAGCCAAACACGGCAGCGACCAGACCCTCGAAGAAATCACCGAAATCCTACGTTTTGGCTGCCCAGAGTGGGCGTATGGGGAGGAATCGTTGGATATCTCGGTTCCGTTCGACTCGGATCTCGGCCTTCATGAAATATGGGCGGCGTTTCGTAGGCTTGGTCTGGATGGTGTCGATTACGACAAAGGGTTTGCGATTGTTAGGGCAAAATGTCTCGATGCAATCGCGAATGGGCTTCGAGACTATCGCAAAACGGCTTCGCTGAAGCGTGATTTTGTCTTGCTCGTCCAATTCCCCGACTCTGGCGATATCCCCGTACTTCTCAAGTTGGCAAAGCAAACAAACTCGCCACAGACGTTCCGAAGGCTTAAGGCGGTGTACGAACTCGAGTGATCGCAGAACCACGCAATGCACCCGAGTCGCGAAGTCGGGCGTTGTAACAATGGACCGTCTTTCGTCGCCACCCGGTGATTGCACACGTTGTTTGGCAAAGAAAAACGTAGCGACTTCAGGCAGAGTCATTCCGCACCAACCTGACCACAGGCCCAATGCATGACCAACAACAACGGAGCGTCTTGGACTACACCGCTGTACTCTGCCGGGCTTATGGTGAGACTCGGCATTGGCTTTGTCTATTCAATGATCGCCGTGCAATTGCCGAACGATTTCATTTTCCGCGCCGGTCAAATTCTACTCGTTGCCGGAGTCGTCACGTTCGTGGCCGGTGCGATCCGGCTGCGAAAACATCTCGCGAACAACGACGGGACATGACCTGGCGATTCGTTTGCAACCGAAAGGTTTTGATCGAATAGTTAACTCGCCGCTAACGCTCTGCGGTATCCACCACAATGTTGGTGACGGAACGGGTAAACATTTACTTGCGTCCGCGTCTTGGACACAAAGCGCGAAATAACCATGACGTGCAACGGAGGTCAGCATAGCGCGTTTGCAAATGGAGAATCGAACCACCGTTCCCGCTGATGTCGGACGCCATCCCTCAAGAGGTTAGCACTACTGTAAGTCACCCCTTTTCAGCTTTGAGACACAATAGAATATTTGCAAGTTCAGAAACCGATACTCGCTGTCGTTTTGGTGCTCGGCGTTTTCTATTTGGCGAAATGGCCGGTATATCGGCCGGAAAAATCTACTCAGAAATTCGCCGATCATGTCTACCGTGCTCGATACAACGAGGCCGCACAGATGTTCACAGCATCCTGCTCGATTAAACGCGGACCAGATGGGAATTTGACGCTTGACGACCTTAATGGCAACTCGACGGTCGTGCCCCCTGGGAAATTGCCGTTTAAGGCGGGAGGTGGAGGACCAAACGCTCCGAGAGACTTCTCGATGACCGCACTTGGAAGTAGTACAAGCGATCCACTAGATTCACCCGCCGTCATCATGCACCTCAGCGTTGACGGTGGCCAGATTTGCATCGAGCGTGTGGATTCCTGACCGACAGAGTCACAGGTAGCACCCAACAATGATCCGCTGGGACAACCATGTTTTGGACCGAAGATCGCGATGCAGAGGTTTTGACATGGAAGACGTAAGACGCGATCTCGGTCAACACTACCGTTCCCCGACTGGATATTCTTAGCACCGCTGGTGTCGGTCGTTGTGCTTTTGTCAGCCAACGGAGCTCGATGAGCCTCGCTTCAGCACCCCAATTGTTGATCCGTTCGGTTTATTGGAAATCCTGATGCTCTGATCATCGCCTTGCCCCTTGTGATTACGCGATTGGTTCGGAAATACGGAAAATGTGACGCACCTTGCCAATACTCTCTCGTTCGCGACGAATAAGTTCCAATTCAACCCGTGAACTTCTCTAACTGGAACTCAAAATGCCTGGCTTCCTCGAAATGCTGATCATTGCAGTAATCGTCTCCGTGCTCGCCGGCGGAGCCTACCTGCTCGTCCGCGCAGCAACTCGGAAGTGACCCAAGCACGCAGGTCGTTAATGACAACCCTCTGTCGGACCATGACGCTTTCACCCGCAGCGCCATTTGCTCGGTGCAAACGGAGCGGCGATGTAACGGTTTTTGGCTTTTGGTGGATCGCTATCTTCGCCCGGTGATGCTCGCCTCAAACCACGGACTTCATGAATGCTTGATCCGACCTACCTTAACCTCAAAACGAGAACCATGCTGTGCATCGAAACTCACTTTTTTTACTGGGAATCTGCACTGCGATCTGCTACGCGACCTATGCCGCAGAAGAGCAGGTAAAGAAAACCGTTAAAGGGAAATGGACACTCACCACCGCAGTTGCCAACAAAATAATTGACGCGCGTTCGGATGTGCTGGGACCAATACCTGAAGGCGTTGAATTTCTCCACCTTGACGACGGCGAATTTCATGTGCCCGACGAACTATCGGGCAGCAAACGGCATACACTACCTCGTGGACTGCACTTTTGCTTTGAGCCGGTTGTTATCCAGAATGACGCTGTTATCGCAGACCTCACACTTTGTTACTCCAACGTAGATTCCGTAACTGAAAACGGATTTGTTGCTCGCAAGAACCAGGTTGATGGTCGATACTTAATTCCCTTTGATCGCGCGATAACAATAGAATTGGACATGGGCGACGGCAAAGTTGCTCACAAGTTGAAACTCTCCGTATCTCATTCAGATTGACAGCCCAGTGCGGATATCCAAGCGGTGAACCGAAGCCGCTGTCGTTACGTTTATTAAAATCAATTTTTTACCCTGCGGTTCGGCGACTGCCGCCGGTATCCGAATAAGGTGGAACGGCGTTCTGTCTTGGTTTGCTCACGGGGAACCTGCTAAACACGACACGACACGGTCTCTTTCTCTTTCTCTTTCTCTTTCTCTTTCTCGGCCCTTTCGATGAACGCAAGGATTTCAAGATGCGAAAGCTTTTCATCTTGCCAGGCTTGCTCGCCCTTGGATTCGTTTTCAGCCAACTGACAAATGCAAGCGACAAGCCCGTTCCAGCACATCCCGCCACGGCGGACGTAGGGTCTGAGTACACCCCGGCGGCTGACTTTAAGGCCACGATTCGATCTAAGATGGTCCTCAAGACCGGTGCCATTCCTGACAACTTGATTATTGTCTCTCCTCCAACCGTAATCTCTCAAAATGGGCAGACAAGCACGATCGAAATTACTGGATCGAATAAACAAACGATCCGTTTGGAAATCATCAGCGATGTGGTAGCGGAAACCAAGGACTGATGCTCGCCACCATCGTTTCGCGTGGCTGGCTTGGTCGATGTCGGTTGCTTTGTCGCTACGCATATCGATATCAACGACTTTTACGACCGGTGTATAGCGGATGACCATCGCGTGCACCGGAGGATGCGAGTCGCGTGTTCCTGAAGCTAAATATCTTTCGCGCGTACCCGGTGACGCGTGACGTTCTGTGATCAGCTTCGTGCTCGACCATAGATGATGAGTTCGTCCCAATTATTTCGTTCTGTGGGCCGCATAATGTCGAACGCTGATTCCTCAAGAACCAAGTCAGTACCGATCTGGATCCTGCTACTTGCGACCATCGTTGTTTGTTCGGTCGGCACGCTAGCGTTCGTGTTCGTTCACCTAACACCCCCCTTGGACCCAGTCACTCAGCAGCGGTTGAACGCGTCGCAGCGAGAACTGGAAGAAATGGTTGGCAAGCCAGCATCGCCTCTCCTTGGTGGACAATGGATAGGCGGGACAAAACCTGTCGTTTCTGACAAACCTCAGTTGCTTTTCTTCTGGGCGACATGGTGCTCGGCCTGTGAGCCCTATCTTATCGAGCTACAAGATCTTGTGGGCGATGACGCCGTCATCATTGGGATGCACCCAGCCGGAACTGATCCGCTGGAAGTTGAGCGGGCGATTCAGAGAATGCAGTTGCGTTATCCCACTTTCCTCGCGAACGACGAGAGAGGTCCAACTGCTCCCATCGCGAATTACCCGGTAACTTTCTTTCCGTACTCAATCCTCGTCAATTCCGATGGTACCGTCGTCTCACACGGCGCAGGCTTTAAAGAAACCAAGGCAAAACTATTGATGACGTCCCAGCAGGCTCGCGAATCGGGGCGATGATTGGGAGGGCAACCACCACAGAACCAAGGCATGAACAGCGAGTCGCCGAGCTGATCTTACTTTCACAACGACTCAAACACGGCGACCGTGCTATGCCAGCCGTTACCCGACTGAAAAGATCACGTGATTGATGCATCTACGCTCTGAGTCGATCCAAGTGCCATGAACCGTTTTCGCTGGTTTCTTCTGTTTACGATTCTTTCACTCGCATCTGTTCCATTGCTCCTATCACTGCTCACGATTGGCGGTGTTTCGACATTTGATTCGCCTGATTGTAGGTATCGCATGAGCACATGGTCAAAATTTCCCGACGAATCCGCCGGCAAATACACCATGAATTGTTTGCCGGCAACTCTTCAAGTGCGATCCGATCGGTATCCGTTCGCGTCGCGTCGACCGCACGAACGCAGGTAATGCGTGGTCGCTGCAATGCTCGCTGGGACATGGCTGCCGGAACGGTCAACTTGCTTGTCGACGACCGTCCCGAATTGCGACTATACCTGCCCGAAAGGCGATGTTGCGGACCCAAACGGCAGGTAACAATTGCGTGCACCGGAGGACGGGTGGTCCGGTTTCTCTCTTGCTCGCACGTTTTTCGCCCGTCCCCGCTGATCTGTTACGACTATGAAGTTCGTGGTTTGACCAATGGTGACTGGCGGCTTTCTCAATTGTTTTTTACATCGGTCGGTGTGTCATCTCATCGCGCGGTGTTGAGAGCGTGTTGCGGTTGGTAGAGGGGAGTGGGCGATCGTCGCGAGGTGAGAAAGTTCGGCTGGGAACTATCCGACTGTTCGAGTTGCCAACGCTGAAGTGGTTGGTCACTTGTTTGATTTGCATCGTCTCGTCATTTCTTACAGGCGTCCCAATCGGATTGATTCGTTTAGAAACGTCTGCTCGGGCCAGCCACAGACTTTATTGCGGCGTCTCCGGGATGTGCATGCAGCGTCCGAGTGCCAACCTTGATGAGTAGCCTTGGCCAAAGGAGAGTCCTGCTCGGGGTCTTTCGCGTTTCGCTTGAGTCATCTCGCATCGGCAGGCACAATCAATTCGCTGCGGCCAGGTCGATGGTGAAAGCGTGAACGTCGGATGGTCTAGAAAGACGCCTCGGGAGCGTCGCATTCGTTATCTCGAGGTTAACGATCGGTTCGATGCCTCGGTCAGACATTTGAGATCGCTCCCAAGCAGTCCGGCTCGCAATACCGCGTGCCTTACTCGGTGTCATTTCAAGGCAACCGTTTCGGTGCGGCGGTTGCCGATTCGGGTTTGGCGTTTGGACTTGGTTGTTAAGCTCTTGCGGCGGTTCGATCGATCTCACTGGATTGACGCTGCTTGGTTGTCAGCCCAAGGTAACTCGGAAGGTGACGAGCATTTTTGAATCGGTGCGGATCGTCGATGGCCACATCGAACGCTTCGGCGGTCTTGCGGCCGACGCCGGGGATGGTCGTCAGCCGAACAATATCAGGATGCTCGGCAGCGAAGGTGTCGAGTTTCGTTTCGAGGGACTCGAGTTTTGTGGTCAAGTCATCGAGTTGTGAGAGTCGAATGTCGAGCTAGCCGCGCACAGTTCGTCACGGTCGCAGGCCTCGACTAGCCTCAACGGGCCTGCGAAATGAGTTGATGTGCTGGCGTCCGGTACACCAGGCACGCTCGCCGGTGTCGATCTCGATGCCACGGTTGGCAAAGACGCTTCGTATCAAGGTTTTGAAGCGGTTGATGTCGTGGTCAACGCTATTGCGACACTTGATGAAAGCGAGTTGTTCACGAATCCGAGGCTTGGGTACGTGGACCGGCAGGAGTCGCCGCAGCATGGACATCTCGGCGAGCTTGAGGGCATCGTCGCGGTCGGTCTTTCGCTTGGTGGCTTTTCAGTTCCAGGCCTCTTCGTTGGTGCTGGAGACGAGTGTTTTGACTTGTCTTTCCTGGCAGATGTCATTGAACAAGCCCAGCGGTACGCAGGCTTCCATGACAATCAGGTCGATGTCAGACCGAGACGCCAGCAGGTGCTCAACGTGGGCTCGTTCGGTGGCGATCGTCTCGAACTGGTGCTTCTGAGTGGCCGGGTCAGAGAAGCAGCAGACGCTATCAATCTTGCCAAGGTCGATGGCGCATGTCACCATAAGAAGTCTCCGTGGTTCGGGTTTCAACGTGTCAGAAGCGATTGTTTGTGACCGATCGAAAGATCGAAATCACCGCCTGATCAGCAGCGAGAAAGCAACCGACTCGCCTCAAACCACGGACTTCATGAATTCTTTATCCGACACAGTCCAATGCTTGATCTCGACCATCCAGATACTCCGCCAACCTTCGCGATTTCACGCGAAGGCGACGCGATTCTGTCGATAGCGAAACGCATGACATTGGTTTCGACCGAAGCCAAACAAGCATTGCTCTCAAGATCAATCGCGCACTTTGCAAAGATGCGCTCGATTACAATTGAACACTGGGGCGAATCGAAGCCGAAGCTCGACGCCATCGACCTATTGCAACACGATCTGCAACGACTCGCTTTGCAAAATTCAACAAACGATTTCGTCAATGATTGGCGAGGGAAACTCTGCACTGTGTGCGGCGCATCCATAACCAACCTGGAGAAGTACAGCGACATGCTATACTGCCCGAAGTGTTTGGATGTGATTGACGGCGGTCGTGACGCCGTTGACCAAGCATTCGGCCTGATTTGCATCTAACACAATCGGGCAGATAACCGTAGGTTGTTGACGGAGCGGCAGTGGTCGCCGTTTTGATTTGCTTGCACGTCAATCGCCGCAACCTGAAAACCCTTCTGTCACCCGACTGACGAAACCGGCAATCGAACGAACTCGATACCGCATCAGCAAACAGGACGCCCGAAGCGATCAATTCGTGTTGCGACGGCATTGCCAGCATACTTTCGTCACTGGAGCCGCAAGCTAGGCATTCCTATGGCACAGCACACGAATTTCTCTCGATGGGAGAACTCAAGGTTTGCTGTGAATTTGCTTGCGAGCACATCGCGGATGATAACCTATTCGTGCCCAGCAAAGTATCGAAACTGCACATGGACATCTGCATTCGTCTCGGTGTTGATCCGAGCTACTATTTTTTTCTCACTGACCACCTTCCGACGTTCCCTGGCCGTATTCCAAGTGGCGGGTAACCATGCCGTGCACCGAAGGGCAGCTTGACCGGTTTTTGCAATTGAGAATCTTTTGCGCGTGCCCGATTGTACATAGCTTTATAGCTGACAACACGGAGCGCCACGATGTCGGTCTAAAGCTGCAGGGTTTGATTTGGCGTCACAGAGAACATTCTCACTTAAGGGCCAATTTCACTGCGGCTTGGTGTTAATTGTTGACCACAACAACGGTTCTGTTTGCACGAATGAAAGAAAAAAGCCGACCGGTGTAGATGATGTCTAGAAATCTGAGAACGTGGTTTTTGCGATTCCCTTTTGTGTGCGTCATTGCCGCATCGATGGGTTGGATTGGCTTAATTCTTATGTATTTGGGGTCGCCATTTTTTCCGAGGATCGATGATTTCTGGACTCGATACGTTGCTTTAGCGTCAACCCTGATTTGGGGAGTTGCGAGTTACTTTCTGCGAAACAGCCAGCTTCGAAGCTGGGTGATTTTCGGCATAGCCTCTCCGCTCGTGGGAGCACTTTTGGTTGCGCCCCCCGCATCTTTCGCCTTCGTGCTTGCCAAGGCTTACGTCGCCATTCCGGTCGGCCTCGCGACCGGCGTAGTCATGTACGTTATCGTCTGCGGGGGCAATAGTCATAACCATGGCGTGAACCGCAGTGGCGAAGTTGGAAGGAGCTTTGGTACTGCGGGAATCTCATTGCTTTTATCATCGACAGACAACTGCCGAATGACCAATCGCGTCTCGGTAGCGAACGCGGTCATCGTGTGCAACGGGCTTTGGACAGCGGCGCGATCGATCGATCCACGAAGAACCTTTCCGGCGATGGGACGCCCTTATCTCGAAGCGAACCGGCAAACTGATCGACCCAGTGGTGCATCGCGGTAAGAAATTCACCGGTATCGAGTCGACTGAAAACCCGTCCGAGCGTGTCGTGACTGGGCGCGCCGTTCTCCAATTTGATGTAACGGCGGAGCCATTTGATCTTTCCATTGGCGAACCGCTCTACATCCGTCCCAGCTGTTGGCGCCACAGATCGTCGCAGAAAGTTTGACGAAAATCACGTCGAGCAAGTCATGGTTATGGCGACGCTCAAGCCCCGGGTCGTCAACGTTCACATAGCTTTTCGAAACAATGGCTGCTGGTCCGTTCATCGCTCGGAACCGCCGTTCGGGAAACACGCCACTCAAAAGCGAGTGGCTTGACTTAAGCAATAACAACGCAATCCTTGGACCGAAACGAAATCAACGTGCGATTGCCCTGGTCCGTGCCCCTTCTCGTTACTCTGAAACTCTTGCACTTCAACATCGGCAAAGTCGTTTTCCAGGTGCTTCAAGAAGAACGCTTTGAGTCCCTTGTTCAAGGTTGGCTGATTGCCTTTGACGGCCAAGCAGTAATCGGCTTTCTCGGCGATGATCCGATCGGCGATTTCGGTCTGACATCCCATTGCGTCGATCGTGATCAAAGCTCCGGAAACTTCAATCATTTGCAGCAGTTTCGGAATGGCCGTGATTTCATTGCTCTTCGCATCAACCACGGTTTGCCCCAAACTAATGTGATTCTCAGTGGCCCATGCACTAACCATGTGAATGGCTGCCTTACCGTCTTTGTGATCGTAGCTTCGACGCAGTGTCTTCCCGTCGATTGCGATGACTTGCCCCGTCGGTGATCTCGTGCAGCTTTGTCAGCCAAGCTAACAAGCATCGCTCAAATTCGTCGGGCTTGATGTGTTTAAGGATCGAGTTGAATCGATCATGCGATGGGACACCCGAACTCATATCCAAGAATTTGGCGAACCAATCTTTCTTCGTGTTGACAAAGTGAGCAATGGCGACGAAGTCATCGGCACCAGCGATTACCGCACAAATAGTCATGAAGAGAATATTGGTCAGTGGGTAAGTGATCTTCCCGGTACGCGGGTCCGTGACATTGCTAAGATGCTCGGTGAGACTGGCGGAACGTTCCAAGGCGATGACTCCAGGGCAAGATGCATCACCCGGTCGCTCATCGAACACTCAATCCCAAAGCGATGTCTCACCAAGTTTCGCAAAATACCCATCGTGGCGCAATCGCCCTGAGCCGCACCCGCCCCGTGTACGAAATCTTTACCTGACTGAATGGACCTAACGCAATTCGCGGAGTTGAATGATGGATATCGTAGACCGAAGATAGGCTGAACGGGTTGAGATGATGCAGAACGGTTGCGTTCCTTACGATGTGTTTGTGACGCATGGGATATGAACCAGTGGTTTGAACGAAAACATCTCAACGACACCGCTTGTGAGGATAGGCCCGGCGAATGGCGACTCGGTAGTCCAAGCCGGTTTAACAAGAGCGTCGCACCAGGCTCGCCAAGTCACGGTGAAAGCCAGAAAGATCGATGGGGTGCTCACTCGTTATTGCGTTTGCCTCGAATTCCGATTAGTCATCGTAATGGATGGGGTAACCGTGATACAAATAGATAGCGCCATAAGTCCAATTGGGCTTCGGCATTCCAGGAAAGTTGGCTCGATCCATCATGAGGGCAATAAAGGGTGCCGGGTATCCGTCGGGCATTGGGATCACGTTGGGCCAAACTCGAGTGCCATGGTCGTCGTTCCAAGGTGGCAAGTCCATCTTTAGTTCACCGACCGGTTGAAGGTCGGGATACGAACGCACGTATATCTTTCGGTCGGCACTACCAAACAACGCATATCGAATGTCCCCGAACTTTTGGATCAGTGTTCCGGTGCTATCGACATCAACTGGACCTGCTAGTCGCTGGAAACCGTGGTCCCAATGATCACTTTCCCACATCGCGGCTTGATATTTCTTCCCATGCTCGCACAAAAGTAAACGCCACTTCTTGGCCTCGGAATCATAAATGCAATGAGGATCTTCGTGAGCCCCTTCAATTCCGACCGGCTTGGCTTTCATAACGCTGAAGCCGCGTCGAGGATCTGTCGATGACCAAACTGCAAGAATTGTCTTCGCTTCTTTGTCGGCGTCGTTTCCAAAGGCGCTAAAGCCAGTCGTCCATCCACACCATTGGCCTGACTGACTATCGCGAAATATGTGCGACGCCAGTTCGTTTCTCAAGAGACCGTCTCCCATGTCGAAAACGATCACACCCTCGAAGCGCAGATCGAACACCGAAGGGTTCATCGAAAAAACTCCTTGCGTCGGATGAGGCAGCGCACGGCCTCGAAGGGTGATGGTTAGCCAGAGACGACCGTCCTCGATCAGAGGCACACCTTGTTCATCAGTGATCGCACGAAGGTCTGCCTGTCCTGAACCAGGAGAGAGAACACCTGCGGCAGCTAGAATCTTGACATGCGACTGCGGTTGAAGACGGCTCGAGATTCCGGAGTGAAAGCGAGTGAATCGCGATTGTTTGCGCAAGTCAAAATGCTTCGAAAAATCAGCATAGCCGACAAGATGTGAACGTCCTTCTGACTCAACAAATACATTCACGCCCACGGCCGACATCTGAACACGAAGTACAAAAGGCTTGCTAAAGTCGTCGATTTCCGCCGGCCATTCCCAACGCATCTGATCGACTTCGATTGAGTCATGGACGATCCGCCATGTCAATTCAACTGGCATCCCGTCCGCGAACATGACCTCCGCGCTCAACGAATTCGCGTTTTCGAAATCTTGGAAAGAGAGGCCGGAGGAGCCCGTTCCAGCGAATGAGCCAATCGTGACTTCGTAGGTAGCAAAGGGATTGAATCCGCCGAACCAGCGAACAGACTCGGCCACTTCGTCCGCCGAGGCAACTGTTAACGCGCCTTCATCAATGCTGCACTTCGCCTTCACCTTGGTCTGCAACAGTTCTGGATGCATCAAGTCGAACGAAACGACTTTCGAAGGATCCAGAGTCGAAAGTGGAATCGTCTGACCTGAATCAAAGACCATACGCCTTACGGCTTGGCGACGAAATTCGATTTCGCTTGGATGCGTCCTCGGTCGCCCGTCTTGTTGCGCCAGCACAAACCGTGCATCGAAAATAGCGATTGCCGCCAAAATCAGGAAAACGTGGTGGGCAACGCGGTAAGCAGTCAATAACTTTATTGCGGTAGGCATCAGGTGATTTTTCTCGGATTCAAAAGTTGGTGCAAAGGTGGATCGCTGGCTGAGCGAACTGGCAAGAGACCTTCGGGCAACCGTAAGGTGTGGCCTGATTTTCAAAACGAGCTGTGTCTTGGGTGTAGCTTGATTTGCCGCTGCCCATATCCGGATTGCAATTTTCGCGTGATGCCGTCTAGGCATCGACTAATCTTACACGCCCCCTCACCCCAGAGCGACTGTGCCACGACCGGCACTCTGCGAGACTCGGCGACGCAAGCGATTTGTCGAGTCTGTTACATTGATCACCGTGCGAATTACAGCGTTTGGGGGCAAGCTTTGGATTGTCAACGCGCTGTCCTCGAATTCTCGGTACCCGTTGCTAGATTGTTCGAATCGTGCTTGCCGACGGACAAGCATCCACACGATGCGTCGTTGTTGAGACCGAAAGGGTTACGGCAAATCCAGTACCGATTCCCAACCCAATCCGTCGAACAAGTTATCGCATAACTGGAGAGTATAAAAACCCGCCGTAACCCCGAATTGCAATTTCGATAGCGAAGTAACGCACCGGAGAGAATACGTAGCTGGCATTGAATCAAGACACACGTTACTGAATGACAATCGTGGGCTGGGCGACGCACTTGGCTCCTTGAACAACAAGTGATTCGAGAGATTTTATTTTCGTTGCGACCAGCATGTATTTGGCCATCTACTCCGCAGAAATTCACAGACAAATCAATTGGGGTTATAGCGTATCGTCAATGCAGCAGCGGCGTATGGCGTGCGTCTAACAAACCTGCAGACACAATTCCGAGACGTAGCTTTTTCAAAAGCAGCATCTTCCATTGCCTATGCCGCCTGGTCTCAGTGCGCATGTGCTACTTCTTCGCAAACGATGCAACGTAAAGTACCAATCACTGAACCGGGCCCCCAAAGATGTCGGTGAATCGGTTTTCAAGCAGGAATTGGAGTATTGGAATATCGCGATGATGGCCGAACTCGAACGACAGCATGGCCATGACTTTCTTTCCAAACCTAATGAAGAGGCGTTCGAACGTCGGCAGACCTTGCTAGAATCGCAACGCAACTCCGCGAGCAGAACACCGCAGAGTCGGAAATTCGGTCCCAGGCGATTCGGGCAGTAAACTTTTTCTTGTGTTGCATTTTATTGAACACATGCCAAGCTGATTTGCGTTTGATTCCATAACTCTTTAGCGGTTCCTCCCTATGGCAACAATTGTCACACTCGGATTTGCGGGACGCACCTTAGAAGCACTCGCTCACTACGAGATGGTGCTTGACGCGGAAACCACGTTCTTGATGCGATTTCGCGACAGTCCAGATCAATCTCATACCAAGCCGGGCATGGAGGACCTAGTCTTTCATGCAACGTTTCGGATTGATGGGACTGTGTTTATGGCGAGCGACGTCGGGTACGTCGACACAGAAAGCGAGCCGGTTTTCGCGGGATTTGCGATCGCTTTGCAAATGGACTCTCTCGAGCGAGGTAAAAGCATTTTCGAGGGACTGGCGAATGGAGGCCAAGTTCTGATCCCACTTACCAAATCAGCATTCACGTCATGGTACGGCATTGTGATTGATCGATTTGGCATCTCTTGGAAAATAAACGTTGATTCCAAAAGCGATTAGCTGTTCCGTTTTTACAGGTTGAAAAAAATAGCTTGTTAGTTACGTGACGGGCCCCGATGATCCGCCATCATTCCACGCGGGAGTCAATCCTGCGTCAAGGTGGCCATGCATGTGCGCGTAATGACAAACGGCGATCCTGTGGGGTGTCGTCGCAGGACTTGCTGATTACTGGATTTGCTTCCTAAACGAACGAACAAACTCCGATTGATCGGTCCATTAGCAAAGCCTGTCCCTTCGAGGCGGTGCATGCGAGAACACGTCGCCATACGCAGAAAACGATCCCCTTTCACGCTCGACAGGGAAACGGGACTCGTCAAAAGCCAATGAAAATCTCCGACGAGTTCGCCGTTGAACCAATTTTCAAGCAGGAAGTCTCGATGAAGCAGACCATCAGTTCCAAGTAATTGATGTACAGTTTGTGAGCGTCGGGCTTGTGTTAAGCACGAGCATCGGTGGCCTTCGAGGTTTCGTTCTTGCAGTCCGTGATTTTGATTCGCATGATCAGATCTCGCGTTGAAGTTGAAGACCGCGAATTAAGTTTCCTAAGGCGAATGGTTTGATGACGCGAATGCTTACTGCAATTGGGCTGCTAGTTGTAGCGTGGTCGATCATGACGACGACGCACGAGATCGGGCATGTCGTCGGAGGCTGGTGCGGCGGCGCGACGTTGACGAAATTTTCGATTGCACCATGGCGTTTGCCATTCTCTTTGCATTCGCCAGATCCGAACCCGCGACTGACACTGTGGGCGGGCCCACTGCTCGGGACGCTCGGTCCGTTCTGCGTTGCCGCCGCGATTCGCCGTCGATGGGCTTGGTTTGTCGCAGATTTTTGTATGCTAGCCAACGGATGTTATCTTGCACTCGCCTGGATTTCTGGCGAACGGTTTCTTGACACACCACGGATGCTTGCCGCCGGTGTCGCGCCTGCCACGATCGCGACATATTGCGCAATGACCATCAGCCTGGGCTATGTTCGTTTCCGAGCCGATTGCGTCAATCAATTTTCGCCGCGCACGATCAAAACGAGTGACGAAAGCGATTCATAACGAACACAAATTGCTGACGAGCTACTTTGCTCGGAGCGACCGCAGGTGAAATTGACCGCAGAACATCTTTATGAAATTCAATCTAAAGTCACTTTTGGTCGCAATCGCGATGGTCGCTCTACTGATCGCGTTGTTGATTAGTCGCGAAACATCAAAGACGACTAATCGCGAAGCGACGATGCTTGCGCCAGAGCTCTATCGAAGACACTTGCTTCGCGAACTCGAGATATCCTACGGTGCAATGATCCCGCCGGGTTGGAAGTCAATCACGGCCGGGACAGTTGCAATTATCGACTTATCGTCCGCATCGGGCAGAGCGGATCCGTTGGATCGAATCGAGAAGGAAAGACGAATTTCCGAGTTCAATACGATGGAGAACGAATCATGCAACAGCAGGAACTGTTGACAAAACCTTATCCAATCGATTTGTTTGAGAACGAGAATCCTCAGCCGCTAGACAAGTTAGAATGGCCAGCCAGAGTCAACACTGAGACGTGTGAAGATCGCAATGCGGTGCCCAGAACGGAAGCAATGCACGACGAGGTCGACGACAAATAGAGGGCCGTCACGTTCTGAGAAAACATTGCTGGATACTATCCGCTTGAAACTTAGTCATCTTCACGAAAGCATCTCTCGCCATGTGCAATTATTTTTTGCGATTTGGTCGCTGGTCAACCGTTTGGCCACTCGCCTTGCTCGTTATTTTGTTGGCGAGTGGGCAAAGGTGCCGAGCCAAGGCGGATCAACCAAACGTGCTCTTCATCTCGGTCGATGATCTAGCGTGTTCGCTGGGATGTTACGGCGATTTGATCGCCCGGACTCCTAACATTGACCGCTTAGCGTCGACGGGAACCTGTTTCCAGCGTGCGTACTGTCAATTGCCGCTTTGCAATCCAACGCGTGCTTCGGTGATGACAGGACTGCGTCCCGACACCATCAAAGTGTACGATTTGGATCGACACTTTCGAGATGAGGTTCCCAATGTGGTGACGTTGCCGCAGGCGTTCCAGCAGGCTGGATACTTCTCCGCCCGCGTCGGAAAGATCTATCACTACAACGTTCCAGCCTCGATTGGCACCGATGGTTTTGACGATCCGCCATCATGGAACCAGACGGTGAATCCCAAGGGACGCGATAAGACCGACGAAGCACTCGTCTTCAATGCCGAACCGCACCGCAAGATCAGTGGATCGCTAAGCTGGCTTGCCGCGGACGGAGCGGACGCAGAACAGACTGATGGAATGATTGCGACTGAAGCGATCAAGATCATGAGAGAGCGAAAGGGAACACCATTCTTTCTTGGTGTCGGCTTTTTCCGACCGCACACACCGTACATCGCGCCAAATAAATACTTTGACATGTACCCAATCGATGAGCTCCGTTTACCATTTTCCCCCAAAGACGATCGAAGCGACATCCCGGTCGCTGCGTTTGCGCACAACTGCCCGGTCCCCAACTATGGACTCGATGAAACGACGTTGCTGCGTGCAACGCAAGCGTACTACGCCTGTGTATCGTTCATCGATGCTCAAATCGGTCGTTTGCTTGGCGCGCTTGACGAGTTGAAAATTGCGAACAAAACAATTGTGGTGTTGTGGAGCGATCACGGATATCACCTAGGCGAGCATGACGGAGTGTGGCAAAAGCGGACCCTGTTCGAACAAGGTTCACGCAGTCCGTTGATCGTTCGGTCTCCTTACCAAAAATCAAACGGTGCTACCGACCGAGTTGTCGAGTTCGTTGACATCTATCCGACGTTGACCGACCTGGCGGGAATCAATTCACCCGCAGGGTTGGCCGGTCGCAGTCTCCGTGCTCTGATGGACGATCCCATCGTCGATTGGGATGGCTATGCAGTCACGCAGATATTGCGGCCGGCCGATAGTCGCTTGCCAAAGCAAGTGATGGGTTGCAGCATTCGTACAGATCGCTATCGATATACCGAGTGGGGCGAGGGTACGTACGGCGCTGAATTGTACGATCACCATGCTGATCCCAACGAGTTCAACAATCTTGCGAGTGATCCGGATGCTCGGGCGAAACACGTGATTGAACGTCTAACGCCAATGCTGCGCGGCAGAGCGTCTGGGAAAACACCGACGGTAATGATCAATCCAGAACGACTCTGATTGACATGGAAATGTATCGTTAGAGTTAGAACAACTGCCATGCTTTCGCGTCGAGTTCTTGCTCGAGCACCGGATCGTTCGCTCGAGCCAGCAGATCATAGTACGCATAGGGATACTTGAAGACGTGCCCGATCCCTAGCGTCTTGTCGCCTCTCTGTTTCCAGTACTCCGTTGCGTCTGGGCGCAACTTGCTGAATTGGTGATCTTTGATTTTTCGATCGCTGGGGTCGGGACCGGTTCTCGTCACTGTTACGTACTTGCAAAACGCGACGCGGCAACTCTCGGCCCACTCGGGCATTCCCATAGCGGCCATTTCAACCAGCGATTGACCAAACGTCAGCATGTGGCCGGCAAAGCCTTGACCGTATCCTTGAAAGCGATCAATCGAGTCGCTGGCTTCCCGCAAAATAAATTTGGAAGCCTCGACAGAGTCCGCGAACGGAGGTGGGTTGATGTCGTCGTTCGGCGTCACGTCACGCCAAGGCTTGATTGCACGAATCAGATCACACACGCCGTCAACTCGCTCAGTCGTGGCAGACTCCGGCATCATACGAAATCCCTTTATCGCGTGCATTGCGAAAATCGCGTCGTGGCCAACCTCACGCAATACTCCTTTGCCCTCCGCAAGCGTTCTGCCGATTCGATCAGTAGCATCGTCAACATGGTCGCCATCTGGGAAAGGTTCACACAGTTTCGATGACGCCCAATTTCGATCAAACAGTTCAACAATTCGGTTCGTCGTTGGTTCGCTGAGTTCGTTGTCAACGCACATCAAGTGAGCTGAGATCATCGAAGCACCTCGGTGACCATCAGCGAAATAACTCCGCTGTGGCGCTCGAGCCAACGCATTGAGCCCCAACAGCACTAACTGTTGCTCGTGCAAAGACCGTTGTTCGGCCAATGCAATTTGGTCAAGATGTGCGCAGGCAGCGCTAAGCATCGCGGTGCTAGCGATTGCAAACTGTCGTCGGCCGATCATTGCCATGATGAAACTCGCGAATGTTAGGAGTGAATTCGATAACGAAAACCGAAACGGCGTTGCTTCCGTTTGGCAAAGCACTGACCGTGTGACGTACTGAACACCCAAGCATTCCGCACCGTCCGAGCGTTTTACCCAATCGATCATGTTACCCTTTTGTTCGGATAACCGCAGGGATTTTTGCGTGGTAAACACAACCACCGATCAACTCATTCGACCAACCAAGAGATAGCTGCCTAAAAAGACGACTGTTCCCCCCGCCGCAAGGGCAAGGCAGCACCTCAAGCGAATTCGTTATGGAGACTTCGATTCGAACGGGGAGGGTGGGAACTCGACATATCGCCAATAGAGGTCGACAATTCCCATCACGTTGACGAATTCTTCGCCAGCCTGAGACTTCACGATGTAGCCAGCAATGTGTTGCTCGTATGCGGCGACCTTGTCTCGATCAGCATCTGACGTTGTCAGCACAAAAACGATACTGCCCTGGAGTTCTGGATCGCTACGCAACTCGCGAAGAAACTCGATGCCATTCATTCGTGGCAAATTCAAGTCAAGCAGAATCAGAAACGGCCTCTGCAGCGGTTCACTGCCATCCTGCCCTCGCAATCGCTCAAGCGCAGCGACTCCGTCTCTCGCGACGACAATCGGATTTGCGATCCGCTGTTTCATCAGCGCGCGTTTAACGGCTTCAGCATCGATGTCGTCATCTTCGACTAGTAGAATTTGGAGAATTTTGTTTGACGACACTTCGAGACCTATTTGATGCTTCGCTGGAACAGGCTACTTGTCCTGACTAGAGAGTTTTTCGCAGTTGGATTAAACGCGTTAACTCCGCAACAAGTTCCTTTGCCTTCACTGGTTTTTCCATAATAGCCGAGGCCCCAGCAACACTCAACTCAGCGGCCTCGGCGTCACTGATGTATCCGCTAACCACGATGGCGGGTATTCGCGACTCACGCCTTTTCAACTCCAGAAGAAGTTGCAGCCCTGAAATGCCTTGCATACGATAGTCAATGATCAAACAATCGAAGTTAGCAAGTGATTCGACTTCAAGAAGGGATTCCGCGGAATCAAACTCTTGAACATCGAACTGATAGAAGTCCAAGAGTGTCTTGGTTGCGAATCGCACCAAGGCATCATCATCGACGAGAGCAATCAATGCAGTGGTCAGGGAATTTGAGGGCAGGGAATTTAAGGGCAGGGAATTTGAGGGTAGGGAACTCATGAGCTCGGAAGTTCAAAGCGAAAGGTCGAGCCAGGGCGATCACTGGGCAGATGGGTGATTCGACCATGATGGTTGTGTAGTATCCGAGAGCAAATCGCCAGCCCCATGCCTAATCCCTCACTCTTCGTTGTCTTAAAGGCGGAAAAGGCTGCAGCAGTCTCAAGTTCCAGTCCACTTCCTTGATCAATGACTTCGACGCAAACGGTGCTGTCTTGTTGATAGGCCCTAACCGTCACCAGTCGGTTTGATTCAGGAAGGTTCATCATTGCGTCAAATGCGTTCCGCAGTAAATTCACGATGACCTGTTGAATTTGCGTCGTGTTGCCAAGAGCAAATAGTCGACCGTTTGTAAAATCGTGCTTGATGGTGATCTTTCGTCGACGACGTTCTGAATCGACAAAATCAATTGTCGAAATGATTAGTTCTTTAATATCAAACGTATCGAACGTCGTTGTTTTGTCTCGAATAAACTCTCTAAGCCTCTGTAAGATTGCACCCGCGTGCAAATTGGCATCGGACAGGTTTTTTATCAAAATTGCATTTTGCGCAGTGTCCACGACGCTTTGCTGATGCGAGACTTCTAGCGCGCCAACCAATGCCGAAATCACATTCAATGGCTGGCTCACTTCATGTGTGATTTCCGCTACCAATTCACCCATCAGTGCCACACGTCCTAGATGCGCGAGGCTTTGCTCCTGCTCACGAAGTTTACTAGCAAGTTGTTCTCGCTGAGCTTGTTCGTCTTCCAGCTTCCGAAGAAGTCGTCCACGCTCGACGGCAAAGCGTAGTGCCTGCATCGCGCGCTCATCCAGTTGATCCTTTAGCAGGTAGTCCTGAGCTCCCAGGCGGATGATTTGCACTGCTAGCTCCTTGTCCTGGAAACCAGTGAGTACAACGATGGGAAGTTCGGGCGAGGACTCGCGAATCCGAAGAAACGAATCGACTCCGGAACTGTCTGGCAGGCCGGGGTCGAGCAGGATCAAATCAAGCGGCATGTCGCTGAGCACTGCTAGTGCGGACTGGAGCGTTGACGCACGGTGAAGTGCCGTGCATTTTGGAAGTGATCTTCGCACGCACTCTGCATCGATGTCATCGTCTTCGATGAGCAGAATCGAGATATTGTCTTCAAAGTTCATTCTTTGCCCTGTTCGCTGCCCCCACGAAATTCTTTCCCTGCGCGACTTCTTTCACTAAACGTCATGTCGATCGTTCAGACATCGCTAGCCATGTAAAGCGAAAGACCGATCCTTCGCCTTCCGCCGACTCGACGCTGATCTTGCCACCATGAGATTCAATGTGCTTCTTTGATAATGCCAGCCCCATCCCGCTGGCTTCCACTTCATCACGTGGACGCAGCGTATGAAACATTCGAAAAATGCGTTCGTGATACTCTGATGCGATGCCCGGACCGTCGTCACGGACCGAAAATTCATAATGATCGCCAATTCGCTTAGCGGATACGATCGCGTGACCATCATCACGCTTGCGATGTTTGATCGCGTTACCGATGAGGTTGCGAAAAACTTGTTCCAGTGGAATTCGCTGGGTGGTTAGAACTGGCATTAGGCCATAGCATTCAACTCGAAAACTCTCCGGAGACGACAGAAACTCAGCAACCTCGCAAACAAGTTGTCCGACGTCGATCGCTTCGACCTCCGATGATCTTCGTCCGATTCGAGAGTACGCGAGCAGGTCATCGAGCAATCGCTCCATTCTTGCGACTCGTCCTTTCAATTTCACTAGGTGTTCACGAGCGATTGCGGGGAGTGAATCTCCCGCATCCGACTCGATCCAGCGAGCTAGGTTGTCGATACCGCGCAATGGCTGTTTCAGGTCATGAGACGCTACGTAAGCAAACTCTTCGAGCTCTTCGTTGGCGACCTCCAAATCATTGGCATATCGCCGCAAGATCGCCAGATCATCCACCGCCGATGCGGTTCCGATGATCTGCTGCACCTTTCCGTCAGCAGAACGCTTGAAGATCCGACAAGTGGTGTAGACTTCCCGAAACTCGCCATTTTTACGCTTCACGCGGTACTGACTGTCGAAGAATTGGTCCTCGTTACCTCGCATAATCCCCGCAAAAAAATTGGCGACAATGCCTTCGTCGTCTGGATGAATTAACGCCCCGATCCCTTTCTCTTTTGGGGCGACGAACTCGGCCGGTGTGTAACCCAGCAAGTTTTCGATATGCCGATTGATAAAAACGTTACGGTGCTCCTGAATGTCGTACACGAAAAACGTCATCGGAACGGCATCAGAAATCTTTCGGATTACATCGAATTCCGCGTCGGTTACGTCACGGGCAGTGAAGTAGACAGATGAACTATCGGGTTCCGGTGCCGCCACATTCCATTCAATCAGGCGATAACATCCGTCCTTGTGTCGCATCCGCCCCAGAAACCCAAGCACAGGCTTGCCCTCAAACAATTGCCGCATGCATTCTTCAAATTGCGGACGATCGTCCGGGTGAGTTGCATCGAGATAGGGCTGGCCAACCAATTCATCGTTGGTATACCCCAGAACTTCGCTCCAATTCTCACTGACTCTAAGCCACGTCGCGCTTTGAATGTCGGCCAAACCGTAGTGTTGTATCCCGGCGTTAAAAAACCGCTCACGTTCGGCCTCGGCGATCTTGAAATCAGAAATGTCGTAGATAGACCCGACAAGTCGCCGAGGCACGTCGCTGTCAGATCGGATCGAATTTGCCCGTAAGCGAACCCAGATGTACTTGTTGTCCGCATGACGTAATCGGAACTCGTGAACAAAGGGTGTACGTCGTTTTAGGCTGGAATTCACTACCCGTCGCAACTCGTCAATATCGTCGGGATGGATTCGCTCTTGAGCCGCTCGAATGGTTTGCGGGAAAGAGACGAGATCATCACCGTCAAACCCAAGAATCTTTCTGAATCCTGGGGCATAGTCACAGTCTTCACTGCCGACCTGCCACGACCAAACGCCATCCGTTGTGCCAAGCAACTCTAGCATCGCTCGACGCTCTTCGTTGAGTTTCTCTGCTTCCAGTCTAGATGCGACGCTTTCAGAGATATCTTGAATGAGTGCTACGAACGTGATGAATTCACCTGATTCATTTGCGACCCGATTTCCAATTGTCTGACTGGTAAAGATCTCACCATTGCTGCGGCGATAGTTCATTTCATAGGGTGTAAGCTCTGCGCTGTTGTCTTGATTGTATTTCGCTCGTCCTTGTTCTGAAAAGTCCGCGGGGTCTGCATAAAGCATTTTTGTTTGCTTTCCAAGAATGTCTTTTTGGTCGTATCCAAACATCTCCTCGAATGCAGGATTGATTCTTTTAATTCGGCGTCGCTTGTCTGTGATGACAACGCCCACCGGTAACGCGTCAAAGACCATTTGAAATTCGGTGCTGACTTCTTCGAGCTTCTGTTGTGTGAGTCGTCTTTCGGTAATGTCTCGTACAAATACACAAACAAACTTTTCATTTTCGAAATCAACTCGGTGGGACGCGACTTCGACAGGAACTTCTGAGCCATCCTTGCGAACGTGAATTGTCTGAAAAAATATTGCTTTTAGTTCGGTTGAACGTTTTCTAATCTCTGCAAGTGCCTCTGGCGCTCGCATTTTGGGATCGATGTCGGCAATGTTCAGCATCAAGAGTTCATTGTCAGTGTATTGATAGAGTCCGCTTGCGGCTTGGTTCGCATAAAAAAGGTCACCCGTTTCTTCCCGCAGCCAAAGTATTGCGTCAGCGGCAAACTCCAACGCATGTCTTGCGCGTCGCAACTCCTGGTCCTTCAGCTTCTGTTCCGAAATGTCGCGACTGGTATCCAGAAACACGCTCTCGTGACCGACGCCAACGCGCTGCAGTTTTGTCGAAACAATGATGCGTTCGGCGGCCTTGGTTTGATGAGTTGCTTCGCCTACCCACTCGTCACCGACAGCCAGTCCATTGGCATGCTGATGAATCGCAACCTCTGATCGCAGGATGTCAGTGGGCTGGCGACCAATGGCTTCGTTGCGACCGAAACCGTACATCACCTCTGCGCCTCTATTCCACGATAGAATTCCATCGGCATGCGTCCACGTCATGATGGCATCGCTGCTAGCATCGATAAGTGCGTTGCGATGCGCGAGCAGCTGACTGGATTCACGCAAATGCAATAGTCGTTCTACATGCTTTGCCAAAAGCGAAAGCGTTCTGAGTTGCCGGTCATCGATCGTCATCACCTCGTTGCTGATAACGCAGAGTGTACCGATCGGCATCTTTTCGTGTTCGGTGACAAGCGGAATGCCTGCATAGAATCGCATGCGAGGCTCGCCGAGAACCAGTGGATTATCCTTGAACCGTGGATCCTTGGTCGCGTCCGATACCACCAGCGGTGCATCAGGAGAGTGAATCGCGTGAGCGCAGAACGCCTGACAGCGAGGTGACTCGCGCGCGTCGAAGCCGAACGCCGCCTTGAACCACAGCCTGTCTTCATCGACGAAGCTGATCGCGCCGATCGGTGCACCGCATAATTCCGCAGCGAGTCGCGCGATGGCGTCGTAGTCTTCCTCCTTAGGCGTATCTAAAATGCCGAGCATCCGAAGTGCCTTCAGCCTCAATTGCTCATTCTTGTGGAGTAAAGCTTCGGGCATGACTCGGTTGGCTTTCTAACGGCGTTTGGCTAGAACACAGGCGGAACGGCAACCGAAATTGTACCGTTTTGACTTCACTGTGCATGGATGCGTCATTGAGTATTCTCGATCTCCAAGAAGATTTTTTGTTTGCAAATATGGATCAGCAATCTTGGGTCTGCATGCTTGCAGCACGTCTACAACCATCGAACGGCGAGACCAAACAACGATCCGCCAGTGTTGATTACGATTGCCAGGAAAATCCGGGTGAGTTTTGAACTTGTCCGTCGCTTGCATCAAAGATTCTAGATGCCCTTGCCAAGGACTGTTAGTGCGGCACATTTGAACAGCCTGGGTTTCATTACAATGCCACGGAAACACCCCGAGTAAGGAGAAATCCATGATTGCCTTGACAAAGTCAAGCCAGCTGTCTCGGTTCAATCTTGACGAGGTTCAGCTAACGTCCGACATTCAGTCGACGTAAAACGTCGAGCATTTTTTTGCTGGTCGGTGTTAGCCGAGTGCGGTTGAATTGATCGCCGAGTTTGCGAATTGCTTCGGCTTGCGTTGGGTAAGGATGGATCGTGTTGGCGATCTTGCCGAGCCCGATTTTGTTGACCATCGCCAGCGTCACTTCGGAAATCATGTCCCCCGCATTCTTAGCGACGATCGTCGCGCCGACAATTTTGTCGGTCCCGCGTGCTGTATGAATCTTGACGAACCCCTCGTCATCGCCCTCTAGGATCGCGCGATCCACGTCGGCGAAGTGTTGAACGTAAGTGTCAATTTCAATTCCTGCATCGAGCGCTTCGTTTTCATACACTCCAACGTGCGCGACTTCGGGCGATGTGTAAGTTGCCCAAGGGATCACTAAGTCACTGGCCTTCTTTCTACCGAACGGACCAACGGCAAAGAGCGAATTTTGAATCACAATGCGTGCCATAAAGTCGGCGGCATGAGTGAATTGAAACTTTGAACACACGTCACCAGCGGCGTAAATGCGTGGATTCTTCGTCTGCATGTGATCATTGACAGCGACCCCTTTTTTCGTGAAATCGACACCGACCGCTTCCAGATTCAAGTTCTCGACATTTGGTGCACGGCCGGCTGCGACCAGCAACTGGTCAACCGGTTCGTCGTAACTGGTGCCGTGAGAATCGACTGTCATCCGAATGCCGTTTTCGCCGTTAATGCGGAGATTTTGACCACAACACAACAGTTTTACGCCTGCGTGCGTGATGGCGTTCTGCACAATTTCTGCTGCGTCGCGATCTTCGCGAGGAAGAACTCCGTGATCGTTTTCCACTAGGAACACTTTGGATCCCAATTGAGCGAATGATTGCGCCAGTTCGCAGCCGATCGGTCCAGCGCCGATGATTCCCAATCGCTTGGGCAGTTCGGTGAGTGAAAATACCGATTCGTTGGTCAAGTACTTGACCGTGTCCAGGCCCGCGATTGGTGGGGCTGCGGCGCGAGCGCCGGTTGCGATGACAGCTCGCTTGTACTTGAGCGTTGTCCCCGCCACATCGATTGATTCAGAATCGATAAAACTTGCTTGACCAAAGTAGACGTCGATTCCTAGTTCATGAAAGCGGGTCGCCGAATCATTTCGGCTGATACTGGCCCGCAGTTTACGCATCCTCTGCATCACGCCGCCAAAATCAACGTCGACACCCTTGGGGACATTCACGGAAAAGTTCCCGGCATCTCTCGCGGTCGCAGCCACCCGCGCCGCGCTGATGACTCCCTTGGATGGAACGCAGCCGACGTTCAAGCAATCGCCACCCATCAAGTCACGCTCGATCAACGCAACGCGAGCCCCCAGCCCTGCTGCGCCAGCGGCAGTCACCAAGCCAGCCGTCCCGGCTCCGATGACGACCAAATGATAAGGGCCACCAGGAACTGGGTTTGTCCAATCGGAAGGATGAACGTTTGCCTGTAGCTGTTGATTGTGCGCGTCGTTGGGTAGCAGTGCATTCATGGAAAGTTCCAGCGACTGAGCATGCGTCTGATGCTTCAAATCGAAATGAGAGTAGAAGTGGGTATACCCCTTGGGGATGGACCAGATCGCAAGCGTACACGGTTAGGCAAAATCTTCTTTCCGGGATGCCGCTACGGGGATCGCCAGTTGCTCAGCACATCTGCGAAACTTTTCGATCTACGACGGTCCGAGCAAGGTGATCAGAGATTTGCCAATCTCGTCCGCGTAAAGGAAAGTGTAAGTTGCCGCGGAGACCACAACTGCCGCAGCGATGGCCAGTCGCGCGGTACCGAGGAGATTTGGCGCTGATCGCGTTTCGTCATCCGCCTCAGCGGTCGGTTCGCCGCCGTTTGTGGTATCAACCTGCTCATTTAACTTGCGACTTGCCAGCCGAGTCACGTACACGGTCACGGCGACGGTCGCCAGCAAGCCGATTGCCAGCATCGCCCATTCGGCAGTCGAACGTTGGCGGTCGGCGCCGACCGCAGCACCGGTGACGTGTCCGAGATAGACATATAAGAACGTGCCCGGCAACATCGCAATCCAACTAGTCACCGCATAGGGCCAGAATCGAACGGGCGTGAGTCCGTACAAGTAGTTTTGTAAGTTGAACGGGATCGCCGGCGATAGACGCAGCAAACCAACAATCTTCCAACCGCCTTCAGCGATCGCGCGATCGATCGCACCAAAACGCCGACTACCCTTTGCCATCTCGATCACTTTGTCTCTTGCGACATAACGTGCGATCAGGAACGCGAACGATGCGCCGATCGTGGACCCAATGGAGACGATAACTGTGCCAATCCCAAGTCCAAACAGTGCGCCCGCCACCAAAGTCAGAATCGTCCCGGGAACAAACAGGATGGTGGCAACGATATAAAGCAGCACCAGAACGACTGGCCCCCATAGCCCGAGACCAGAAATCCAAATCTTTCCCGCTGACATCAGTTGGTCAATTGGCAGAGAACGCACGATCGTCAACAGTCCTGCAAGAATCAGCAGGACAGAAACCCAGCGAATGACCGTAAGAGTTTTGGGTCGACCAACGCCGGAGCGGGCTACTGCATCCATTGAGTTAGTTTCTTTGCGTCAGCTATACCGGAAACGCGTTTGGCGATTCGACCGTCTCGCACCAGTATCAATGTCGGAATGCTATCGACCTGCAATTCTTCGGCGATCGAAGGGTGGTCGTCAATGTTGATCTTAATCATCAGTGTTTGGTATTCGGTTGCCGTGCTTTCCAAGTCATGCAGAATCTTGCCTTGGGCCTGGCAAGGACCGCACCAATCGGCATAAAAGTCGAGCAGCACCGCGCCAGAAGCGTCGTTCATTTTCGCTTGCAAGTCTTCGCCAGCCGCGAGCGTTACGAGCGACGGTGCTCGACGCAAGTTCGCCGAAGCAGCGGTGACAATTGTCGGTGTCTGTCCACGAGATCCTGCGTGGCTGACTCGTGCCTGGTCGATCAGTTCGGAGTCGGTCAGCAGCGAATCGAGTTCGATCGAATCTTGTTTACGAAACGCGAATGATCCGCTGTCGGCACAACCGATAACCAAAATCATCGCCAGCGTTATCGAGACGAACAAAAAGATAGACTTGCGTTTCATCGCGAAACCGATTGAGTATGGGTTGGTGATTAAACTGTGATGACGCTCCCCTGGCTAGTCTGTGATAACCATTGAAACCCGAGATCCGCCACCTCATTCGCTCTAACATGATCGGGTTTCAGTGCTTCTTGCATTTCTTCACTCGATTTGGCCCCCTGCTTCCAGAGTCTCGGTACGGACTCACGTCCGTTGATCTGGCTGGCGATATCGGCTGCCACTGATTCGTCAAGCGACTTTCAGATCAAAAGCTCTCGTTGCAGAGTGTCGACCGATCGTTGGAGGCTGGATACCATTGGGAGATTGATCAGGCGATTCGTCCAAGCAAGAGACGAGCGAAGCACCAATGACGCACTGGCTTCATGTTGGCGTCAGCAAAATCGAAAAACAGTCAAACTACTCAAATCTGAAGATACCAACCGATGACATTCGACGTAAAGAATAAGACAGTTCTAGTAACCGGCGCAAACCGCGGTATCGGAAAAGCAATTCTTGAAGAGGCGCTCCGACGCGGCGCGACGAAAGTCTATGCCGCAGTACGAACGTTGGAATCCGCCGATTCGCTTGTTGCCGAGCACGGCGACCAAGTGGTGGCAGTTCGACTTGACCTTGATGATCACGCATCAATCACCACGGCAGCCGAAACAGCCAAAGACGTCGATGTCGTCGTCAACAACGCTGGAGTGTTGAAGGTATCGACGGCGATTGAAAAAGATGCGATCGAAACGTTGCAGTTTGAAATGAACACGAATGTTTACGGTTTGATTCGCGTCGCCCAGGCGTTCGCGCCCATCTTGAAGGCGAACGGCGGCGGAGCGTTTGCGCAGCTGAACAGTGTTGCATCGGTAAAGACTTTCGGAAACTTCGCGACCTACTGCGCATCTAAGGCCGCAAGCTATTCAATTACTCAGGGATTGCGAGAATCGCTGCGTGAACAGGGAACACACGTCGTTAGCGTTCATCCAGGACCAATTCAAACCGATATGGGAGTGGCTGCGGGTTTCGGCGACATTGCCGCGTCGCCTGTTTTGGTTGCCAAGGCGATCTTCGACGCGATTGCCGAAGGTCGCTTCCACTGTTGGACCGACCCAATGGCGCAGCAAATCGGTGCGGCGTATCAAAGTTTCGCTGAAAACGTTGTGGAAGCGGACATGCAAGAAAGCCTCTCGTAATCCTGGCGTCGGCATATCGCTTGAATCACGAGAATTCGAGCGTTGCAGGTCTTGATGCAGCGAACGAAGCTAACACATGGAAGCAAAGTTCAACGGGAATCTTCGAATGAACGCGTGACGCGCGGCTTGCGGATCGGCTCATGAATCGAGAATCGCCATGGAATGGAAAATGGAACAATTCGACAAGTCTGCTTACCCCATCGACATCGCGACGGCATTGCGAGATCGCTGGGGATCACGCGAGTTGCCGGTCGAGGCGATTCCGGAACATGAAGTTTTGGTGACGCTGTTGGATACGATGTATCAGGCCAGCTTGCTGCGTGAGGAGAACTCTCCCGTCCAGTGTCGCATTGCGTTCGTGACCGAGGACTCGTTTGAGTCCGAAATTTCAGACGGATCGAGTTCGCTGCACGTCTTGAGATTCAAAGTCGCTACTCCATTCACAGCCCAGGATCTGCGCAAACTTGCGGCCGCCGCTGGTTACTACCGCGCTCTGTTGGCCGTGAAGCAGGAACCATCCGGTGGGCTCAGCGTCTGGGGCATGATCGTGACCGGCACTCAGTGGGTCAATCACTTGGAAGGCGGCAGGCCAATCGGAGCACCGCTGCCTCACAATCTCGTCATTCAGATTCTGGCACCTGGACACATCGTTGCCGCATCAGGTTATACCCGGATCCTTGAGTCGGACAGCGGCAAGTTGTTGACGGACGGCTTTGATCCATTTCACTCGAAGTGGTTGCCACAGAAGTTTGGAACGATTCGGGCAGCACTGCTGGAGGAGTTCGATCCGCAGTCCGAGGAAGGATCGCAATGCCAGATCTGCGATGAATTTGTTAAAGACATCGCCCAGATTGTGGTGCGCCGCGTTCTTCGGCTGGTACGAATGCGCGGCCACGGTGGAATGTTGGTTTACCTACCCGACAACGCCAACGAAACAGAAATTCCGGACCAGTGGTTTCGCTTTCGCGTCCGATTCCAACAAGACGATTCAACGATTCGCTTCCGCCGACTAATTTTGAAGTTGATGAAACGGGTTGCGTTGATCGGTAAGACAAAAGGCTTGGCCGTCGTGACGTTAAACGACTATTTGCAAATGCACGATGCTGAGCTAGCAACGATCGACGAGGCGTTGATTGAGTTCAGTCATTTGCTTGCCGACATGATGAGTGTTGACGGTTCGCTGGTATTGGATCGCAGTTTCCGGTTCATTGGGTTCGGCGGCGAAATCCTGGGCGATTCGCACGTGTCCTCCATTCACCGCGCACTTGACCTCGAAGCCACCAACACGATCGCGGAGCGCGGTGATTCATCGGGAACGAGGCATCGTTCGGCTTATCGGTTGGTCAACGGGCTGACCGATGCGATCGCGGTGGTCGTATCGCAAGACGGCGACGTCCGATTCGTCGCCTGCCTCAACGATAAACTGACCTACTGGCCCTATTTGCCTTAGTTGCAAATGCGGCTTTGCGGCGAAGTCACTGCAATTGCCGTCCACAGCTTGTGCCAAATCGCGTCGCAGCGTTCACGCCGCTAAGTCCTTAGCAGACAACCAAGTGAACGGGTACGATACCGCGTGTTGTCGCAGGTCAGTTGAGATTACGGTGCGCGGTCAAGTATGAATATCGTTTTGTTTACCGAAGAAGAACGCGTCCACGGCGTCGATCCAGATGATCATCGAGTGACGCATGTGCGCCGTGTGCTATCGATTCACGATGGACAGTATTTTGACGCTGGCGTGATCAATGGGATGCGCGGCAAAGCAAAATTCGGCGTCGAAACAGGTGGCCGGCTGCCGGTCGAGTTCGACACCATGGAACCTGCGGGCGGGCTGTATCCGGTCGACGTTGTGGTCGGAATCAGTCGGCCACAGACTTGTCGTTTTGTGCTGCGGTCGCTGGCGAGTTTGGGCGTCAGGTCGATTGAGTTTGTGTTGACCGAGTCGGGCGAGCGGTCGTACGCATCAAGCCAACTCTGGTCGTCTGGCGAATACCAAGAAATCGTGACGAGCGCGGTCTCACAAGCGTTTGAAACCAGTCTGCCAGCCGTCCGATTCGACCGAACGCTTGCCCAAACGATCGCGGATGAACCGGTGACCGCCCGTCCGCCGATTTCGAGGATCTGCCTTGATAACTACGAAGCAACTTGCAGTCTGTCGTCGGCAATTGATCCAGGCAATCATGCAACGTGTTTGTTGGTCGGATCCGAACGAGGCTGGTCGGATCGCGAACGGAACCTCATTCGTGAACAAGGGTTTGTGATGGCAAGCATCGGAGGCCGGGTGCTGCGAGTTGAAACCGCAGTGGTCGCGGCAGTTTCAACGTTGTTGGCGCTGACATGCTGGCCCTGCGAAAAGGGAACGCTGAGCACACGACAGTAAACACCGGTGCGAAATCGCCGCACGACTAGCGCACGCCGTGCAGAAGTTCGTCGAACTTCAATTCCAATTGCGTGTCGCTGTTGTCCGCGCCAAGTTCACGAAACATTTGGCTGGGCTTGATATCGCGGCTGTTTTGGTACTTATCGCTTGAGTATCCCTTGCAGGTTCCTTCCAAGCCTAGATAGCAGATCTGGCATACCTCCATGCCTGCGTAGATCCGAACCGGCTGGACGCAGTACATTTGCAGCGTCCAAGTTCCGCAGTATCCCTCGTCACCCATGCTGCCGCCCGGATTGACGAATAACCCGAGACGACCAAGCGAACTGCGGCCTTGAAGCATTGGCACGACGCCATGGGTTTCAGTGAACTCGACTGTCCGTCCGAGATAAAGCTGGTTTGGCTGCAGGGTTAGCCCTTCGTCGGGGATTTCAAGACGACGATACCGGCTCGGCGAGGCCGCATCGAGCACGACCTCTTCGTAAACGAGCAATTCGTTGTGAAGCGACAGGTTGTAGCTGTTCGGGTTCAGCCGCGACTCGTCGAACGGTTCAATCCGAATGGAGTCGTTCTGTCGCCGCCGAATCTCGTCGCCTGAGAGGAGCATGTTTACCAAGCCTGGGTCTAAGTTCAGGGAGAAATGACGTCGATTCGATCGCAATTCGAAGCGGTCGCCTCATTGAATCTTCATATTCTCTGACATCGTGATCGCTTCGTCAATCATTTACTCTCCCACCGCCCTGACAAGCCTGCGTATATTATGGGTAGAGGACGCGGCGCCGGAAAGATTGATAAATCTTGCCAACCGCGGACGCTTCCCCCCCGAACCAACGATCCAGGAAAATACCGCGATGCAAGTGGACAGCCCCAACCCGTACGCCGTCTCTTCGATGGACACTCCGGCCGCCTTTGCTGCCGAAAACGAACGTATGGCGTTCATCCGCAAGACATACGCGCACATGACCGGGGCAATCCTGGCTCTGATCGCGATCGAGTTTGTTTTGTTCGCCGTCGTGCCCGCCGCAACAATGAACGCCCTAGTCGGCCGAATGCTCGGCGGTTGGGGATGGATGATTGTGCTGGGGATTTTCATGGGTGTCAGTTGGATCGCCCGCAGCTGGGCAAGCAGCAACACTTCGAAAGCGATGCAGTACGCTGGGCTCGGCCTGTACGTTGGCGCTCAAGCGATCATTTTATTGCCGATGCTTTACATTTGCATCCGCGTGATGGGCGAGCCGAACCTGCCGATCATGGCAGCCGCGATCACAGCGATTTGCTTCATCGGACTAACGGCGTTTGTGTTCGTCACTGGTGCTGACTTTGCGAGCTGGGGCAAGTTCCTGGCCCTCGGTGGCTTGGTTGCAATGGGCGTTATCTTCGCCGGAATCGCGTTCGGGTTTTCCCTCGGACTGTGGTTCAGCGGATTGATGGTGGCGCTCTCGTGCGGCTACATCCTGTACGACACCTCGAACGTGCTGCATCACTACAACACGTCACAGTACGTCGCAGCTTCGCTGGCGCTGTTCGCATCGGTCGTGCTTTTGTTCTGGTACGTGCTGCAACTGTTAATGTCGTTTTCCAGCAGCGACTGATCCGTTTCCTTGCAATCGCCCTGGCAACTGTCTGGGGCTTGGCTCTGTTTTCGGTTGACGTGATGCACAACATGGACGATGTAACCCGGCTGCCTGATGATTTTGATGGTCGAGTTCGTTTGTTTCCGTTGCCCGAGTTGGTGTTGTTTCCTCACGCGATGCAGCCATTGCACGTGTTCGAACCACGCTATACCGAAATGCTGGCCGAGTCATTGGCCGGCGATCGGTTGATCGCGATGGCGACGTTGACTGGCGGAATCACGACGATGCCGGATCAATCACCGCCGATCGCGACGACTGTCTGCATCGGCCGAATCGTCTCGCATGCCGACCTTGGCGATGACCGCCACAACATTTTGTTAGTGGGAACCAAGCGAGCTAAATTGGTTTACGAAATGGATGCCGGCCGTCCGTTTCGAATCGCGGAAGTCGATGTGAATCATGACATCTATCCGCCCATCGGTGCGGAAGATCGAATGGAGTTGAAACGCGAACTGCTCAATGCATTTGGCGAAGTAATTCCGGCGAGCGCCAATGTGCAACAGAATTTGCACGAGTTGATGGCCGGGCAAATGGGACTCGGCCCGATCACCGACATCATCTCTTACACGTTGCCGTTCGACGTCGAAGCGAAACTGCAACTGCTTGCTCAGCCCGACGTGGACGCGAGAGCCTGCGAATTGATCCGTTTGCTTAAGACCGGTGCGGTAACGTTGCATTCGGTATCGAACGAGGAACAATCGTTTCAGGGCAACGAGGCAGAAGACGAACGTTTCCCTCCGCCATTCAGTTTGAATTAACACTGAAAGCGACGTGCAATTCGTCGAGCCGCGCAGCGATGACAGCGAGTAGTGGTTGTTTGGGCAGCTAGCCAATTCTGTTCGGCACGCCGCCTGCTGAGCCCACTGCCAATTCCCAGCACCGAACCTGAGGAGGCCGGGAATTCAGGAATTTGAAAATCCTGGCCTGTCGACTAGCAGCAAGCTAGATTTCTGAGTGGCAGACGCTCGTTTTGGTTGCGAGCGATCGACGATTGCGATTCGATCGGTCACCCCGCGCCGAACCTAATCTTTGTAACGATTTTGCGGATGAAGTTTGCGATTTTCATCACCGGCGTTCTCGCTGGGCTAGCGATCGCACTGCCTGAACTGGTGGTGTTTGGGTATTTCCTCTTGATCGTGCCTGGGCTGGTTCTCTCATTCGCACCCACCGCATTCGTCTATTTGGTCGCCACAGCGGCGATTCGGCGATTGCTTCCGATCTCTTCGCCCATGTCGTCCGCCGCGGCGGCATTCGGCGTCTCGCTGTTGCTTGGGTGGGCCATCATGCAGCCATTTCGCTGGGCCGCAATAGATGCATATCAGGCGGACGAGTTGCCCGATTTGCGACCGGATCAGGACATCGAGCTTAACGGACATGTTCGTCTCGAAAGGCCGGATCAACGCCGCGAGCCTAAATGCGACTACTTAGCTCTCGCCGTGCTCGACTTGCCCGATGTGGCTAGTCTTACCACGGTGACAGCCGGACGAGGCAAGCCGTCGGATACTCAGCTATCCGCCACCTATGCCTTGATTTCTGCGAAAACAGACCCCACCCCTGGCATCTTTCCGTATGAGCCAGGCCAGATCGTCCGCGAGTATCCACCGTTGGTTCAAGCGAATCGTGGTAAGAAGTTACTCACGGCGACCAAGGCGGTGGAGGCGAATTGGACGGTTCGATTGGCCGGACAAGAGCGACTTCGAGAAGTCAAAGCGATCGAAGCCGAGGCGGTCGATTGGATCATCCGCATTGATAACCCATCAAATCGCCGAACCTACACCCATCGTCGGATCACGATTTTTGACTCCGGTGGCGAAGTGCGCTTTCGCAAAAGCTATCGAAAGCAGGCAGTGCCCGCTCGCATGTTCCACTTTGGATTCCAAGCCAACATGTCCGGTGGCCCCGTTTCGGCGTCCTTTCATGTCGGGCGTCAACTCATAGAGTCAGGTGAGCGGTCGCTCAAGCCGGAATCCGCGCTACTGCAAACGATCAACTACATCGTTCCATCGTGTGATACAAAGGCGCTCGAAGTCCTACGGGACCAAACTGTGCAAGCACTCGATGACCCGATGGCGACGACCGCCCAGCTCGACCTATCGCGTCGCTACCTTGGCTTGTTTTTCTTTGACACCAAGCCGCGGGATCATGCACTGATCGCGCGGATCATGGCCGACGATCGAGTCCGAGACATTGATACACAAATCAAAAATGTCTTTTCCAAGAACAAGACACCCGTCGTGATGAGAGATGCCTTCGTCGATCGAATCGCCATGGATCACACCTCGGCAAATCTGCGTCATTGGTTGGCCGAGCGACTGGCAAGTTTTCCGCACGGTACGTTTGCCAATCTAGATGAAGAGTATCTCGAGATCTTCGACTCGCCTGAGATCTATCAACAGGCGGCACCGCTGATCGCGACTTTGGCTGACCTTGGCCCAAAGCACGCGATGCCAAAGCTCGATGCGATGCTCGATAGCACGGTGGCGATCCCGCATTGGCGTGATCGACGCGTATTGATCGAAGGCATTCGCGAAGCACTCATTCGCTTGGGTCCGCAGGCATCGGCCGCGGTACCACGGATCCAAGAACTGTTCCTACGTCGACCATCGCCAATCATGAACAACGCCGGCGATGCCGATCAGTGGCGATTCGTGCTTGCCAGGATGGGTGTCTCGATCGAGGACCTACCAATATTCCCAAATCAATCGCCTCAGTCTGTTGAGCGGAACCTTCGCCAAGTAGCCGATAAGCTGCAGAGGCATGATCAAGAAAACGCAAAAAAGGAACAAATATGATCGGAAGCTTCTTGTATATTCTGGTGGGCTCCAGTTTTCCTCTTGGTTTAATGTGCATGATGTGGAAACTCAACGCTCGGCGGTGGACCCGCTTGGCCCGACAGTATCACGCTGTCGATGCAACCGGCAGTGTAGCCGAGCGGACAATGCAGACGGTGATTTTGGTAGCCGGCGATATCGGTTGGAACTCATACAAAGGAATCGCGACGGTCGGCGTGACGAGAGAGGGTATTTCGCTGCAACTGATGTCTCCCTTTTCGATTTTTCACCCGCCGCTACTGATTCCCTATGGAGACTGCCACATCGAGCCGACGCGTTGGTACCTAATCGGAAAGACGGTCCAGTACACGCTGCGTGGTGTGGGTGACGTAAAGATGATTATCCACGACGACTTGCAAGTTTGGATCGAATCGCAAGCCGCCAAACTGGCCCACGCGCAGGCAGACACTCGAATCAGCAACGATGAATTTGCGGGCGTACACGCCACGGGGTAATTCGCAATTGCTGCGTCCGCAACACCACCCGTTTCCAAACAGTTTTCAATTCGGTCGCGTCACCGTCGATCGGTGATGGCATCTGCATCGGGTCAAGCGGCGCCGTTCTTGATATAATGAGGGACGGCCTCGCGAGCGTAAGCTTCGAACGGCAAATTCTCATCGTGTAGTTTCAGAAAGACTGAATCAACCGGTTCCGTTCCAATGAAAATCAACATACAAGTCGGCGATGTTCTAAAAGTTGCCGCTGATGTGTTGATCTCTACCGCGAATCCGTGGTTGAATCTTTCGGGCGGCGTCAACGGAGCGATCCTTTCGGCGGTTGGGCCGACGATTCAAGATGAATTGCACGCCTATCTGAAGAGCCATGCGATCTCTGCCGTGCCGGCTGGAACAGTCGTCCGTAGTCGAGCTGGAAACCTTCCGTTCGATTGCATTCTGCATGCTGTTGCGATCGACCCTTTCTACGATTCGTCCATCGAGTTGGTCCGCAAAACCGTTGTTTCGGCACTGGACCTTGCCATCAGGGCAGGAGCGAAAACAATCTCGACGCCGACACTAGCCACCGGCTACGGCCCGATGGCAATCGCTGACTTCGGAACCGCAGTCGCGCCACTCGCGGATAATCCAAAGTTCGATGAAATATCGTTCACGATCGTAGTCCGCTCGGAAGATCATCTATCCGAACTCGCAAATGCAATCTCAGTGGCACGGGTTCAGGCGTAGAAGAAACCACATGAAGTCTAGATTCTTCTTTTGTTGTTAACGTTGCGATATCGGATGCTGCCGCTCGTGGTTGTCCGCGAGTCTGTCGGACCGCTGTGGTCAGCGGGCAATGAGATCTAGGGAGGGCTCGGTCGTGGTTGGAGTGGCAAACCCAGCCTCTTTGCTCCCGTAGATTGTTTCGCCTTCGCGGAAGATCCGCTCGTCGGTGTCGATCCGCTCGGCATTGGCGAATCCAGTTAAAGCACATTGGAAACCGATTGCGCAATGGTGGTACAGGCGGCTTAACTTGATGGTCGACTGCGTTGTGCCCCGTTGGTTTCGCGACAAGAGCTCTATTTCTTGTTTTGCGGGATCGGTTTTGACATGACGACGAAGACGATCACGATCAGTACTGCTGCTAGGCAAGAGAGCATCGTCACCATGCCAGGTGAAAGTCCAAGTTTGAGCGATTGAATTCCGAGAGCCGCCAACCCGGCGATGCCGACCGCCGTTAAGGCTTCGCCCGCAATGACTCCGGATGAAAACAAGACGCCGCGATGCAACACCGCATCGTGCTCTTTCTCGGGTTTGTCTTTGGAGTAGAAATAGGCAATCAAGCCGCCGATCAAAATGGGCGTCGCCAATCCGAATGGCAGATACATGCCGACTGCGATCGGCATCAAGTGAGCTCGAAATGTCGCTCCGCTGCGTTTCAAGACTTCATCGATTAACAGAATTGCAAATCCCAATCCGGCGCCAATTCCGATCATCATCCAGGGAAGTTCTCCTTCGCCGGCAAAACCTTTGGCTAGGCTCGCGAACAAGCCAGCCTGGGGAGCCGACAGTTCTTTGCTACCGATTCCGCCGCCGTGTTCGTGAAGCAAGGTCAAAACTGGCGCCATAACAAATGCCGCAACGGATACTCCGGCAATCTGCATCATCTGCTGGCGAAAAGGTGAAGCACCCACCAATGCCCCGGTTTTCAAATCATTGCAAACGTCACCACTGGTGCATGCGACGCAGCATACGATCGCCGCAATACCAAGCGTCGCAACCATGCCGTCCATGCCTGTATAGTTGGCCAAGTACAACAGCCCACCAGCGACTAGTACCGCCGTGATTGTCATACCGGAGACGGGACTGTTTGAATTGCCGACCAATCCAACGATATAGCTGGCGACCGCCGTGAAGAAGAATCCCATGACCAACATCACAGTGGTCGATAGCAGCGTGATCCCTGCGTTGTTGGTGAACCAGTAGTTCATCATCGCAAGCAAAGCCACGCAGAGTAAACCTAGAAGCAAAACGGCCCACGAGGGAATGTCGCGATCTATGTCTTCTTGCACCGCGTCTTGATCGCCAGTCATGCCATTCCATAGGTGGGCGACAGCAGCCACCAATCCGTGTCGCACGGCGATCAGCGCACTAAAACCGCCGACAACCATGGCTCCGACACCAACATAACGCATCTGACTACTCCAAATGCCATACGCTTGGTCGACCGCTCCGTCGGCGCCATCTCCGGTCAACGCGCCGCCCAGCAGCGGAATGCCGATCAACCAAGCCATCGCGCCACCGATAAAGATCAAGATCGCCACGTTTAGCCGGACGATGAATCCAACGGCGATCAGCATGGGTGAAAGGTCGCCACCGAAATAGAAAATCCTGGAACCTGAAATGCCCGCCGTTTCCAAACTGCCGCTAATGAGTCCTAGGAAGCCGCCAAAAACTTTTACCAAGCCACCCAACACGCCACCGACAATCAGACTGGTTCCGGCTCCATCTTCTTCGTCCGCTTCTCCGGCCTGGAGCACCGTGGCACAGGCAACCGCTTCGGGATATTTCAGTTCATCGTTGTTGACCACGAATACTTTCCGCATAGGAATCATGAACAAGATTCCCAACAGGCCACCGGTGAATGCGACAAGCGTGACGGTCCAATAATCGAACTCGGTCCAATACCCGATCAGGATCATCGCCGGCATCGTAAAGATAATCCCGGCTGCCAAAGACTCGCCCGCCGAAGCACAGGTTTGGACTTGGTTTGCTTCAAGGATCGACGAGTTTTTGAAGAACAACCGAAACAACAGCATCGCCATGACCGCTGCTGGGATCGATGCCGAAACGGTCATCCCGGCTTTGAGCCCGACGTAAACGTTGGCGGCTCCCATCACGACGGATAGGATCAAACCCAAAACAACGACGCGAACAGTAATCTCTGCCGTTGATTTCGTAGCGTGGTCGGCGGGCTTCTCGGTAAGGTTGCTAGACATGCGTCAACTCGAAGGCACTTTAGTAGCTAAGCAGCAAGGCGAATGTACTATCGATCATTGAGATGGCACCAGCCGTCCTTGCGATCCGGGGTCAATGGTGTGAGAAACGAAACAAACGAAAATTCGAATCAATCGTGGTTCCGCTTGTGTTCCGCGACACGCCCCCCGCCTCGACAACCAGACAACCCGATGTTTCTCGGCGTCGCTCGACGCCGCAAGAACCTGCGACGGGGTGTCAAATCGCCCCGAGCTCTCTGTCGAAATTTACTCATACGACCAGGCGCGACTGAAAGATTGCCGGAGCTAAATTTTGAGGTCTTGGGTGCGCAGTTTACGCCGAGAAACAACGCAGAGTTAGCGGCGGGTTGCTGTGGACGATCTCGCCAGAATCCGAGACCTTCAAATAGTACGATGACCCAATGTGGATTTCTGTCGAAAAACTCGTATTGCCCGAGGGCACCAGTTTCTCCCAAACGTTAACCCGATAGTTCCCATTGTGGTGCTGGCACACTTCCACGTGATGCAGTCGCGGCGGTTGGCCGGTCTTCTCGAGAATCTGCGCCTTGATTTTTTGCGTGTGGTCTGACGCCGACACGCGTTCTTCGTTTTTCGGGGCTTCTTGATCGTCTTTTGCCATGATTTCCTCGGACAACTGTTTGCGATGAGATCCCCGACTGTATCGCAACGAACTTTCTTTCGATACGAGCATGATTCAAAGATCCCTGCCGTAGCGGGTCAGGCAAACACCGATGGTTCCGATCGATTAGTCGTTTCACCACGCAAAACACCTTCAAAGATGAAGAAAATTGATTTGGCAATGTTCTTCTGGCGTATCCGTAGAGGGACACTCATGAAGGCGAGCGACGAAGCCGCTTGTTCGATCAATATTGCGAAATCCCGGTTCGGAAAGGCTTTTCTGGTTCACGTGCTTTGTCCGCGAGCGTGGCGTCTTCAAGATGATGCCGCCTCTCGAAGGACTTCGCGGTAGAGCAGCCCCGATTCAAGTTCGGAACGAAAATGGCTCGTCCAGGTGGAGCGACAAATTTCTTCCATGACCCACAAAACGTTACTAGTCGCCCGCGAACCAATCCAGAATTTGCATCGAGCAACTCTCTTCCCGAAATTAGAACGATCTCGACCGCAGATATCTCTCTTGAATACGCCGGCGGTTTCTTGACATTTCCATCGGCGCCGTGACAAGTGACGCAGAGTGTCGAAAAAATCGCTTTGCCCTGAACCACCGACTCGGCCAGTGCCTTGTTGCGTTCTGCCATTTCAGCGTGTTTTCGTTGTTCGGCTTCGATTGCCGCCATACCGGCTCGCACCTGTTGCTCAATCGAAGCAATCCACTTGTTACTTGGGTGAGATGACAAGATTTCCGCAACGATTCTATCCGCTTGCGCGTGCTTTCCTCGGATCGCGGACAGCAGTGTCTGGATCACGACATCGGGTGATTCGTCACGTACCAGTGCGGCGACGCCTCGGGCGAGCTGAGAATCCGAATCCAGTCGTGTCTCGGCGATACGCACGGCGGCGGCGCGGACGCGAGCGTCACTGTCCCCGAATCCTTGCAACAGCAATTCAGAATCGGCTGCGTCCAGTCCTTCGAGTGTCCACAGGGCATGCAGACGCCCGAGCGGATCACTTCCCGATCGGGCTAGGTGTTGCAGTTCAGGCAAGACGCTCTTGTCACCATGCAAAATGATCAACTTCTGTGCCTCGTCGCGCCACCATCCGTTCGGATTTGATAGATGAGCAACCAATTGCACCGGAGTCTCGTCAAGCATTCGGGGTTGTGACCCTCGCTTGGTCGACCCCTGATCGACGCGAAAAATTCGACCTCGGCCGATATTTTTATCTAGCTCGTATTCCTGAACGACTTCACGAAGATACGAGCCTTCGCGAACCCAGGCGCCTTCTTGAATGATGCCGCGGTACATATCGACGATGTACAGACAACCGTCAGGCCCGGTGGCACTGTTGACCGGACGAAAATTGGGATCGGTCGCCGCGATGAACTCTTGCTTGTCATACGCATTAGAAACTACGATCCGCCCTTCGTCGTTGGCAACTTTTGCCCGTCGGATCAGTCGACCTACAGGTTCGCAAATGAACAGATCACCATCGACATCAGGAGGTAATCGGTTGCCTCGATAGATCGATTGACCGCAACAACCGGTAAACCAATTCAGCGAACCGTCGTCACGCACTCGCTTCAGACCGCCTTGGACATCGGGCACGTTGTCGATCGGATAAACTTCGCGAAACCCATCGGCCTGTTCGCCCGGCAGATCCAACTTGCCGTAAACGATCGGTTGCTGAAAATTGTGTGCCGGGTTTTCGCCTCCCGCCGTTGAGAAGAACATTCGGCCGACGTTGTCTTGAGTCAGACCCCACTGACCGGCACCGTACGGAAGCGGTTCTTGAATGACTTTTCCGTTCGAAAGACGAAGCCGGTGCTGTGAATAGGTCGTGTAGATCCAGTTGTCGATGTTCCAGATCAGACCACTGGGTTGATGCTCCATGTTTCCGGCTCGTGGCCCCAACTCGTGCCACATTTCAATTTTGTCCGCGACACCGTCGTCGTTGGTGTCTTGGTAGCTCTTCAAGTCCAACGTGTTGGTTTCGCCAATGATGACTCGATCCAACAGCGGCAACACCATTCGCGGCACCAACAAATTGTCGGCGAAGACCGTGTGCTTGTCGTACTCGCCATCTCCGTCGGTGTCCTCGTGACGTGACACACGACTCCCTCGCTTCATTTCCCCCGTGCCGTCGATGTCTTGCATGTATGTTCGCATTTCCACAACGTACATCCGACCATCGCCATCCCACGCAATCGCCGTCGGTTCGTGAATCTGTGGCTCGGTCAGCACCGGGATAACGCGATATCCGGGCTGGATCTGCATTGTGGCAATCGACTGCTCGGGAGTTAGCGGCGGAGCTTTCGAACTCTGCGATTGAGCTTTGGTAAGCGACAAACAAGGGAGGAAGAGGACTAAAGCGAAGGCAATCGAGCGTTGGAGCATGCTACGGCAATTCGAGTCGTTCGGTGGGTATTCTGTGGCAACAGAGGAATAGCCAATTTGCCCAATGGGTTGCGCTAAATCAAGTCAAGAGATCAAAGATCTCGAATACTCATCCGCCGAAGCCGCTTTTTAAGATCGAGTACATCGAGCGCTAGCTTGGGACTCGCGATTAGCGGATAATCTCTGTCCCCCCACGGCTGACGCCGCCTTCGCGACGAGGCACGCTCGTCAGGACACGAAAGAACGAATGCCTTGTCCATTTCACCATCCAACTATTGGAAACCAAGAGACATGATTCGACCTGCCGCCATAGCTCTCGTTTTTATTTTCACAGCCGCGGTCGTCACCGCGCAGGACAAGCCGAAACAGAAACCGACCTGGGAACAGCGAAAAGCCAAATTTGACGTATCGCAGAACGCGAAGGACGCAATCATCGCTGCCATCCCTATTGAAGCGACTGTCAAACCAACCAAACCGAGAAAAGCGTTGGTGTTCTATCGCTGTGAGGGGTTCGTGCACGGTTCGATTCCTTCAGCCAACTATGCGGTCGAACAGATGGGTGCCAAGACCGATGCCTACAGTGCCGATATCGCGGACAGCTATGACGTGTTCACGACTGAAAATCTGAAGCAGTATGACTGCATCATTTTGAACAACACGACGGGCATGCAATTTCCCAAGCCATCCCAACTCAATGCATTTTTAGATTTCATTGCCGATGGAAAGGGCTTAGCAGGAATTCACGCGGCAAGTGACAACTTCGGGCGGCACCCCGAATGTGTGGAATTGGTCGGAGGACGATTTGCAGGTCATCCCTGGGGCGCTGGTGGGACGTGGGCGTTCAAACTGGACGATCCAAAACACATTTTGAATGCAACTTTTAAGGGCCAGGGGTTCTGGCACCAGGACGAGATCTATCAATACAGACCGGATTCTTACCAAGGGCCAAGTGTCCTGCGATTGCTAGTCAGCTTGGACATGAGCAAGGATGAAGTCTCGGGGCGCATCAACGATGGGCCTCGCGAAGTGCCCGTGTCGTGGATTCACAAAGCTGGCAAGGGACGTGTCTTCTACACCAACTTTGGGCATCGTGACGAGACGTTCGAGAACCCCGATATTTTGAGGCACATCCTCGACGGGATTCAGTACGCCATCGGTGATCTGAATGCAGACGACACTGCCACATCCGACGCGTCAATTCAGCAACCCGCTCTAGCACCAGAGAAGTAGCGTTCGACCACAACGAGATCAGACTAGCGAGGCCAAAGAGGATTTGCGAAGAGGAGATTGGCTTTGTGCTGTGATGCTTTCAAACGAAACAATCGAACCGTCATCAGGCGATGCACATCATGTAAAAGCCCAGCGAACCTGCGGAAGACAGAGGCATGACGAGCAGAAAGTCGGCGACTGTTCGTTTCGGACCGACTCTCGATGAAGCGGCAAGCGATTACGCTTTTCTCGCGTCAAGCAAGCATCCACAACGACATCAAAAGCGTCACGATCTTGTAGTCAACGAGTCGGCGACACGCTCGCAATCCAGCACAGACAATCGCAGTCGATCTTAGATTTTATCGCCCTCGCGGCGTCCCCCACCTTGATCGCTGGGGCGGCTCACGACGTTGTTCAAAAAGCTTTCGCCATCGACAAGTTCGCCAGCAAGAATGTCTTCTTCGGAAATTTTCGACAGAAAGATTGTGTGCTGGCCGATCACGCCACGTCCCTGGTCGTAGGCGATGTAAATCGCACCATCTTTGTTAATCGTTGCCGAGGGGTAACTGATTTGGCCATCGTCGCACAAAAGCAACTTGTGCGAAAAGGTTTTGCCGTCGTCGTCACTTAAGTAGGCCGTCATGCGGGCGCGTGGGCCCTTGTATCCTTCGAGCTCGCGTTCATTGCCGTTTCCATCGGTGTAGTAGAACTTGCTCTTGCCGTTGTCCACGTTCATTTGGACATCGTTAGCGACCAACAGCACTCTTCCCGACGGGAGTGTTTTGAGAATGCACTTCGTGTTGATTGAGAACTGCATCGGATAATAGCCGCCAAGTTTCCAGTTCTTGCCGCCGTCGAAAGACTCGGCAAACTTCTGGCCCTTTTTAGCGCGGTAGAAGGTAAATAGGCTTCCATCCTTTCGGATGATTGGCATTTGCTCCGCAAACACCGCGTCGTTGTCGACGGGGAATTCAGAAACAAAGATCGGCTTGCCGATGGAGTCTTCTTTCAAAAAGCGAATCCTCACTTCGTTAGGTTTGCCAACGAGTTTGAAGTCGTCCATCGAGCGCATGATCGTTCCATCCGGGAAGATAAGCGGCTTCATGACCGAGATGTTTTTATTTCCAAGTAGACGTGGCGAGGACCAGGCAGTGTACTCGTTCTCTGGATCGAGCATCGTGAACTCCCACGCCGAAGATGCGAATTCATCCTTGCCTTTGAAATCGATGTTCCGAAGACCAATAAAGCGAATATTGCCCTTGGCGTCTTTCCACAACATCGGATCCGATGCGCCGCCACCAAGCAGGTCACTCGGGTCAAAGACAAACACTTCTTGCCAAGTTTTACCATCGTCTGCGGAAGTCGAGATGACCGAGAACTGGCCTTGGTGGAACGGTGCGCGTTCGGATTGCACGTTGGAGCCAAACCAAGTTGCCCAAAGTCTGCCGCCCTCGGAAATTTCTACCTGTGGGCAGCCTTGAAAGATCCTCAGATTGATGCGGTGCTTGTGATACGGAGGCTGACCGTCGTAATTGATTTTGATCAAAGAAGGTGGTGTCTTGCCGGTGATTCCGTAAGGGAAGGTTTGCGATACGTCGTCGGAGGAAGGCATCGCGGTGTCACCCAACACAGACTCTGGCGCTACCGTCTGGGCGTAGAGCGCCGGAGCAAAACTCGACGAAGAGCATGCGAGCAAACTGGAAATCACCACGGATGCGAGCATCTGGCGAGCGAATGGAATTTGGTTTGACACAGTTGCTTTATCCTCAATTCTCATGATTTTCCGAAGACCGTCTCGGTTTAGACGTTGCGACAATCGATATCGATTGTTGCCGAAATACTCCGCCCGTTCGAAAGGTTTTCTGCCGAACCGGCCAAAGCGGTCGGGCGACTTTGAAGCACTGATTCAGAAATTCGACCGAACTCGCCAGCGGTGCATTACGTCTACCACAAAAGTCTAGCGAAAAAATCTAGCGTCGTTCTCTCTCTGGATCGTTCTGGCCATCGGGAGCCCTTCGATCGTCCGTTTAGAAAAGGACAAACTGCTGGGCAATCAAGACAGCGTCACGCGGTCGCGCAACGGGAGATGCTCGCGAGGTAGATACAGAATCCAGTCAGTCAGCTCAACAAATTCGTCGTCTCGCAATTTTCGAACTGCCAAGCGATTTTTGGACTGATGTGCGAAAGCATCAACACCTTCCACGACAATTGCTATCTCACTGTTCGAGTTCAACTAACGAGTATGGAATTCACGATTCACTATCGCGAATGAAAATTCTCGATAGCGGTTCTGTTTGTCATTACGTTCCTAACACTTCAGACTCTCTATCTTTGCAGATGCGTTTCGCCGTCGCGTGGTTGAGAAACTTTTTGACCATTGAATCGCCATCACAACACTTCGTTCGCTACGCAGGCACCGTACCTGCATGGCCCAGATGTAGCGGCGACTGCAAATCCGTACGTTTCGCGTTGATCTCTGCGTTGGAATTACACAGTGTTTGAATGATGGGAATTCGACGGGCAGGGATCGCCCAGTGAATCGCTCGGTTACCGTGCTCGTCGCCGATGCAAATTTGCTTGGAACTCGCATGGATCAGTTCCTTTATCTCAATGAACGTGGTCCGCCGTATACGTGATGACATCGTAGACGTGAGGATTCAAATGATCGCCGAACATTCGTTCGCAATACACACCGGGCAGTCCGTGCCAGAGATGTCAAATCACGGTGTTGGTGTAGAACAGTTGCCCGTCGGCATTCCAATCAAGTCTCCACGGATTGGTTCCGCCGCTGAAAAACACTTCAAACGCTTTGTGTCTGGCTGATAACATCAGATCGCCGTGTTGACCGGTGTTCTTTGGCTCTCGGGCATTCCCGGAGTGCCCACCATTGATACCGATAGGATACCGTGACAACCGTAGAGACAACCGTCGGGGTAACCGTCGAGGCCGACCTTCAAGCCGTTGGCAACGTTGTGGCTCGTAGAGTCCGCTTCGAATCCAACCAGAACCATTTTCGGTTCGCCGTCGGGCATATCGTCGCCGTCGGCATCCGCGATGTAAAGCAGATTTGGCGGACAACTCGCGTACACGCCCCCATCAACTTCGCGATGCTGGTCAAGTGAACCGATTCGTCCCGGAACACGTCTCGCTTGTCCACTCGACTATCACCGTCGGTATCCTTCAAGATATTGATTCGATCGCGAAGATCATCGGCCCAACGGTCCGGACGCTCTGCATGGGTGTAGCACTCGGCCACCCGAATTCGCTCGCGATCGTCAAAGCGCAGTGCAATCGGTTGCCTAGCATCCAGCTCGCTGGTAAACACCTCGCAGCGAAACTTCTCAAGCAACACCGCCGTGCCGTAGCTTACTCTGCCGACATCGGCGAAGTCTTTTCCGGTTCGGTATCGTAGGGCTCGGAAAATCGCGGTCACGATCATGACTAACGCGCGAGTCGTCTCCACGAGTGGTTTCCTGCGAGTACGTCAACGCTTGGCACGTCACCACACACACGGTGAATGTGAAAAAGCTAATAACGACTCTCATGAAGTGCATCACTCGACGCAGCCTGATTTGCATTGGGCTTATTCATTGCGGTTCATCGCTTCGAGAAGGCCTTCGGATTCGCCGTAAAGCGGTGAATCGCTGCCTCGACTGCCGGGAACCATAGGTGCGTCATCAACAGGAACCCAAGCACGGTGCCGAGCCGAAATCGGTTCCAACGTTTCGTCTCCAATAAGATTATGAAGTTCGTCTTTGTCCGTCCGGTGGTCGTACAATTCTTCTGCCCCATCCTGATAGCGAATGTAATGGTAGTCGCGTGATTGGACCGAATGGTTTCCGGGACCGAACGTGCAGATCGCGGGATGATCCCAAGGCGATGCCGTATCTTTCATCAGACCGACAAGGCTATTCCCATCAAGACCATCGGGCATCGGCAGTCCACAAGCCTGGACCAGTGTCGGATACACGTCAATCAAACCAACGGGCGAATTGCAAAGCTGATTTTTGGAAAACCCAGGTCCCGAAATGATCAATGGCACTCGGGTTGTCCTCAGCCAAAGACTACGTTTAGCCCATTTGTTCTTTTCGCCGAGGTGAAAACCGTGGTCGCTGAACAGGACAACCATCGTATTGTCGCCAAGCCCGGCATTCTCAATGGAATCGGTGACCATTCCCACCAGGTGATCAACGAATGAGATCGAAGCCAAATAAGCTTGCACAGCATGCTTGTCCTCACCTGTTTCGGTCATCCACTGATGACGCGGCGCCGTCGGATTCAGGCTAAGCTGCACTGCAATCGGTGGCACATCATCAAGATCGTCGGCGGGCGATTTAGGCATTTGAAGTGTGGCAAGCGGATACATGTCGAACCACTTCTTCGTTGCGTAGATCGGCACATGAGGAAGATGGAAACCGATCGCCATACAAAACGGTTGCTCCTGTTCTGCCAGTTCCGGAATCCGCTTGGCTGCCCAGGCGGCCGTGTAATGATCGCGTTGGTCTTTATCAGCCATCGGAAACTCGCCCCAGTCCCAACCAGGATGCGATCCCGGCAGCCGATAACGCAGCTTCTCGGTTTGACCCTTCGCACGACGATAGCCTTGCGATCGCTCGACGTGGTCAAACGAGGCTTCGTCTGAACCCGAGTGAAAGACTTTGCCCATCGACTCAGTCCGGTATCCCTGCGAACGGAAGTACTGAAACAACGTCACGTCGTCGCGAGTCACATCGACATCACGAAAGCCCGGCGCCAAGAAGTAGTGCCCAGTGGTCGAAGGCAGCTTACCCAGCAACATGCTGATTCGCGAAGGATTGCAAATCGGAGCCTGGCAGTGAGCGTTCGTGAAGTTCACGCCACGTGCGGCGAGCCGATCAATGCAAGGCGTCTGAACTTGTGGGTGACCACCCAGGCAGCCCACCCAATCGTTCAAATCGTCGATCGCCACAAATACCACGTTGGGCCGTTCCGAAGCATCTGCAATCGAAACGATCCCAAACAGCGACGCGAAGACAACTATGAATCGTATCATTTCCGTTCTCTTGTTTTGAACCAAAGTAGTCGAGATAGTAGGCCTGTCTTGCACCAGAAATATTCGATCCAAGAGTGGCTGAAGGTCCAGCAACCCAGGAGCACACCGTAGCATTGCCAAACATTGCCTTGTGAACGAATCTGCGTGATCGTGTTTCTCGCAGGTTGCGGTTCTGTGTCCAATTCCGGTATCCAGTTTCGCAGGAACCAGCGGAAAACTTTCGCTTTTCAAGCTTGATCTGAATTCCCGGTTTCACCGTCCTGGACCGCCTCAGGATACTCGACCGACAGCGATAGTGTTCTGCCAACGCATTTCAATCGGCAACGCAATCTCTAAAAACCGGGCAAGAAAAGCGAAGCACGGCCTTCCAGCGAGATCTCGCCAATTGGCCTATTGCAGCCGAAATCGTGTTGCTTGATCGAAACTGGTGCCACCGGACCAGCGTCAAATACGTGACGTGATTTTGCTCCGACGCACCGCATCACAAACGCACCGCATCACAAATTTCTCCGCTCGTACCCTGAACTCTAGAAGATGCTAGTTCGATCGAGAATCCAGGCAAGGAAGGATTGGTTTTTCGGTTAGCGATGAGCAGCGGGAGCGGAAGTTTCAAAGCGATTGTAAGATCCAACCCGAACTTGGAAACTGAGCCCGATGAATGTAGAATCTCGCTCGCGATGGACTGAGTAATACAAGGCAGAAGACACCATGTTTGCTCGCAGCGACATTAAGCAAACGCCGTGGTACGTTTCCAAAGCTGACTTGCAATAATACGCATGATTGATTTGCATGTGGCACTTTCTGAGCATGATCAGTTACAAAGACCTGATGCCCACACGACGGCGTCCTGCCGAGGGAGGCTACGTGGGTCCGTCCTTACAAGATCGAGCGTTCATTCCAGGCGTTCAATGATTCATTCGTAAACTTGTTGAATACTTGCAAGAATGAGAGGCTATTTGTGCACAAATATGTGATCATGGGCGTCCAGGGATGTGGGAAAGGGACGCAGGCCTCGATGCTTGTTGACGCCTTTGATTTGGTGCACATCAGCGTGGGGGACATCTTCCGTTGGCACATCAAGAATCACACCAAGTTGGGCGCTCAAGTCAAGCGGATCGTCGCTTCAGGAAACCTCGTCGGCGATGAAGTTGTCGAGGGGATCGTCAATCGGCGTCTGGAAGAACACGACTGGAACTTCGGCTTTGTTCTCGACGGGTTTCCGCGGAGTGAGTCGCAGGCTCAGTTTTTCCTCGAACGTTATGACATCGATGCGGTGATTCACATTCAAGTGCCTGATGAGGTAGTGCGAGAGCGAGTCTTGTCGAGGCGATTGTGTCGTGATTGTGGCTTGGACTATAACCTCATCTCGCATCGTCCAGCAGTTGAAAACATCTGCGACGTTTGCGGAGGCGGACTCGTTTCGCGCCCCGACGACACTTCCGAAGCGTTGGCCGGTCGATTGAAGGAATATCATTCGAAGACCGAACCGGTGCTGGGTCTCTTCCAACGCAAGGAATTGGTACTCAACATCGACGGCACACGTCCACCGGCGTCGATTCAAGCCGATATTCGCGCGCAGCTTGGCATCTAAGTCCGCGTTTGTCATCGCCGGACCAGTGAACCGATGCTACCGTTGAATCGGTGCCGCAGCGAATCGATTTCGTCACTGTCAGCACGTTTGTCGAAACACAGGGGCGGCGAGAAAACCGAGGCGATCTGAATTTGGCAGAAAGACGCAATCTTGACCATGACAAAGAAGAAAGCAGAATTCTAATCGACGCTCATTCACACGAATCCAGCGTCAGGCTTCGTCAGTGTCGATGAGTGATGAGTGTCGATGAGTGACGATCAGTGTTTCCAGTTCTGATGCGTCGGCTCAGCGCGACAAAGCGTTGCGACGTTCACTCCTGCAACCTGTCGTCCAGGTCACTCGTTTTGAAGGCAGACCTGAACCGATTCTTCACGACATCAGCGTTATGCTCGGCGAGAAGCTTATTGGAGATGGTTTTGAATGAGAGCCGATCGTCACTAGATCCATGGCCCCGGACCAATCACTCTCTTTCCGTGTTCGGATCCAACTGGCTCTTTCCTTCAGCCAGTTCCAACATCCCATCCAAAGAAGCAGGAAACGCCATCTCACTCAGTGGTGGAACCATCGCTAGATGTGATGCGTCGACGTTTGGGCGACGAAGGGACAAACACCCCATGGGAATGCACACTTGGAACTGAAGTTGTGAAACTTTCGGTGAAGACATTCAAGGGTCATGCAGGCAATGGAGGCGCAATTCATGAAAACTTGACGAATGTTTCACCGACACTATCGAAGAACAATCACATGATTCTGCTAGAAACTCGATCACGTTCTAAAATTCGAGTCTAGGGATCTTGAGATGGTCAGCTTGGGAAAATCAAAAATCGCCACGTTCGCATTTGCATTCGCGTTCTTCGTCGAATCGTCCGTGGCGGCAAATGACGTTGACGAAACAAAGAAAAGGGAAGTGGTCACGGTTGAGGTTTTCGTAAAAGAAATGCAGTTGCTCGCAAGGCGAAACCCTCCTGGCAAATCAGAGCTGGAACGGCAGGACACACTTTCAAACCTTCGTCAAGCAATCCATGACGCTTTCGATGAAGTAGATCTTGAATTCGAGGTCAAGATCATTGGCGTCGACTGGAAGACGGGAATGGGTACTTTCCGCACTTCCTCACGCGTTCCAAGTTACAAGCCATCACGAAAGATGCCTTTCAAAATCACCAGCACACAGCCTCTATCGATCCCGATGACTCGCGAACAAGCGGCTCAAATCAATACTCGAAAACCTCTTAAGGTTCGAGGCACGTTGAGATTTTTAGACAAGCAATGGGGATCTGTCGGTCGTCCGCCGAAGTCTCAATTGATGTTCACGATCCGCAGCGAAGACTACAAACAAGTCCAATCAATCGGCACCTTCATCACCGAAGACTACGTCGTCAGCGTCGGCGACGACGAACTTTATGCAGCTCAAACGCATGGTGCAGAATAGAAATGGCCGACAAGTCAGAACGAGACGGTTGCTTTGGTTTCTTTTTCAAGCTTTTGGGCATCGGTCCAGGTGCTAGATCGGGAGTGACTCAAAATGTCCTGCCGTACCGCCTGCGTGACAACTTCTTGTCAGCCGCCGAGTTGGCGTTCTTTCGAGTTCTTCAGCAAGCGGTCGGGCAATCCTACTCGATCAATCATAAGGTGCGACTATGGGACGTGCTGTACGTCCCGCGCAGCGACGACAGCCGCACGCACGAGAACAAGATCCGCAGCAAGCATGTCGACTTCCTGCTCTGCGATCCCACCACAATGCAGCCCGTCCTCGCCATCGAGCTTGACGACACCACCCACAATCGCAAAGACCGACAAGATCGCGATGCATTCGTCGACAAAGCATTTGCTGCCGCCGCCCTGTCGATTCTGCACATCAAAGCTGCCCGCGCATATTCGATCACCGAAGTCCAAGAACAAATCGCGGCCGTTCTGCCAGACACCGCAACTTTCCTGTCATCTCCGCCACCATTGCCGCAGGAATCAAGCGAACCGTCCTGCTCTAAATGTCACACGACAATGGTCAGGCGCAAAGCAGCGAAAGGAGTACACGCCGGCAAACGCTTCTGGGCATGCGTCAACTATCCGAACTGTCGCGAGATCATCGGGATTGATTGAAATTGCGAACGAGTCAAAGGCCTAAATCTTTTCCAAGCTCAATTGCAATTGACGCAAGCAGTTCGTGAGCCGTTTGCAGATCGTCCGCAACCTTTTAGGCAAGGACGCCCAGGCCGTCAAACTTTTCCTCTGTCTTCCGATGAAACATCCTTCAGCCAAACGGTTCCCAGGACCACGGACTCGACAAGTGAACGACGGCTTACGATGTCATGATGTCGTTTACGATTCGTCCGTGGACGTCGGTCAGGCGGAAGTCGCGTCCCGCGTAGGGGTAGGTCAGACGTTCGTGATCGATTCCCAACAGATGCAGCATTGTGGCGTGCAAGTCGTGCATGTGGACGCGATCGACTGCGGCGTAGTAACCGTATTCGTCGGTTTCGCCATACGTCGTTCCACCGCGAACTCCGCCGCCACCCAACAGCATGCTGAAGCCTTGCGGATTGTGGTCACGGCCGTCTTTACCTTGGACCACCGGCGTGCGTCCGAACTCGCCCCCCCATACGATCAAGGTATCATCCCACATCCCACGTGATTTGAGATCGGCAATCAGACCTGCGATCGGCCGATCGGTTGCGAGGGCGTTCTTTGAGTGACCGGCCTTCAGTCCACCATGTTGGTCCCAGACTTGGCCGCTGCTGACGCTGACAAACCGCACCCCCGCTTCGACCAAACGCCGTGCCATCAAGCAACTGCGACCATATTGGTCGGTGGCTTTTTCGCCGATGCCGTAAAGTTTCTGCGTCGCGACGGTTTCCGATGCCAAATCCATAATCTCCGGTGCAGTTCCTCGCATCCGGCGTGCTAGATCAACCGCTTCAATCGCTCCTTCGATTTCACGATCGTGACCAATGCGTGCAGCATGACGGTGGTTAAGCTGATTCACCAAATCGAATTGACTTAATTGCGAGTCTTCTAAGTAGGCGACTTTGCCGGTGCCAAGTGAGCCATTCTTTCCAATCGCGGTGGCTTGATGCTTGGCAGGCAAAAATGCGGCACCATAATTACGCGGCCCACCGTGGGCGGTTGCCGGACCGATTGCAACGTGCGCCGGCAAATCGGGGTGAGCCGATCCAAGTGCATAGCTGATCCATGCACCAACGCTTGGACGAACGAAGTTGTCGCTGCCCGTGTTCACCATGCCAACCGCCTGGCCGTGTGATTGGCCCCGTGTGTGCATGGACCGAACCACACAGAGCGAATCGAGGTGGCGGCACATCTCGGGCAATAGATCACTGCCCCAAAGACCTGCTTCGCCATGCTGCGAAAACGTCCATGGACCTTTCATGATCGTCGACTTGGCATCAAGCTTTGTGGGCAGGGCAAAGGGAAGTGCTTTACCGTCTTCGCGGGCCAGTCGAGGCTTGTAGTCAAACGTGTCCACATGGCTCGGCCCACCGTGCATGAATAAGAAGATCACACGTTTGGCGCGCGGCTGATGATGCAGTCCGCTAGCAGCGCCATTCATCGACGCGTTGCCGCCTGCCCACGACACATTTGGGCTTGATGCGGTCACTGCAAGCGATCCGAGCGTCATCGCGGTCGACGTCATCAGGTCGCGGCGACCGAGTCGGTTGTGTGCAAACATGATTAATTATGACCTATTCCAAGATTCTGAATTCGGTTCCTGCAAACATCGCCGCAATCCACTGTTGCCAACGCGTCTGGTCGTTTGGCATCGCTTGAGCCGTTTCGCTGCCGAGCCATCGGTGCACAAGTTCGTGATCCTCGGCAGTCGGCGAACGTTGCAGAACACGCTGATAAACCCACTGGACGCGTTCGCTTTCATTCGGGACTTCGACAAGCAACTTGGTTGCGGTTAGTCCGGCCCACTGCCGGACTTCGCTACTGCCCATCAATGCCAAAGCTTGTGCGGGTACATTCGTCGTCGGCCGTTTGCCAACCAGCAGGTCCGCGTCCGCGACATCAAGAGCGGAAAGCAACGCCGGGATCGCTCCTCGGATGATCGGTAAATAAACCGTCCGTCGGTTGTCGTTGATCGTAAATGAAATCTTCGACTTCGATCCTGCATTGTTGCTGCTAACCAGCGTTCCGTAGCCGTTCATCGGATCATCGAGCCCTTCGTGACTGAGCGACCCAGCGATCACGAGCATTGAGTCGCGAATCGATTCGGCGGGCAGCCGCTTTCGATTGGCACGCCACAGTAAGCGATTTTCGGGGTCGACGGCGTCGCAAATCGCAGACGATTGCGATCCACGACGGTAAGTTTCCGACATAACGATTTGCCGGACCAGCTTCTTGCGACTCCAGCCGTTCCGCATGAAATCAACCGCAAGCGAGTCAAGCAACTCGGGATGTGATGGGCGTTCACCTCGCTCGCCAAAATTGTCGACCGTGCGAACGATCCCGTCGCCCATCAAGCGCATCCAGATTCGATTGACGGCGACACGAGATGTCAACGGATGATCGGGGTCGGTTAGCCAAGCCGCCAGTTCCAGCCGTCCGCTGCCCGTGAATGATAGTGACGATTGGCTTTCATCCGGTGCACCGCAGACACTTAAAAATCCGCGAGGAACGGTATCACCGAGGTTGCTAACCTCGCCTCGCACATGCAACGGACAATCGACGACTTCTTCAGTTGGTCTGTCGACCACGGCCATCGCGGTTGGCAACGGCGCGGGCGCGGCTTTGACGAGTGCGGTTAATTCGGATTTTAGCACATCCCGGCGCTGCTTCAGTTTGGTGACCTTTTGCAGGTTTTGGTCCACCCGTTCGGTCGCCGGTTGCGCACCGTCCTGCGGGATCCACTGAACCGCATCGGCGATCACATGCCCGGACGTTCCGGCATTCGAAACGGTGACCACCGCTTCGGTTCCGAGGTCAACTTCGAAGAATCCTAAGCTCGCGACCGGTCCATCATCACCAGATTTGCGCTGATCGACGTTTACAAGTCGAGTTTCGTCGCCGATTCGGATTTCAACTGGGACGTTTGACGCACGTGTCCCGCCAGGCGTGTACCACAGGCGGGCTTCCCACCGCACCGTTGGGCTGCTGTTCTTTTCCTTCGTCACTTTTTCGCTGCCGGACTCTGATCGTTCAACTGTTAGAGTAGCCTTGAACTGCAACGAGGCGTCGCCTTTGTTCCGATTGTCGTCATGCAAGTATCCACTGCCGATGAAACCTTTCAAATAGGTCGACACGACCCAGTCGCCCGTTCGGATCGCGGATTCATCGTCAATCACCACACCGGCAAGTTGTTTTGCAGGTATCGCATACTTTTTGATTTGGGCTTCGGCTTCAGCGAGTGCGTCCTTCGTCTGCTTTAGTTTCTCGGCATGTTCTTTAAGCAAATCGAGATGATCTTGACTAGTAGGCAACGGGACCGGCTTCCAGGTGCTGACGTACTTTTGCGATTCGCCTTGCAACGACATCGTGCTGCGAAAGATACCGGCCAGTGCGTAATAGTCTTGCATCGGTACAGGATCAAATTTGTGATCGTGACAACGTGCGCAGCCAAGTGTCATCCCCATGAACGCACGTCCGACCGTGTCGATCTGCTCGTCAACAACATCCATCGTCAGTTTTGCTTTGTCGCGTTCACTCAACATTTTTGTGCCGAGCATCAAAAATGTGGTCGCAATCAAGTTTTGACGACGGACTTCGTCGGTCTCGGCAGGCATCAAGTCACCGGCGATCTGCTGCCGGATCATTTGATCGACCGGTGTATCGTCAGCAATGTTGCTGATCAAATAGTCTCGGTACCGCCAGGCGTCGTGAAAGGTGGCATTGAAGTCGCTGCCGTTGCTGTCCGCGTATCGAGCGACGTCCATCCAATGCCTCGCCCAGTGTTCAGCGAATGCGGTGGAGGCGAGCATCTCGTCAACGATGGCTTGCCACTGCGCATCGCTAGGGTCGGCACGCCAGCGAATCATTGACTCTGCCGACGGCGGCAGTCCAGTCAGATCAAACGAAAGTCGACGCAGCAATGTATCAGCATCGCCACGCCGGTTTGGGACGATTGCAGCCGACTGCAATTTCGACTGCACCAGTTCGTCAATCCAGCTTACCTCGCTCGATAGTACCAGATTTTCGCTGGCATGCAGTGGTCGAAATGCCCAAAACTGTCGCCCGGCCTCGAGATCGATTCCGGGGGATTTCGGGTGCGGCGTGACACCGAGCGAGGTGGTGCGAGGATCGGTCGCGCCCGCAGCAATCCACTTTTCGAAATCCCGGATGATTTCGTCCGGCAACTTCCCACTCGGCGGCATCTCTGATGAATCATAGCGCAGCGCCGAAACCAGAACGCTTTCATCAACGTTGCCAGGTTGAATCGCCGGCCCCGTGTCGCCACCGACCAGCATCGCTTCGGCCGAATCCAGCCACAATCCACCACCCACTTCTGTCGCATCGCTGGAATGGCATTCGTAACAATGCTCGACGAGAACAGGTCGGATTCGTGTCTCGAAAAAATCGACATTAGCGATCTCGTCCGCAATAACCGATGTAGTCATGCCAACGATGCCAAGACATATGGCCATCATCAAACGGCTAGGTACCGGAGAGTGATCGGTCATTAGCGATCTCAGAGGCGGGTGGAAACAGGCGGGAGCGAAGCACAAGCTTGCCGGGTCAAAAGTATAGCTGTTTCGAAACGCCCGTGCTGAAGATGCCCCGCATCAAACGGTTACCAGTGCATGGGCCGGGGGCGGGCTAGCCGCGTTGGACCTTACTAGCGACAAATTCGTCTATGATGATCGCACCGCCGAAGTTTTGCTGAAGTTGCGATTTCGCTTCTGTTCTAGATTTTCGTTACTTTATTCCAATTCCCTCGGGTAATTTCGATTCATCATGCGTTTGATTCTGCCAGTTCTCTTTGCCGCATGGGCTTGCGTATTCTGTGGCGTCCTTTCAGCCCAGACGAACGCGTTGACCTATTTGGACGAATTCCTGGACCCGTACTATCCCGGAATCGATTTCCCCAAACTGACGACGCCCCAGTGGATTGGCGAACCGGGCGTCGATGCGGTTGTGACATTGGGAATCGATGACATGCGGGACACGGCCAAGTACGAAGCTTACTTGCGTCCGATCTTGGACCGCCTGAATGCGATTGATGGCCGAGCGGCTGTCAGCATCATGACCTGCCAAGTTGATCCGAACGATCCCCAGTTACAGGCCTGGCTCGCCGAAGGACTATCGCTCGAAACACACACGGTCGACCATCCCTGCCCATGCCTGCAGGGAAACGATTTCGCGAAAGCCAAATCGACTTACGATCGATGCGTTGATGTCATGTTTGCGATACCCGGCAACCAACCCGTTGCCTTTCGATTCCCGTGCATGGATTCGAAGAACACGCCTAGCCCGCGAGCGTTTGCCGAAATTGTCAACACGACCACCGACAAGGGCAACTTTCTGCAAGCGAGCAGTTCTGTCGAATGCCTGTTCACGTCAGCCGATCCGATGCTGCCAAAGTCGATCACGCTGAACGAAAACGGCCAAGAGCGATTCCGCCGATACCTACCGTTTCCGTCGTTTGTGAACAAGGTCGACAACTACCCCTATCCCTACGTCATCGGAAAAACCTGCTGGGAGTTTCCATGCACGGTTCCCGATGATTGGCATGGCCAGAACATCCAACAACCGTACAACCCCAAGACGGTTGATGACCTGGTGGCCGCGATTGACGCCACCGTCATCAAAAAGGGGATCGCGAACATTGTCTTTCATCCGCACAACTGGCTACGTCCCGACCAAATGGTTACGGTCATCGACCGAGTCAACGCTAGGTACGGCAAGCGAGTAAAATTCCTGACGTTCAAAGAATGCGTGCAGCGAATCAACCAAAACTTGCTTTCGGGGCACCCCATTCGCTCGTCCGCCGGCGGTGACAACGGCGTCCGGATTCTGGATCTGAATCAGGACGGATTTCTGGATGTGTTGATCGGAAACCAGCAACGCCAGGTCGCCAGAGTTTGGCAACCGGAAACGAACAATTGGCGAGACGTTGAATTCGCCAGCGACAGTCATGGAGTACAGTTTGTGGACAACCGCGAATCTGGTGACGTGGTTGACCTGGGAGTCAAGTTTGGCCGGTTGTCCAGTCGCGCAACGGTGTCGCTGCTAGTCAGCAACGAACGCGAACGAGCGATCTACGATTTCATCGATGGCAATTTCGTGCGGATCGCATTGCCAAGCGAATTGTCGGACGTCCGCACTTCGGTCAACGGAATTGACCAAGGAGTACGTCTGCGCGACTTGGACGGCGACGGACTGTCGGAGATCATTGTTGCGAATCCAGTGACAAAGCGAATCTTGAAGCTCGGCGCAACCGGAATTTGGGCTGAACGAGAATCACCGATGCTAGTTGCCATCGTCGATGATCGTGGCCAGGACAATGGCGTGCGATTCGTGGACTTGAACCACGACGGACACGATGACTTGATCGTGTCGAACGGAGAAGAGTCATCGATTCATCTGTACGATTCCGAGCTTGGCGGCTTCACGCCGCAAAACAGCGACAAACCTGATCTGCCGCTGATCGTACGAGACTCAAAGAACAACGGCGTTTGGTTCGCCGAGGATCATCTTTGGGTGCAAAACGAAGACACGAATCGACTGCCAGATGGCGTCGACCGACGATCCTTTTCGCAACTGTTAGGCGAACCGGACGCACAACTCGATTCAGCCAAGTAAAAGCACGCTCCGCACTGTTGGGCGTGCGAACCATGCGTCTACGCTTAGAAAAGCTGGCCGACGGTGTCTTCGTCACGGAAGAATTTGTCAACGACTTGGGACCGCTGCGGAAGGGTAGCAATTAACAATTCAAACGAAACCGTATCACGAGCGTTTGCACGTGCCATTTCGTTGATGATCCTAAGCGCGTCGATCGCGGTCACTTGGCCGTCACCGTTGGTATCGACGTAGCGACCGATTTGAACATTGATTTGCCGCAGAACTTGGTCGACCGACGTGCTCTTCTGCAACGCCAGTTGGTTGATCACCATCAACGCATCTAACGCGCTGATTGCACCATCGCCGTTTGCATCCAACGGCTTTTCGCGATTGTGCATGTTCGGTGCGAACGCGAACGTTTCGTCAGCCAGAACCAAATCATGTTCGTCGCTGCCCTGATAGTGATAGTGATCGCTACCCGAGCGGACCACGACATCAAATCGACCGCCGACTTTTTCCTGGGTGACCAACATCACGTTGCCGACATCGATGCCCTTGTCCGACGCCAGTCGCTGGCGAACCGCTTTGGCCAATGGCAGCGGCTCAAACGGCCCCCAAGGCGGAACCGACGTGACCAAATCCCAGTCGAACAAAACTTGGTCGACAACCGTGGCAGCGTCGCCGACGTTGACAGCACGAATCCCGTCTTGGCCAACCGAATAGATGAAATCGTTGATCGACACACTCCGCTCAACCTTGGCTTGATGAGCCACTTCGCCACGTGGCGAGATCCCATTGGCGTCGATATGCAAGATCGATAGCTCGTCTTCCCGGACCGACCGAGTCGAATCCTTGTAGCCGTCATCATCGGAATCGAATCGTTCGCTGAAGTAGCGACTGGTCGGGACCGAAAGCAATTCGTGATTTGCGAACCAACCGAACGCGTGATGGTCGTTGTTGGCCTCGCTGGTCGAGTACTTCGGCAAATTGTACTGGTCCACCAGGGCTGGATGATTCAACTCGCTGACGTCGAACAGCGAGACCATCGCACGGCCACCGAAACCGGTTGCCGTGTTGGTGCCGATCGTCAACAAACGATCTGGCGTGATGAACTGCATGTAACTGCTAAAGCCTGGGATCGAGACATGCCCAATCACACTTGGCGATGCAACGTCGCTGAGGTCGATCGCATAAAGCGGGTCGATCGTTTCAAATGTCGTTACGAAAACTCGGTCGCCAAAATAACGCACGCTCTTGATGTTCTGGCCAACCGACAAGTTTTGGAGGCTGCCAACGAATTCGAGTACACCCGCGTCATCTTGCATCACGAACACGCCGGTCTCGTTTTGGGCGGAATGATTGCCAGTGCCCACGTTGACAATTTCCGTTGTCACTCGCAGCAATCCATCACTCTCGTCCGCGGCAAACTGATTCGAAAACCGCCCCGGGACGTCACCAGTCGCTGCGAACTCGATCGCACCTGACTGGGCATCCCAGTCGAATTTCTGGATCTCGGTCCAAACCTCATTTTCGACCGCCTCGCGATGTTCGGTGAAGACATACAAGCTGGTCGCACTAGCGAAAATTTGGCTGCGAAAATCGGACGTTACACCCGAGACGGCGGACAGGCCAGGTTGGCTAGACGCCATGTCGATCGACGCGACAATTGTCATCGAGGAAGCGTTATCAAGTGATCGATTAATGTCCTCGGGCATCAGCAGCGGGCCACCGCGAACCAATTCACCGTCGGCGTCATAGCTCTCGTAGCCCGGCAGCGTCTCCTCGATCAACATCGCAAAATTCGCGATCACTCGATCGGAAAACTCCTGCTCTGTTTCGTACGTGCAAACGCCTTCTTCGACGCAAACAAGTTCGAGATCCGGCAACAAACCGTCCGACTGCATGATTAGGAAAACCTGATCATCGATCCGGCGAGAATCGTCAAAACGAGCGTCAAACTGGGTCCTCTGGACGACGATGGGATCCGAACGGTCGGCAACGTCCAAGACCGTCACGATTGTCGACGATGGCGAATTAGGCCGAGGGTACACGGAGAGACCGACAGGAATGTCAACGACGAACCGCGACGAGTCGAATATTTGCGGACTGACGACGTCGCTGGTCATTTGTGCAATGACGGTCACGCGGTCGCCGTCCAGGTACATGCCGATCGGCGTGCCTTCGACTTGAGTCCGCGAGACGAGTTCAAGATTATCCGCAGGCAGACTCTTAACGATGGTTAGTTCGTTGCCACGAAGCGTGTAAATGAAGAAGCCGTCCGTTTCGACAATGTCATGCTCGTCGACGCCAGCGACTTGGACGTTGGTTTCCGAATACTCGGGCGAAGCGACACCACCATCGAAATTGAGCGCATCGTATCGTTCGTCGGTCTCGTCAAAGTAACGATAGGCAGACTGTCCAAATTGCCCCTGATAACGAGTCACGGCGAGATCAAGCACGTAGTCGCGGAACTGGTCCACCGAATCGAACTTGCCCAGCCGATCGGTCGTCGTTTCGTGGACCGAAACCGTCACGGTCGCCCGCGATTGGCCGTCGATCGTATAGACAAAGGTGTCTTCGCCGGTGAAGCCGACCGCCGGCGTGTACATGACACTGCGCCGGTCGTCGGCGATCGTGACTTCGCCGCCGGCCGTCGATGCAAACACCTCGGATATCAAGCCGACACCGTTGTAGTCCGCGCCCAGAATATCGTTGGCTAGCACGTTTAGCGTATTCGCTTGACTGCCGGGAGCAACGCGAACGACATCGTCAGCGGCACGCCGTACCACATTTACTCGGACAATTTGGCTGAGATAGTCATCAACAATGTACTGGAACGTGTCTTCCCCGATGTATTCCGGCGGTGGCGTATAGCGGATCTTTCCATCGACGATCGAGACGATGCCGCCCTGCTCGGTTGCGGTCACTTCGCTCAGGACGCGAGGGCCAGCATAGGCGCCGTAAGTACCGCTTAAGTAACTGGGAAAATCGTTTGCCAGGACGTCGACGGTGATCGCGGCTCCGTTCTGGTCGGCCACAGCACGATCAGAACGGAGTCGCGGAATTGCCCCGACCGAGACGGTTTCAGTATAGCGTTGGTCCACCGTGTAAGAGAATGTCTCCGACGAACCACCCGGTTGATAGCGAATGAACCTGCCGCTTTCACTGATCGACGCCGTGCCACCATCGCTCGGCTGTGACACGCTCGTGATTTGCGAATCGCCCAAGTAGTCGAGCCCGAAATGATCATTGCCAAGGACGTAAAGATCACGCGGCTGACGTTGATCAAATTCGAATCGAACTGGTTCGGTCAGTGGCGTGATCCGAAGCTGGACCGTTGCGGTGTACTGATCGTTGACCATGTATTCGAACGAATCGTTTTCGTAGCCGACGACATCATTTGGCGGCGTGTATTGAATGACGCTGCCAACGACAACCGTCCCACCCAACGCCGTCGCGGTGACCGACGTTATCTCTTGCGCCGGGCGGTCATTCTCGAAAAAACCGTCTGCCAAGAAATCGTTGGCCAAAACGTCAATACGATTGGTGGTACCGGGGTAGACACTGAAGTAGTCATTGCGAACGGGCAGGGTGACTTCGACACTCACCGACGCCGAAAATTTTCCGTCTGCGATGTAATCGAAGTGCTCAACACCAGTGAACCCGTCGGCCGGTGTGTAAAGAACAGACAAGCCGTTTTCGGACACTTCGACCGTGCCTCCCTGATCGCCCGAAGTCACCGAAGTCACTCGGGCAACAACATCGACCTGCGATCCACCAAAAACTGATCTATACTTGTCGTTGCTCAAGACGTCCAAGCGGTGAACACCGCCATCAATGTCTGCGAACAAAGAATCATTGGCGACCGGCCGCGCGACTCGGACCGATGCGGTCTGTTCAAACCGACTGTCAACGACGTAACGAAAATTGATGTAGCCGAAATAGTCGTCCGCGGCCGTCAAGTTTACGTTGCGACCGTCGTTGGCGATCGTAACGTCGACTGAATCAGGCACGCCGAGGACATGGGTGATGCGTGCATTCAGGCGATCCACCAGCCAGTCGTCTTCGGACAACACTCCGTCATTGGATCCGGCCGCGCCGAGCCGAAAATCATTTCGCAACAGATCCAGATTCGTCGTTCCGCTGTTTTGAACGATCTCGAATTGGTCGAAGACCAGCGGGCTGCGAACATTGACCACTGCGGTGCCGACGAAGCGGTCATCGACAATGTAAGTGAACTGATCCTTGGATGAACGATTGGTCTCGGTTCGATAGACAACCGACTGCCCGTCATCACTGATGCGAAGTCCCGATCCCTGCGCAGTCTCGCTAGCCAGCGTGATTCGACGGTCACCGGTGTAGCCATCAGGGAACCGAGCCCCTAGCAACAAGTCCAACCGATACTCGTCTTGCGACAAATCAATGGTTGTCTCAAACGGTATCAACGGAGAAACAATTTCGACAGCAACTTCGGCCGACAGCAGATCATCAACGGTGTAACGGAACGTTTCCGTGCCAGCATGATCGGCCGGCGGAGTGTACTGAAGACGGGATCCACCTGCGACGATCTGCACTCGCCCGCCCAGACTCGCGGTACTCACTGCCGTGATTTTGCCTGCTCCGGTGTAGTCATTGTCGACCACGTCGTTGCCCAGAACATCGAAAAGAATCGGTCTCGAGTTCTGATCCGTCGCGAACCGATCATCGACCAAAACCAGATCGCCAGCCAACAACTGACGCTGCTCGAGTCCCTCCACTCGAGCGCGGCGCGACCGGCGGTTACGTTTTCGATAGTTCATCGCGGCACCTTGTCTAACCATAGCTGCAAGGTCTCAGTGTATTCTTTCAACCGGAGCATCAGTACCCAGATCTAGGGAGAATCCGCGTCGATTCCGACCAGATTTTGGAAGACGAAGAAAGACACGCACCGCAAGATCGAGGTTCGTCGAGTAATTCGCTCTTCTGATCCTTTGGGCAAACCCGACGCCTGGGAACCTCATCTTCGGCACGCTCATACGTATACCAAAGTCCGCATCGAGTTCACGTATCAAGCTGGTCGATCCCGGCGTCCCCAATGCTTAAAGTGCTAAACATCGTTACCCAAAAGTATGCGAGAGCCTTGGCATCACGCCCCGAAGTGACTAGGGTGAAATGTCAAATTGTTTCCCCCCAAACTCGACAAGCAAGTGCGTTGCTCGCCTTTGCACCGAGGCAATCAACGATGAACACGCAACGTCGTCCACGCAGATACAACACCAAATCGCTTGCTTTGGAAGCACTCGAGCAGCGTCGACTATTGGCCGTTGGAATATGGCAAGGTGACCTGGTCAGCACGGTGGTCACCCAGCATCCGTCATCAAGAATCAATCTGGCGGAAGGTACGACGCGCATTCACTTTACGGATGTCGCCGCGGGGAACGGCGCAATCGATGAAGCCATGCAGCCCGGGACGGTCACCGACACGGACCCCAACGTGCGCCAGCCCTGCACAACAGGTGCAACGGGCGTCACTCGCACCGGAACAGTCACTGCCAACAACGTAACTGGACACGATGAAGTGTTCGCTGATGAATATGGCTACGTAGGCCAATTCAGTGGCCGCTTCAATTCAGCGATGACCGAGATCACTGGCACTTGGTCAGGCGACTACGGGTACGAAGCTTGCGACTACTACAACCCGACAACCGGGCAATATGAAGAGCAGATTGATCCGCTGACAAACACCACTTTGATTCAGTATGGCCAGTCCTCTGGGACATGGATTTCGAAAGGTCGATTCATTGGTGACGTCGAAGTCAAATCGCTGATCGAATCGAGCGGCCTTGTGACTGCAACGGTAATTGTTCAAGAAACAGATCTGTTGCGTCCAGTTGATGTTGCTGCCTATTGGGTCGACGATTCGGGCCAAAGAATCTCGGAACTTCTTCGCTGGCAGGTCCAAACGTTGGGAGAGACGGAGACTGTTCTCAACGCGTTATCGGCCCCCTATGACCGCCCCTATGCTGCTGCATCGATTCTAGTGGTTGCAGACGATGGCGACATTCACGTCGAATCCGATGAAATGAACAACGAGGCCTCGTTAAGTGTGGCACCAGAAATTGCGGCAACATCACTCGATCTCATTGCTTCCAACCAGACCGTCGCGATCAACATGGTGGCGTTCAATTTGCTAATCCAAGATTCTGTCTCAGTGCGTCTGAACTGGGGAGATCAAACCGGGGGATATCTAGAAACCGCCGCCATCAAACAGGTAAACCCGATCGCTTCAGATCTCGTTCCTATCGAGTTTGACTACGACGAGCTACTACTGAATCGCCCCGCCGGTGCAGCCCAGCTGTCGGTAAAAGTCGATGTAAACAATGACTACAAAGAGTCCAATGAATCCAATAACTTTCAAAAACTGAACGTAACGGCATTTTTGGGATTGAACGAATTGCAACTTGATGCGAGCGGCAATGGATTGGAACATCGGTTCACAGCAGTCAATTTCATCCATTCCGAAACGATTCGCGTCGACTACCAGTGGAGAAACGCCAATGGAGATATCGTTGGCACTGCGTTGACAAAAGACGTTCCGATCGAAGGAAACGGCGAAATTGACGCTTTCATCTTCGCGAGCGAGCTAGGAACTCCGCGACCTACAAACGCTGTTTCAATCGCTGCCGTACTGGATGCTGATAATCATTACTTCGAAATGGATGAGTCGGATAATCAATCCAGTGAGCTTCCGGCCAACGTGACCGCGTCATCTTTGCTTCTTTCGGACCAAGCTGATGTTGCGACGTTGACGCTTCAAGCGAGCAACGTGTTTTCAAACGAAATCATTGACATTGAACTCCACTGGGCCGACGAACAGGGGAACCTGTTGGCGGTCGCGGATTCAGCGACGTGGTCACCAACAGGAAATTTGGCATCCGAGATTACTTTTCAAACCGCTGGTTTTTCTGAAAATCGTCCCCAAACTGCAACCCATTTGATCGCGACTGCTGACCCGCAGCAGAGGTTTGCAGAGACTGACGAGGACGATAACAATACCGCCCTCGACATCAGGCCTTCACTCAACGCGTTGTCGCTGACGTACGACAGGGACGCTGGCAACTTTTTGCTGCAATACAACACCGACGGTCTGCTTGCAGGCGAAGAACTGCTGATCCAACTCTATTGGCGTAACGATAGCGGCAGTTCGCGACAAACTGCGTTCACTCGCTCGGTTGTGCCGGATAACGATTCAGTCAACTTCGAACGATTTCAATACTCAAAAATACGGTACCAAAGACCGTCATGGGCAGTAGAACTCGTAGCGGTTCTTGATTCTGACTCGCGGTTCGTGGAAATCGAAGAGTCAGACAACACCGCAAGTGCTGACCTGCCCCGTCGTGGCGACTCGGCGGCAGACCTCGTTGGAGTCCTGCCGAATGATGGAGCACCGATTAGCGGACCAAGCGGCGACGTTGTCTATCTTGAATGGCTGATTGAGAATGCCGGGGGCACTCAAGCAACAGCATCAACCCACCGGGTCTATTGGTCCAGCGACGCACAGCTTGATGCAACCGACATCGAATTGGACAGTTTTGAAACCACTGCGATCGAGCCCTTTGAATCGCATTCACAAGTGAACGCGAGAATAGTCGTGCCAGACGGAATTGCCGACGGACCGTTTTTCCTGCTGCTTGATGTTGACGCAAACAACGAGGTCACCGAGTCGGACGAAGGCAACAATCTGATGGCTGTGCGTTTCGACGTGACTGCTTTATCAGCCTGGACGAACCAATCAAATCCCTACGACGTAAACGAAGACGCTCAGGTAACAGCGTTGGATGCGTTGAACATCATCAACGAGCTTTCACTGCGTCGATTCATTGACCCAACATCTGGTCATGTCCAATTTAGAATTACTCCCGCGTTTTCGTATGACGTCAACGGAGACTTCCAAATCACAGCCCTCGACGCGTTGCAAGTCATCAATCGCTTAGGTCGAACCGCGACAGAGAGTGAACTGCAAAACGGACCAGGGCGAAAAAATCATCTGCTGACGACTTCACTTGAAGCGTCGCGAGCCGATGATTTGTTTCATGACGAAGACGAGTTGGAATTGCTGTTTGAGGACACGATTGGCATCCGCTTTTAGCAGGTCGCGAGTCTGTAGCCGGCAGAATTTCACGTTGCAACAAGCGGCAATTTTCTGACACAGCTAGTCAGTCTAGGGATTTCAGTACATTCCGCAGCGGATGGACGACTTGCTCAAGCGACTCGGCGTACAAGCGTTTACCTTTTGCGGTCAGTCGATATTGCACCAGCGTTCTGTTCTTTTCGTTGTTCACGGGCTCAATCAGCCGAAACGTTTTTTCGAGACGACTAACTTGTCGGTTGTGCGACGCAGGTTCACACGAAAATGCACCACGTGTTAGCTTGGAAATTTCCCCCGCGATCTGTTCTCGTGACGCCGATCCGTTTCGATCGACCACCGAAACAATCAGAAATGGATAGAAAACCGACATCGCTTCTTGGCTAAACCTGTCCAGCAAAACATCAACGGTAGGTTCAGTCGCCATCCAAATTCTCCGACAGCAACGTGTCATGCCATTTCAATTCACACTCTCGTTGAAGAGTGCAGAGTGAGCTAAGCGCCAGAAAGAAAACGACTAAGAAACTGCACGACCTTATTTGACGAATGGATTGTTCGTCGCAGGCTTCAACCACATCCCATCACCTGTGGAATCGCTGGTCGCTTCGACCGTTGCTTGGGTAAACGGGATTCGAGTCGGTCGAGCTAGACGGCTTGGCTTTGCCACCGCTGTCCTCACAGGCGCGGTGCTGGCAATGGCATCCCGAGTCGACGTTGCCTCCACATTCTCGGCGATGACTTGCAATTCAATTCGCGCAGGGCTATCGCTTGATCGAACCGTGATTGGCAGCTTCACGACTTCCTGTTCTTGGCGGGCGATTTGCTGAACCGGTGGCAACAGCAACGTCTTAGATTCAGTCGGCCGAATCATTGGCTTCTGAAGCGGTTCCGGAGTCGCCAAAGTCAGTTCGCCTGGATCCATCGCCAAGGACTTTTCCAAGATCGGATCAACTGCTGTAGCAATCTTCGCAGACGCGTACGAAGGCACTGAATCGGATGATCGCGAGGTGTGCTCGCCGAAGTTCATTTCGTAGGAAGGATTGGAAACGGAGTCCTGGTTCGCAGAACCAAACCAAAAAACATCGCCATTGTTCGCAAGCTGTTTCGATGCGTCGCGTGCAGCTGGCTGACGCGCAACTGATTCACGTTCGACCGAATACTCTGCGACAGCACCGCGTCCTGCCGATTCAATGCCCGGTGAGTTGTATCCGAACTCGTTGCCCCTTGTCGCCGTCCCGTATCCGACCGCATCACAGCCATTAGAGTCGCAACGTACCGAGTCACAGCCTGCCGAATCACACAGAGTCGTAGCACAACCGACCGAATTGCACTCGACGATCTGGCCTGCGTCAAATCGATCATAAAAGGTCGGGTAACGGTCCGACCGATTGGCTCCGTGCGCATGAGCGTTACCTCGAGACGTCTGGTCACCGAAGGTGGCGGAATAGGACCGGGGCGGCAGGTCGCTGCAAATACCGACGCCGGAACTCTTGCAGGCATGATATCCATCGCCCCATCCGATTCCGGACCAGCGTCCGGCTCGTTCAATCGGATGATATTCCTCTGCGTTCGCATCGAGGCAGATCGCAGAAGCCATCGAGATCCCTAAGCCGAAGCCGATCGTAGCCAAACTGGCCACACGGGACCGAAGCATCCGGGGAGCCGAACGGACTTCGGTGCAGCAAAGGTCTTTCGTTTCGATCGCACTCATGTTTTTTTCGCTTCGTCTATTCGTTTCGATACTTGCAACCGGGCATCTGAAACAATCGGCACATCACTCGCTACTGTCCCGGCTACCCGGCCGGCGCCAGCACGATTGTTTCAATCGGCCTCGGATCAAGCCGGTCGTTCCGAATGTGACGATTCACAGGGGGGCCTGCAGCACCGCCTTTTGAGGAACTTGAAGAGAATCAAAAAAACCAACGTCAGTTTCACGATCCGAAAGCTACGGTTTTGTACGGACGGAATCGGGACCAACGGCAACGACGGCCCTGCTTCACAAATTCGCAGACATTTACTTAACAGCAGACAAGCAATGTACGAACGCTCAAGAATCCTTGTAGATCCAAAAGTTCAATGGACGATTGCCGGACGATTGGCCGGCCACTGGACGATGTTTCTGGTCTGTTTGGTTGCAATTAGCACCCTGGTCCGCGTGATCTTCACCGCTGGTGATCAACCACTTTTGGATTCCGCTTGGTCGTCGCTGAAGGCTCAGACGCCAATTATCCTTGTGATGTTGATGCTGTTGCCCGTCTTCCTGCGTGACTCGCTGAAACTGAGCAACCGATTTGCCGGCCCGATGTACCGCCTACGCACCGCCTTGCGATCACTGGCCCAGAACAAAGAAACTGGCCCGATCAAGTTCCGCACCGGCGATTTTTGGTTGGAAGCCGCCGACGACTTCAACATCGTTCTGGCTCAATTGGAAGAGCTGAAGAGCGAAAATACAGAACTGAAACGTAAAATCGAAGAATCTGCTAGCGTTTTCGGCGTGTAAGTAGCGGTCTAAATTGCGGTTCGAGTCGACGCGCGGGTCCGCCTGATTCAGGTTGACCACTGGGCTTCGCGACGATTTGGTGGCGAGTTTCATCTGGTCAACGGGGGAATTTTCCCTATAATGAGTGCAGCGTTGTATTTCAGCGTCCCACCATTCTTCCCCACCAAAACCGCTGGCGTCGTGCCTTCGAACCTGTCGTCTCACAGCATCTTCCTTACAGAAGTTGACTGACCGACATCGAATCGGTGCAGCCACTCACCACAAGGCTCCGCCGCTGTGATCGATTTTCGAATCGTTTCGCTTGCCGCATTGATCGTGGCATTTTTGTCACACGATCAAACAACGGTCGCGGAAACGAATGACTGGAAAACTGTCGGTTGGCCATTGCTGCAGAAATACTGCATCGACTGCCACAACGCGGACAACGCCGAAGCCGAATGGGATCTTTCCAGCTTCGAGAATTTCGACGACGTCGACGGCGGTGCCAACTCGATGCAACGGGTTCTGGAAATGGTGCGTTTTGGCGCCATGCCACCGGAAGACTCGGACCTGCCCACCGACCAGGAACGTAAAGCTCTGGTCAAGTCGCTGGACGAAACGATGTTTGCGGTTTCCTGTGATCTGCGTCCACGTCCCGGAAAGGTGACTGCACGGCGACTCAATCGAACCGAATACAACAATACAATTCGCGATTTGTTTGGTATGGATTTGCGTCCCGCCGATCAATTTCCATCCGACGAAACCGGTGCTGGTTTTGACAACAACGGCGACGTGATGTCGATGTCTCCGTTGATGATCGAGAAGTACCTTACGGCGGCCGAGCAAGTTGCGGCGGCGGTGATTGTGGACCCCGAAACGATCGCAAAACTTGACGAAGACCGCCCCAGCGACCAACTGCTTAGTCACGGCGACTTGAAGGTCGGCAGTTTCTTTGGCCGATTCATGAAGCCCGACAGTTTTGTTTGGGCAAACTTTGATGTGAAAATGCCAGGCGAATACTTGCTGAAATTTCGCGGCGGCGTTTCAGAAAAGAAATCCGGAGACAGAATTGCAGCTGTCTTCGACGATGCCGGCAAGCTCGTCGGTACGATGAAGCTCGGCTACTTCGGCGGCGGCGGTGGAGCCAGCAGCGGGCAAATCAAAGTAAACCTTGCCGCCGGGCGTCGGCGATTGATGATCTGTTATTTCGATAAAGATGAACCGCTTCAAATCGGCAAGACCTATCGAAAAGACTTCGACTCGCTTGACCCGGACTGGGTCAAGTCGACCACGGACGCACTAAAGACACCGCGAAAACCTGATCGCGACATCGACTTGGGCGAGTATTCGGTCATGTTTCGAAGCATGAGCTTGACTGGTCCGGCCAAGTTACCCGACGAAGCCTTTCCGCCAACGCAAAAGATGATTGTTCGCAAAGTCGCGCCGCGCCGTGGCAGCAGTTGGTATGACGTTGATGAATCTGCGGAAGAATGTTTGCGACCGCTGATGCGACGCGCTTTCCGCGGGCCGGTATCAGACGAAGAAGTGGCAAGGTATGCGGACTTGGCGCTGGAGGCGAAGGAGCGGGGTGAAAGCTATTACCGCGGCTTGCAAATTTCGGTCGCCGCCGTGCTGGTGTCTCCCCGTTTTCTTTTCCGAGTCGAAACACCCGACGAAGATGAACTCGCAAAACAGAACAACGCATCCGATCCGGTGGCACTAACCCAGCACCAATTGGCAACGCGACTTTCGTATTTTTTGTGGAGCAGCATGCCGGATGAAACGCTGCTAGATCTGGCTGATCGCGGGAAGCTGACGCCAAAGGAAATCCCGAAACAAATCGAAAGGATGTTGAAAGATCCAAAATCAAATTCGCTGGCGTCCGAGTTCGCGTCACAGTGGTTGGGCGTGCGAAAATTAGCCGAACACGAAGCCGACACGACTCAGTTCAAGACGTTTGGACCTGCGCTCAAGGCGGCAATGGCCAAAGAAACCGAACTGGTCTTTGACCATGTCCTGCGAATGAATCGTCCAGCCAGTGAATTGCTGACCGCAGACTATTCTTACTTAAACGCGGACTTGGCAAAACATTATGCGATGCCGAAAGAGATTGTTTCGAAGCTGAAGAACGATAAGTTCGAAAAAGTCTCTCTCGACGGAATGCCACGGCGAGGTGTCCTGTCGCACGCCAGTGTTTTGACACTGACGAGCAACCCAAACCGAACTTCACCAGTCGGCCGAGGAAAGTGGATTCTGGAAAACGTACTCGGCACGCCTCCGCCGGAACCACCGCCCGGTGTTCCACAGATTGATGAAGCAAAAACGTCTTCCGCAGGTCTAAGTTTTCGCGAGCAACTCGAACAACACCGATCTGATCCGTCGTGTGCGTCATGCCACCGGGTGATGGATCAGTTGGGATTTGGGCTCGAAGAATTCGATGCCGTCGGGCGTTTCCGTACGACCGATGGCGGTAAGCCGATCGATGCGAGCGGCGAAATGCCAGGTCGACGCAATTTCAATGGAGCGGTCGAACTAAGCAAATTGTTGGGCTCGACGGAGTCCGAGTCGTTCGCAAGGACAGCGACTTCGCGATTGCTAACGTTTGCATTGGGACGCGAATTGACGCCTTCGGATCGCTGCACGATTGATGCGATCATCGAAAAGACCGCTAAGAACGATTTTAGATTTGGCGACTTGATCTTTGAAACGATCCTCAGCCCGCCGTTCCAGTACTATGACTGGATCGAACCAGGTAACGAGACCACCACGTCCGCGCATTCGAATTCAAACACGAACCTTGAAACGGAATTGAACTGAAATGAATGATCCAACGACTAACAATGCCGGTTCGATGTCGGGTGCAAAGCTCAGCCGCCGGACGCTACTGCGTGGTACGGGAATGGCCTTGGGTTTGCCAATGCTGGAATCCATGACGCCGATGGCCAAAAGCGCGTTTGCTGCAGGCGAAACCAAATCGCCTAAACGCATGGCGATGATCTTCTTTCCAAACGGGGCGATCATGCCCGATTGGAAACCGACCGGAACCGAAAACGACTGGCAACTCTCGCGGACACTCAAACCGCTGGAGTCGTTGAAGTCAAAGATCAACGTGATCACGAACTTGGCTCACGAAAATGGACGTGCGAACGGCGATGGTGCAGGCGATCACGCACGCGGCGGGTCCACTTTTCTGACAGCTGCTCGGCCGGTTAAGACCAGCGGCAACATCCGGCTTGGCATATCGGTAGACCAAGTCGCGGCAACTCATCTGGCCAACCAAACTCGGTTGCCGTCGATTGAACTTGGATTGGAAACCAATCGCGGCGGCGGAAGCTGCGACTCAGGCTACAGCTGTGCCTACTCGTCAAACATTTCTTGGCGCAACGAAACTCAGCCGATGCCAAAAGAGATTACGCCGCGGTTGGCATTCGAGCGAATGTTCAGCAAGGGAAACGCCAACGAGAATCGCAAACGCAATGTCGAGCGTCAAAGCATTCTGGACGTGGTGCGAGTCGATGCTGAGCGACTAATGAAGAAAGTCGGACAGTCGGACAAACGCAAACTAGACGAGTATTTCACAAGCGTTCGAGAAATCGAAACGCGGATTGTGCGTGCCGAAGAAGATGACCAGAAGGCGATGCCCGATTTGAAGGTTCCCTTTGGCCGCGTCGAAGCGTTCCGCGAACACGCTCGGTTGATGTACGACTTGATGGCACTCGGTTTCCAAACCGACACGACACGTGTGGCAACTTTGATGCTGGATAACGCAGGCGGTAGTCGGCGGTACACCGAAATTGGTGTCAAAGAAGGACACCATCAAATGAGCCATCACCGTAACAGTGAAGACTTGGTCGAGAACCTTCGCAACGTTGATCGCTACTTGGTCGAACAGTTTGCGTATTTCTTGAACAAACTGGATTCGATTTCCGATCCTAGCGGCGGTACTTTGTTGGACCAATCCATGGTGCTTTACGGCAGCGGAATCAGTGACGGAAATCGCCATGATCACGGCGACTTACCCATTGTTTTGGCGGGTGGTGGTGGCGGAAGTTTCAAAACTGGCCGGTTCATCCAGCCGAAATCTGAACGCCCGATGGGCAATCTGTTCCTTTCGATGCTGGACGGAATGGGCACGCCGGCTGAGTCGATCGGTGACAGTAGTGGACGTTTAACGGAACTTGCGTAAGTCCTAAACGGGGCCATTCGAGTCATTCTGGCCCCAAATCCGCTGAATCATCAGTTCATATTTCTGTAAACGGCCTAATCGACTACGCTTCTGTCTGTGCGTTTTCGATCACCTGTTCTACGATCTCGGCTAGTCATGATTCAACGGATTCTCGTCACCGGCGGCGCCGGCTTCCTCGGTTCGTACCTTTGTGAACGATTGGTTAACGAAGGGCACGACGTCATTTGTCTGGATAATTTCTTTACCAGCCAAAAATCGAACGTCGTTCACCTGTTGGATCGTCCGAATTTCGAACTGATTCGCCACGACGTGACACTGCCGATCTTCCTAGAGGTCGACCAGATCTACAACATGGCCTGTCCCGCCGCCCCGGGCCACTACCAATACAACCCCATTAAAACGATCAAGACTAGCGTCCTGGGGTCGATCAACATGTTGGGCGTTGCAAAACGTTGCGGGGCTAGAATTTTGCAGGCTAGCACAAGCGAAGTCTATGGCGACCCCGAAGTGCACCCACAAGTTGAAAGCTATCGCGGCAGTGTCAATCCAATCGGCCCTCGCGCCTGTTACGACGAAGGCAAGCGGGTCGCCGAAACGTTGTTCATGGACTATCACCGCAGCAACAAAGTAGACGTTCGAATTGTACGGATCTTCAACACCTACGGCCCACGAATGCATCCGTACGATGGCCGAGTCGTGTCGAACTTCATTCGCCAAGCGATGGCGGGCACAGACATCACCATTTTCGGCGATGGATCCCAAACTCGATCGTTCTGCTATCGCGACGATCTTTGCAACGCGATCATGTCGATGATGAACGTCGATGATTTTGTGGGGCCTGTGAACATCGGTAACCCGGTTGAATTCACGATTCGCGAACTTGCCGAGCAAGTGATCGCACTGTCAGGTTCAAAGAGCAAATTAGTGACCCGTCCATTACCGGCCGACGACCCGACTCGCCGCCGACCGGACATTTCACTAGCCAAAGAGAAACTTGGCTGGGAACCTAAGATTCCGCTAGCCGAAGGACTTCAAAAGACAATCGACTGGTTCAATTCAATCGATCTTGGCGACTATCGCCCACCAACGCCCAACTATTCGTAGCCCGCTGAACCGATCATTGTTAGTTGAGAGGAAGAAATCGTCATGGAGCGACGCTTCGTTCTTGCCGCCGCAATCGCGGTGGTCTGTGGATTCGTTGGGTGTTCATCAGCGCGTTACGTATTCAAAGATCCGGATGTCGGCGTTGTTGCGATGCCCTCGAACAGCGAACGAAACCGTGAAAAAGCGGTCGAGTTGATGAACGAGCATTTCCCGGGTGGATACGTGATCGATCGAGAGGAAGAAACCGTCATCGGGCTGGTCACTCACGAGCACATTCAAAACAACGCATCTGCTCATGACGGTAATCGTGGCGACGCCCAGATCCATACCGCTCATGCGACCGCAACGACGACCGACAAAACCGAGTACCGAATCACCTATCGTCGCAAGTGATTGCGTGTATTCGGCGGCAGCTTAAATTTCGGTCAGCGGTTGCGTTCTCTTGAAACGTTAAGCTTCGCCCCAACGTTTCATCAGCGAATTGTCGACGTCGATCTGATCGAGGATTCGCGATACAACGAAGTCGACCAGACTGTCGAGCGATTCGACGCCGTGGTACCACCCCGGCATTGCGGGCAACACGACCGCGCCTGCCTGCGCGATACGGTGCATGTTTTCGAGCTGCAGAACGCTCATTGGTGTCTCGCGAGGAACGATCACCAGTTTGCGATGCTCTTTCAAATGGACTTCGGCAGCTCGCTGGACCAAATTTGATGCCGCAGCGCGTGCGATTCCCGAAAGTGTGCTGCCACTGCACGGACAAATTACCATCGCTTGTGTTCGGAACGAACCGCTTGCGATCGGGGTCATGAAGTCATCGTGCTGATGATAACGAACTCGACCAGCAAACACTTTTGCCGCGTATTCCGCGTTCGACTTGATCGCGTCGGATGTCGTCCATGACGGCACGTACCCAAACAGGCTGGCTAGATCGGGTCGCCTAACGTCCAACGCCAATCCAAGTTCCTGCTTGATCACCGCTGCCCCACTAAGACTGATCGTCAGATGGATTTCATGATCGGTCCGACACAGCAACTGGACCAAACGTGCAGCGTAAATCGCGCCACTCGCGCCCGTGATCGCAACCACGATCGGCAGTCGAGATTCGCTCACGATTGGATCCCTGGCGTTTGGATCCCTGGCGCTGGCAACTCACCCGGCTTGGTACCTTCGTAAATGGTCGCGACACCAAACGTCAACGGTTTGAACTTCACGTCGATCAACCCGGCGGCCGTCATTCGATCGGCCAGCGCTTGCCCGTCCGGAAACTGCCCAACCGACTCGGGCAAGTACTCATACGCCGACTTGTCGTTACGCGCGAACCACTGGCCAATTCGCGGCAGCACGTTGCGAAAGTAGAAACCGTAGGCCTGTTTCAATCCGATCGTCCGCGGCGTCGAAAACTCCAAAACCATCACTTGGCCACCCGGCAAGCAAACACGTGCCATTTCTTGCAGTCCCTTGTCTGTATCCGCCACGTTTCGCAATCCGAACGCAACCGTCACACACTGGAATGTATCGTCAGAGAACGGCAACGATTGGGAATCGGCTTCTAGGAAATCAATTCGGGACGAGGACTTGGCTGGGTTTCGTTTTTCTCTCGCGATTTCCAGCATCGCATGGCAAAAGTCACTGCCGACGACTTCAACCGACGGATCCGCTTTTGCGGAAATCGCAATTGCCAAATCACCCGTTCCCGTACAAGTATCCAGAATCGGGTGGCCGGGCACCATGCGAAGGCGTTTGACGGCCTGGGCACGCCAATACTTGTCAATATTTAACGACAGAACGTGGTTCATCTTGTCGTAGCGCGGCGCGATCTGGCGAAACATCTCCCGCACCCTTGGATTGCTCTTGTCGACGGCCTCGGTCGATTCTTTTGTCTCAGAAGCTTGGGCGGCAGTTGCGGTCATGAATGTCTCTTTCCAGCTCTTTCGTGTCAGCGGCAATCACCCGGTCGTCAATGTTTCAGGCGATTAACCGCATCTTACCCGTCTTCGTAACACGCCCGAAGCACCCATGAACCCGTGGCCCAACAAATACGCCCCATGCGGCGGACGCGGCCTGGGTACACGGCTTGGATACGGTCTGGAATTGGGTGCGAATGGCCCCCCAAACGCTCGGCGACAAGATCGCCACAAAAGCGTACCATTAGCGCATGAAAACGATTCTCTTCGACATCGACGGCACCCTGTTGGTCACTCACAGTGGCGGCGCGGCGACATTGCGACAGGCTATGTATCACGGATTCGGGATCGAGTCGCCGAATATTGGCATTCAATTTGGTGGCCGAACGGATCGATCGATTTTGACCGAACTACTTCTGTTGAACGGATTGGTCGACAACCAATCCAACCGTGATCGGCTACGTGCTCACTATGTTCGTCTGTTTCCGGAAACGCTCAACCAGGTTGGCGGAGAATTAATGCCCGGTGTCCTTCCGCTGATGAAGGAGGTCGCCAGCGATCAGTCGCTGCGTCCCTATGTGATGACGGGTAATTTTCATGAGACCGGACAACACAAGTTGCAGCATTTTGAACTGAGCGGTTTCTTTCGCGGCATTTTCGGCGGTGACCACGATTCCTGTCGCAACGAACTCGCCAAACGCACGGCCACGGAACTGGTATCCCGTTACGGATCCGCAGCCGCCGACGATTTGATCGTGGTTGGCGACACGGTCGCCGATATTCGATGCGGACATGCGATCGGAGCGAAAGTCATCGCGGTTTGCACCGGCGGGCAGACGCGAGAACAACTGGAAAGCGAATCACCGCTAACCGTTCAAGATGATTTGACTAACTTGCCCGAAATCATGCGTTGGCTGACTCAGTAACGAACAGATCGCAAGACGAGCATCCTGGATTGCAAATTTCTCTGACCGGCGAAGTACCGACCTGATGATTCTGCACATCGACATGGATGCGTTCTACGCCGCGATTGAGCAACGAGACCGGCCTGAACTGCGTGGTCGCCCGGTCGTGGTGGGCGGTTCGACTGGACGAGGCGTCGTCGCCGCAGCCAGCTACGAAGCACGCCGGTTTGGAATTCACAGCGCGATGCCAGGCCGACGGGCCGCCCAGCTTTGTCCCGAGGCGGTTTTTGTCAAAAGCCGAATCGAACACTATGCCGAAGTTGGTCGGCAAGTTCGTGCCATCTTCTGCCGCTACACGCCACTGGTTCAACCTCTATCACTCGACGAAGCATTCTTGGATGTGACAGGCAGCGAGCGATTGTTCGGTCCCGCAGCAACGATTGGCCGACGTATCAAAGACGAGATTCGGAAGGAACTCGATCTGACGGCCAGCGTGGGCGTAGCGCCGCTCAAATTCGTTGCGAAGATCGCCAGCGACGTGAACAAGCCCGACGGGTTTGTCGAAGTCGCTGCTGCCGACGTGATTCGGTTCTTGGATCCGCTGCCGGTGTCTCGTTTTTGGGGCGTCGGTCGAGTAGGCGAAGAACGTCTGCATCGAATGGGGCTGCGAACGATCGGCGAAGTGCGTGTTCGCAAACTCGACGATTTACAGCGTTCACTGGGCTCTTGGGGCGAACACCTTTGGAAACTTGCCAACGGGATCGACGAGCGACGAGTTGTCCCAGACCGCAGCGCAAAACAAATCAGTCACGAACGAACTTTCGCCGACGATATGACAGACGAAACGATGCTGAGAGCCGTGGTCAGCTACTTGGTCGAACAAGTCACGCGGCGTCTGCGACGGCACGGACGGCAAGCCAAGAATGTTTCGATTAAGTATCGCCGCGATGACTTTCAAACATTTGCCAAGTCCACCACTCTGAAAACGTCGACTCATTCGACCGCCGAAATCTACCGAGTGGCCGAATCGATGCTCGTCGAGATGCGAAAGCGAGAACCGCGTCCTGTCCGATTGATTGGCGTTTCCGTCGGTTCACTGAGCGGAAAAAACGCTCCTCAGCAATTATCGTTGTTCGATCAATCCGAGGGCGAAACGAACCAGCGAGAGGTCGATAAGATCGTCGATCAACTGCGAGACAAAATCGGCGAACAAGCCGTCTACCGAGCGACCAGCCATCAATGGATTCACCGGAAATAGCGTATCTAACGCAAATGCTGGCGTTATTGTCCGGAAAAGTCGACGCGGCGTTTGCGGCGACCGCGACCGATCATGGCATATGTCCATTCGCTTTGCAGCAGTTCGTCGCTATCGGCGAATTCGCGTATCAGCCAACCGCGGCGAGCGGCAGGTGAACTTGCCGGGGGCGACTTGCGACGCCGGGCAATGTTGTCGTCATCGACTAATCGCAAATCCGGTCGCGTTGCAATGAACTGAACGTAATATCCGTCCGGGGACAGTTCGTGATAGCGCAGGTCGATTTTCTTTTTGGCGGCCCAGGGCTTGTCATCGCCAAGCTGGTCCATCAACCATCGCTTTGTCATCCAGTCCACGCGCCCGAGTCCCATTTCGATGTCGTGAAAGTCTTTGCGAAACGCCGTGACGGAATCAAGCAATTCACGCCATCGGTAAACCACCAGCGGCGCTTCGCCTCGCATGTTCGCGGGCGTCGCATCGACAAAGGCTTCGGCGGCATGCAGAAACTCGCGTTGAATCTCGATCGCTGACATTTCACCGCGATTGGTCGGAACACGTGAAACGAGATTCCAATCGCTCGCAATCCGCTTGAGCGATTCGATGGGTCGATTTAGTACCGGCAATCCAGTCGTCTCACCCGCCTCCAGCATATCTAGCACCAGGGATACGGATCCGACTTTGACATACTCGGCCAAGTCCGACATGTTCGAATCGGACAATCCAATCTGCAGTCGCTGGCGACGGTTAAACATCTGACGAGTCGAGCCAAGCGACAGGAACGACTTGGCACAGTATTGCCCCAGCCAATGACCGTAAACAAAGATCGGTCGCTCGCCGCGGAAACCGCCCATGTCGGCGACAGCGTCAATTGCCATCGCTTTCGCGCTCAAGCAAAACCGGCTGTCGGGATCTAAATTGCCAGAACCGCAAATCGCGACGCGCGACACCAACATGGCCGACAGGTAACGACGTTGAACGCGGAAGGCGACATGCCGGGCCACGAATCGCAAAACCATCACCGTTGGAAGATGCACAAGCCGCAGCCCGCCGACCAGCAATGTCGAAATCCAGGTTGGCACTAATTCAAAAATGTCATGCGGTTCGTTTTCTTCATGCGACGATTCTTGCCGCGACAAAATCCTCGAAATACTGACCGCCGAAAACGTAAGCATCATTAGCGGCAACGAACACATCAGGCTGATCACCTGCATGCCCCACATCAACAGCACAAACGCGCGGTAGACGACCAACCCGATTCCCGATGCGACTTCTGCTTCATAATTTTCGTGGCAGCCATAAACATGGCCAAGCGCATCGGAACTGTTCTTCAAGATTCGCAAGTCGAAACTCGTTTCCGAATCCGCCGTCGCGTCACTGGCTAGCTCGTCGATCGATCGCTGACAAGCCAACAAGTCATCGGGGCTCTGAACCTCAGGCGTCGCGATTTCGACCAATCCACCGGGCAACGCATACATCGACGGATGCGACTCGAACGTGACCGCACCGCCGCTTGCCAAGAACATCTGCTCGCTATCGAAAAGTCCCGACACTGTTGGCTGATCGCGGCGGATCGCTTCGCAGATTTGCGAGTACACCAACTGAGACGGTGGCAGATCGGCCTGAGTCAGATTCTGGTTATCGGCGACCAATGTAGCGTATTCGGTTTCCAGCCCGACTAAACGCGTAACCAGAGGAGAATTGCGACGCAACCGCACCTTTGGCGCACGCTTCACCCTTTCCTCTTTTTCAGGTCCGGCAGTAGGGTCGGGATAGGACGCGGCAGAGGACAAGCGATCTTGGGGGCGGCAGGATTAAAGGAACCGACGGAAGGCTAGATCATTGTAGCCGTCCGAACGGATTCGAGAAGTTTCATTCGGGCGTGATTCGCAGTCTGTCAGTTGAATGTTTGGCAATCTCAAACGCAAAACCCAGAACCTCCGGCTCCGCGTCCTAGTTTCCGTCGTCCTCACAAACCAACCTTTCTAAACCAAACAATCACACCCCAAGTTTCGGTTCAGATGCCTCTTTCCACTAGGATTCCGCCATCCAAATCGTGAATCGCAGCCAAACTCTCTCCCCATCTGCCTATCTCCCCCATCCCGGGCACACTCTGCCAACGGCATCCAGGGCGACGAAGCCCGAGCCAACCGTGGCCAGGCCAGCTGCCGCCCGAAGCCACCTTCCGAGGAACTATTTTCGAGGCTTTCAAGTCTGTCCGGCAGACGCATTCCAACAATCCGGTCCTTTTCGATATGATCTGGCCTTTCCACGGCCACTGAAACGACAAAACGAATCTGTCATTGACGATGAAAACTGACGAACTGCGCCAAAAGTACCTCGACTTCTTCCAAACCAAGGGTTGTACCGTCTGCCCCAGCGACGTCTTGGTACCCGCTTGGGATCCGTCGGTGCTGTTCACGCCTGCGGGCATGAATCAGTTCAAAGATCACTTCCTTGGCAAAGTTGAGTTGGATTTCACCAGAGCGACCACCTGCCAAAAGTGCTTGCGAACCGGCGACATCGACAACGTTGGACGGACGGCGTTCCACCACACGTTCTTCGAAATGCTGGGTAACTTTTCGTTCGGTGATTACTTCAAAGAAGAGTCGATTCACTGGGCATGGGAATTTCTGACTGACAAAAAATGGCTCGGCATCCCCGGCGACCGTCTGTCAGTGACAGTCTACAAAGACGACGACGAAGCACACGGAATCTGGCACAACAAGATCGGGTTGCCCGATGCCCGGATCGCGCGGATGGACGAAGACGAAAACTTCTGGCCAGCTTCCGCGCCGAGCGAAGGCCCGGACGGAGTCTGCGGTCCGTGCAGCGAAATCTATTACCACCTTGAAGACGGCAGCGAAGTCGAAATCTGGAATCTGGTCTTCACGCAATTCAACCGTTCCGGCAATCCGCCCGACAACTTGCGTCCCTTGCCCAGCAAGAACATCGACACAGGGATGGGGCTAGAACGGACCGCCAGCGTGCTGCAGGGCGTGCCGACAAACTTTCATATCGACAGTCTGTTCCCGATCGTGCAAGCAGCCGCGGAGGTTTGCGGAGTCAAGTACGAGTACAACAACGACAATAGCCGACGGCTGCGCCGGATCACCGACCATGCCCGTGCCAGTGTGTTTTCAATTCACGAAAACGTTTACCCCGGTGCCAAAGACGCTCGGTATGTCATCCGCCGGTTGATCCGCCGCGCGGTGTTGGACGGATATCAGATGAACTTGCGCGAGCCGTTCTTATACAAACTGGTCGAAGCGGTCGCCGAAACTCACAAGACCCCGTATCCGGAACTTGGTCAAACCACGGCGCGAGTCGCCGAAGCGATCGAGGCTGAGGAAAAAGCGTTCTTTGCAACGATCGATGGCGGCATGACCCGCATCGAACGTCTGTTCAAACAAATGCAATCAGATTCGCAAAGCATGGTGCCAGGCGCCGATGCTGCGGATCTGCAAACGACGTACGGTGTGCCGCCTGAATTGGTACAAACCCTTGCAGCGGAGCAGAACTACACGTTCGATTGGAAAGGCTACCGCACGGCAATGGATGAACACGCCACCGTCAGCGGCGGCGACCAACAAGTCCTGTTCCAAACCGGGCCACTGGAAACACTCAAAGAAGCCCTGCGAGTGACGCCCTTCGTTGGCTATGACGCTACCGAAGCAGAATCGACGATCAAGGGAATCATCACGGGCGAAGGTGGCAAAGACGACGACGGCCAGCTAATGGGACACATTGACTCGCCAGGCAAAACACCGCTGCGAGTTGTCCTGGACCAGTCGCCGTTCTATGCCGAATCGGGCGGCCAAATCGGCGACACCGGCGTGATCGAAAACGATGATTTTTCATTCAAAGTTGCCGACACGCAGAAGCACGGCGCCCTGATCGTTCATCACGGCGTCTTAACACGGGGATCGATGAAGCAAGATGCAAAGTGCGAGGCTAAAGTCGATACGGAACGCCGCCAATCATTGGCCCGCGCGCACTCGGCCACTCACATTCTGCACCACGCGCTTCACAACCATATTGGCCGACATGCCGAACAACAGGGCAGCAAAGTCGAAGCCGACCGGTTGCGATTCGACTTTACAAATCCCAAAGCGATCCCGGACGAGACACTCGTTCTGATCGAGAAGGAAGTGTTGGAATTTGTTGCCAAAGGCGAACCGATTCGCTGGGACACGGTTTCGCTGGCCGATGCTCGCCAAGCGAACGCAATGATGTTGTTCGGCGAAAAATATCCGGATCCATGCCGTATGGTTTCGATGGGTGAGTTCAGTCGTGAATTGTGCGCGGGCACGCACCTGACGAACACAGCCGATGTTGAAGCCTTCGAAGTCGTTGTCGAAGAAAGCGTGTCAACGGGCACTCGCCGGATCGAAGCGTTAACGGGCCAGCGGGCTAAGCAGCATCGCACTCAAACTCGTGAATTGCTGTCTCAGGTCGCGACTGCACTTGCTTGCACCGAAGCCGATGCGATGATGGCTGCCGACGCGTTGATCAAAGAAGTTCGAGCAATGAAGAAGGGCCTGACCACTGGCAAGGCGACCAATCATTCGCCCACCTTCAAGTACGACGGAAAGGGCGAAAAGACGGACACATCCGACTACAACTCGATTCGAACGGCCGTGCGAACGATCACTCGTTGGCTAAACGTTTCGATTGATGACGTTCCCGAACGTTTGTCCGCTATGTTGGCCGAACGAACTCGACTGGTCGGCGAACTGAAACAAGTCAGCGCTAGCAGCGAAATTTCGGCTGACGACTTGATCGCAGGTGGCGAAAGTGTGGGCGACACACTCGTTATCGTGGCAGAAGTCCCCGGCGCCAATCCAAACATCATGCGTGGATTGATTGACCAGATTCGCAAAACAGCGAACAAACCAACCGCGATATTGTTGGCTGCCGTTACGGGCAGCAAAGTTTTATTGGTTGGCGGACTGAGTCGAGACTTAGTTGATCGTAAGTTGAAGGCGGGTGACTGGGTTGGCGCAGCGGCGGCGATCGTCGGCGGCGGCGGTGGTGGACGTCCCGATATGGCGCAAGCCGGCGGCAGCGACCCCAGTAAGTTGCCGACCGCCTTGGATACCGCAAAATCGTCAATGCGAACCATGCTTGGTCAGTAGATCTGCTAGGGCAACACGCCAACGGATCGCCGAGCAAAGGATGACATGCTTTGCTCGGCAGGTTTACTTGCCGAACACTTCGACAAACATTGGCTCAAGATCTGCAATCCGATACGGCTTCTTTAGATAGCCGCGCAAGCCGAGATCGTTCAGACGTTGCAATTCAGACGCGACGAAGGGATGACCCGATATCAAGATGACTGGCAATGTCGGCGAGATTTTCATGAGTGCTTCAAAACATTCGATCCCATTCATCACCGGCATCGAAACGTCCATCAGCACGGCGTCGATTTCCGTGGGCGTATTCTTGACGATTTCAATCGCCTCGTCACCATTGTCCGCGATCCGAACGCAATAGCCAATTACCGTCACCAAATGTGATGTAGCTCGGCATACCAGCGGGTCATCATCGACCACCAAGATCGTTTCGGGCTTTGATGGTTCTTCGCTCTCAGTTGGCTGTCTCAACGATCGTCTCCAAAGAACAGAACTTCAAATCGCCATAAAAATTTGAAATCAACTTCGTTCGATTCGCGTTCGTACTGCCAACGTCAACCTGCGTGGGCAAGAACTCGAAGCCCTAAACGCGTCATTCTGGGATCTGAAAAGGCGTGAACCAGTCCGTTTGTGAACCGCGAGATTGTAGCTTGACCATCACCATTTCCCAAGCCTTCGCGTCACGCCGTCAAGCCGACCAAGTTACCGCACAGTGTCGTGACAGATCCGATCAGTTCACTCCTAGGCGGAACGGATTCTGGCAGTGAACAATCGGGCATTGCAACCGTTACCAACCGACTAACCGGGCCCTGCAAGATCCTGATTTACGGACTCGGTTCCACGTGGTGCTTTAAACACAATCGCGACAAGCTGCGCATTCGTCGCAATTTGTTGATTTTTGGTCACCAAACCGGTACGCTCGAGCATTCGTTGCACTTAGCCGGAACTAGGTTGAGAGGAAACTTTCGACGGCCTTTCCATCCGCTTACCTCATTCCCGCCGACGTTGACGCTGCCTTGAGCACATCATCTGAGACCACCGAAACGTCGAAAAGTCGGCAAGATCAAACGGTTGCCGGATCCAGCGTGATTTATGATCGCGTTGCGGCGATGGCCAATGCTGCGGCAGACCGGACTGATTTTTACAAACGACTTGCCGCTGAGATCGTTGAAAGTCTGCAGTGTGGGCTCGTCGCAATCGAAGCCGCTCATTGGCCAGCACCGATGATGCTGGTCAAAGATGAATCGTTATCTAAACGAGTCACTCGGTCCGATTTGAAAGGACTTTTGTCGACCGCGACCGTCGCGCCCGTCGCCTGCAACCTCTCGCTCGATTTGGATTCCGATTCCCCAAGCGAAAGCGACGTGGCAAGAGGGCTAAGAATCGAGATCGTACCGTCACCTGATCGGGCGGCGCTGATTCTGTTGTATCCCATCGAAAGTCGTCCTTCGGCGATGACGCAAATTGGTGATCTTCGATTGCTGCAGTCGTACGGCGAAGCCACTCGATCCGTTGTGCGAACCTTTCCTCAGTTGATCGCGAATCCGTCGGTTGCCGAAAGTACAGATTCTGTGCAAACGCTTGCACCGGCGCCCCATCCCGGCTTGGCGGGACACCGATCGCTACAGTGGCTGCATCGTGACCTTGATCTCGATGCGACGTGCTATCGCATCGCAAACGAGTCGCGGCGATTATTAGACTGTGACCGAACCACGGTATTGGTCTCGCGCGGTAGTCGATTCAAAGTGGCCGCGGTCAGCGGAGTCGCAGTGGTTGACAAACGCGGCAACGCCATTCGATCGGCCGAGCGAATGGTGAATGCTGCCGTCGTCATGTCGCGCCCGCTTGTATTGCCAGGTTCCGATCCATTGCCTCCGCAAATCCAGGATCCGTTAGAGACATATTTGGACGAAACCGGAGTCAACTCCGCGATCGTTTTGCCACTGTATTGGTTCGGCCAATCAAGTGAAAATGATGAAACCGAAGTCACTTCGTTTGATCCGCTCAGTGGCGACGGAGACTGTATCGGTGTGATCGTCCTAGAGTATTTTTCGGGCGAAGTTCCGACATCGATCAATTTGCCGATGACGGTGGTGGCAACCGAGGCAACCCTTGCGCTGCGAAACTCACGCGAACACAGTCGTGTATTCGGGCTTTCCCTATGGAAGTCCGTCGGCGGACTGGTCGGCGATGGCCGCTGGCCTTGGGTTGTCGCTGGATTGACCGCAATCGTCGCGTTGCTAGTCGCATCGATGGTGATTCAGATCGACCATCACGTAATCGCGAAAGGGACCGCCGAACCATCGCTACGGCGTGATGTCTTTGCGACGATCGATGGCACCGTGAAAACGCTGCATGTGACGGATGGACAAACCGTCAAAGCGGGCGACATGCTGTTCGAACTTGAAAACGCGGAATTGGAAAGCCGCGCCGAAGCATTGACCGGCGAAATCCAGACGGCAACGTCGCGACTTGCATCCATCCAATCCGTCCGCCTCAGCAGCGATGCGGATCCGGCTCAGTCTAGCCGAATGGCAATTGAGTTGCGGCAAGTCGAAAGCGAGCTTGCGAATCTGCGCGGTCAACTGGCCATCTTGGAAACCCAGCAAAAGGAACTCTTCATCACCAGCCCCATCGACGGAAATATCGTCGGATGGCAACTGAAGCGTCGACTGTCGGATCGCCCGATCACGCGAGGCAACGTGCTGGTTTCTGTGGTCAATCCGGATGGCCCATGGTCACTGAAAATGCAAATTCCGGATCGTGATGCGGGTGCCGTCATCGACGCCCGCAAGTCAAATCCACACCTACCGATCGAATTTGCAGTCGCAACACTTCCCGAGTCCTCATTCGTTGCCCAACTAGAAGAAATGTCGACGGCGTCACGACTGGACGAAAACGGTCAATACGTGATCGACGCCGGCGGAACCATCGAACTGCAACCCAGCGACACGGATCGTTTCGAAACATTCAACATTGAAACGATGCGCAGCGGAGCCGATATCACCGCTAAAGTCATGTGTGGAAAACGATCGATCCTAAGAAGCTGGTTTGGCGACGTTTTTGACTTTGTACACCGTAACATCCTGTTCTACTTCTAGAGTGATTCCCCACTGACTCTCGTGCATCCGTTCGAAATCCACGGATCAACATCATGATCGATTTCTCTGCCTTCGATTGATTTCATTCCGTGAACAAGCTTCGTCCTATCCCGCCGACCGCACCGCAGGCTGCCGACAGCGGCCGACCTCTGCTTGTGCGCAAACGGTTGGACTTGAAGGTGGTCGAAACGCGGCACAAGCACGATTCTGCGATCGTGGTGAAAGACCCGGTCGCGATGAAGTACCACCGCCTGCGTCCGGACGAGTATTTTGTCCTTGATCGCTTGGACGGCAACACGACCTTGGAACAGATTCGCAGTGACTACGAATCAACCTATGCGCCACAGAAGGTAACGACTGGCGAATTAAACCATTTAGTGTTCCGTCTGCATCAGTCGGGGCTGACCATTTCGGACGTTGCTTTGCAAGGCGATCGATTGCGTGAGCGCAACCGAAAAGAGAAAGCACAGAAGCGAATCGGACACCTTTCAAGTTTGCTGTTCATTCGCTTTCCGGGGGTCGACCCGGCACCGCTGCTGGACCGCTTGTATCCGGCGATGCGACCGATGTTGAACAAGGCCGGCGCTGCGGCGGCAATCGTGTTAGTGCTGTTTGCCGTGGTCGTCTTCGGACTGCACTTTGATGAATTCATGAGACAGTTTCCAGCGATGGGAAGATGGATTCGCTTGGAAGCCGTCTTGATTTTGGCCGCCGTCATTGGCGGAACCAAGGTGATGCACGAATTGGGCCACGCAGTCATGTGCAAGCACTTTGGCGGCGAGTGTCACCAGATCGGCCCAATGCTGTTGGTCTTCACACCGGCACTGTACTGTGACACGTCGGACTCGTGGATGCTGTCCAACCGTTGGCAACGAGCCGCGGTGGGATTGGCGGGCATCGGCACCGAAGTCATCTTGGCGTCAATTGCAACCATCGTTTGGGCATCGACTGCGCCGGGATTGGTTCATTACGTCGCCATGAATGTGATGTTGGTTTGCAGTGTCAGCACAGTATTGTTTAACGCTAACCCACTGCTGCGTTATGACGGATATTTCGTTTTATCGGATCTGGTTGACGTTCCCAACTTGGGCGAAAGATCGCGTCGGTTGTTGTCCGGTTACGCGATGAAAGCGACGATGGGTGTCGACGAGCTGCCAGACGTGATGATCTCGAAGACCGAGTCGTCTTGGTTGATGTTTTACGCAGTCCTTGCGTTCGTCTACCGATGGTCACTCACCTTGGCGATCGTTTGGTTACTGGCAACGCTATTGCGTCCCTACGGCCTTGAATCGCTTGGTTTGCTGTTATGCGTTTTTGCCGTTGGAGGCATGCTGTTCACATTACTCCGTAATCCAATTAATTTTTTTCGTAACCCCGCACGTAGGAAACACATCCGGATGAACCGCTTGATGATTTCGGGTGTCGTTGCCATCGGCTTGATCTGGCTAGCCTTCTACCCATTCCCGTCTGGCGTATCAGCAGAGGCCAGAATCGTTCCTCACCAAGAAAATCCTATCTACGTAACGACAGCCGGGTCGCTTCGATCGCTCGAAAAATGGCCCGGCGATTTGGTCGAGTCGGGCGACGTGATCGCACGACTCGAAAACAGCGACATCGAACTCGCGTTCATCAAGGCCAAGGGAAAGCATGCGACTCAGTTTGCAACCGTCGAATCGATGCATCACGCGTCGATCGACAATCCTGATATCGCCAACGAACTGCCCGCCCAGCAATCATTGCTTATAGATCTGGCCTCCCAACTAGCGACTCACCAAAGTCGGCATGACGGGCTGACCATCAAAGCCACGGCAACCGGCAGATTGATTGCCGCACCAAGACGCCCGGATGACCGAAAGGCGGTGCTTTCCAATCACCTCGTCAGTTGGTCCGGGTATCCGACGGACCCGCAAAACGCAAACTGCTACTTGGAAACCGGCCACGAACTGATGAGCGTACTGCCAGGTGACGGCTGGGATGCGGAAATCGTTCTGCAACAAGACGAAGTGGAGCGAATCTCGCTCGGCGCTGCGGTCAAGTTGGCAATGGAATCGGCACCATCGAAAATTTTCACCGGAACAGTCATCGAAATCGCCCGCACCGAGTGGGAAGAACACCAGAACTCGCAGCGTCGTGACGATGTCGCAGCAGCCAGATCCCAATCCCCCCTTTCCACCTCATACATGGTCCGAATCGAACTGAACCTAACCGACGAAATCCCTGCGCTAACCGGTTCCCTAGCCAACACCCGAATCGAAGCCACAAAAACATCGCTCGCTCGCCGAACTTCTCGCTGGCTAAGCAGCCTTTTGCGATTCCGCTAAATATCGACCGACGATTCACGTCGACCGCCCGCAGATTTTATCTGCGGCAAGCTAGCGACCTAACATTGATCAGCTCCGAAGCCAATCCACCGTCAGCCCGCTCTAACCGAGCGTCGACTAGACAGCATCAGGTATTAGCAGACCCAAAGCCTCTGCGGACGCGGGTGCGAGCAACAATTGTCTATTCGAATACCCTGTCGGGGAACCAAACCCTCGATAGCTTTGATACGATTCTCACCAGCCATTAAAAACGTAGAGCTAATTCGAGCCGCGTTCTTTGCGTCTGACCAGATTCTCGAAGAGCATTAAACGACGGTCGACACAATCGAAGACAAAGTCGTCGCCTTTGATCTTTCGTTTAACCGACACACGCTCACTAAAAAAACTGGCTGCAGAGCCGAAAGTCAAATGGATAAAAATGATGGAAACAGCTCTGGTAGTTTCCAATTGTTTCTGAAGGATCCAGTCGCTTGCATTCACATCGAATTGGATTTCTGACTCAGAATTTTGTCAAGCGAATCAAAAACCCCGACGCTAGCTTGTTCCATCGCATCGAGTGCACGAACCAGAGGGGCACCGTTATCGGACACTCCCGACTCGAGAATCTCGAAGATGCGTTTGGTTGCCAGGTGCACTTCAGCATGCGGTCGTTCGAGCCCCGAATAGGCGGATGAGCTTGAAAACGATGTTTGTCCGTCTCCTTCGTAGTACCATTTACCTAAACGACAATTGTGGTCGTCAACGAAGGTGAACGTCGGCTTCTCCTCGATCACGCTTAGGTACGTGTTTACTTTCCAGATGATATGATCGAGCTTCGCCAAGCTCATAAAGACTCGATCATTCGCACCGCTGACCTTTTGGGTCGCTTCGACGTTGTTTTCATTGGTTTCGTGGATGCGTTGATTGAACGCGGCCACTTTGTCACGAATTTGGGCGCTGCGTTCATCGAGAGCGCGTGTCTGTTCGGCGACTTGCTTTGATTTCTTTTGGATACTCTCGATGGACTCGCCAATACTTGCGACTGCCGCCTGTGTTTCACGCGAGAGCGTTTTCACTTCGCTCGCGACAACGGCAAATCCCCTACCCGCTTCGCCCGCTCGCGCCGCTTCTATCGTCGCGTTGAGCGCAAGCAAGTTAGTTTGGGACGCTACGTCCTCGATCAAAGATACAAATTTGTGCATTCCCATCAACTGCTGGTCGGTTTGCTCTACCAACGCGCGCATTTGAGTGACCGCATGACTAAACTCGCCGATCTCGGCTCGAATCGATTCAGATTCACTTGAGAGCTGCCGGCAGTTGTCTTCGATCTGCCGGAAGTTGGTGGTGTTTTCGTTGTTGATCGAAACCGACTCGGCAAGGTTTGCTTGAATGCGAGCCAATCCGCTCTTTAGTTGCACGTTCTCGTTTGCAAGCACCTCAACAAGTTTGCCACTGCGAACGTCTCTTGTATTTTCAATCATGTCCGCCGTCGCCATTGTATCGTCCTTCTTCAGAAACCAAACTTGTTCACCAATAAATATGCAACACATTTTCGTTGCAGATTTGAATTTCATCATTTTGGAGAGAGATAGACAGCATTTCGAGACCCTCGAATCCGCCTGCGCATTCCGTTAAATGATCGGGAGCTGACATGTGAGCAAGTAAAAGGTACGCGCAACGTGAAACAATCGGCTAATATTTGGCCGGCATTTCGTTGTAGCGAATGCGAAGAAGAATTCGATACTTCTTGCCCAGCAAATCGCCTTGGATTGAAGCAGGCGGATGCTCAATCATCCATTGAAGATGGCGCGCCGCAAGCTTGGTATCAGCCAGCAGAGGCTTTGTCGATGGAAGAAGATGTTCAAAAGACTTTACACCGAATGACCTGCTACCAAAATCGGTAACACCTTCCGCGAGAAAGTCAGTACTCGATTCCCTAGCAACCGAACTGCAGTGCCTTAACCTCAGCCAATACTAATTCGATGCTAAAGTTACCCCACTGAGAAATGAAGGGAAGACTGACGGGCTGGATTCCCGATTTAAATCCGATGCGGTGTCCAGTACCGGTAATCACCGTCGGCAGCGCCAAACTTAAATCGTATTTTTCGAGACGCCCTTTGGCATTTCCGGCGATCATGTTCGTCAATTCTCCGACCGCATCGATCACGTCACCGTCCAATCCGTCCGGCTCCATCCCTAGAAGCACTGCAGTGGCCGCTATTGCGGTTTTCTCGTCAAAGCAAATGATGACGTCGCCCGAAATCGAGCCGGTCAATCCGATGATTCCGCTAACACCGCGAGCAGCGAGTTGATGGTTGTGTGTTGCTTCGCCGCTGGTGACTTCACTGCCGAGCATTGTTTCAAAAACGCTGGTCGTCGAGTCTTTGAACGCTTTGACTACTTCGTCATTCATGGTTTGCCCCATTTAATCGCTGGATGAGTTTTCGGCTGATCGGAGCAACCCGTTACGCGGAGACCGCAACGTATTTTTGGAGCTTGTCCATTAAAGTTTCTTGCTCAAATGGTTTGACCAAGTAGTTGCTGGCGCCGGCCTGAATCGCCTCTAAAACTCGCCCCTGCTCCGATTCCGTCGTGATCATGATCACCGGAGTCGTTGATCCGCTCGATCGAATCGCCTTTAGTAATTCAAGGCCGTTCATGTTTGGCATATTCCAATCCGTCAATACCAATTGAAAGCTTTCTTCGCCAAACAACGCGAGTGCCTGCGCACCGTCGGCTGCTTCCACGACATCCGAAATTCCGATCGCATTGAGCGCACGAAGGATGATCTTCCTCATCACACCCGAATCATCAACCAACAATACCTTTTGGCTCATCATAAAACTCGATTACTAGATTCTGTTCAATTTTGAAAAACGGATTTCGGTCGTGGAACGAGTAGCTCTCTAAAGTTGCGTGTCTGCTGCCAAAACACTTGAAAACATTGGTTCCCAATTTGCTCGCCCGTCAAACCATAACACTTGATCTGTGTAACACCGACAAAAAGTACGTGGGTCAAAGCGAACCCAATCAATCAACAATGAAGAATCGGATATTTCCGTAAGATCCGCAAGCTGAACGCTTTCCGTTTGTCTTTTCTTAACCCTGTTGCAAATTTGACAGTAGTTCATCTCGGACATTTCGTATTCGAACCGAGAAAATGGCGATGGGCACAACCATCTGGAAACAACGGTACGGGGGTACCCAGTGGTATTTGAGGATCAAGAAATCATTCAAGAGTTCGTCGTTGAATCGACGGAACATCTTTCAGACATCGAAAACCAGCTTCTTACGATTGAAGAGGGCGGTGCCGATATAGACGTCGCCCTCGTCAATACGGTGTTCCGCGCGGTTCACTCGATCAAGGGTGCGGCCGGCTTTCTATCCTTAACGTCGATCAACGAACTGGCGCACAGTCTCGAAAACGTTCTCAACTTGATGCGTGAACGACAGTTGGTGCCGACGAAAGCCATCGTTGACATGATGCTGAAGGCCGCCGACCAACTACGTGGGCTGCTCGAAAACGTAATGAACTCGAACGAAGTCGACGTGAGTGAACTCTCTAACTCGCTCAGTTCCGTCGCCGCGGGAAATCCGACCGTTGCTGCCAAACCGCTTGCCGTTTCCGCATCAAAAGCATCAAAAGCATCAAAAGCATCAAAAGCATCAAAAGCATCAAAAGCATCAAAAGCATCAAAAGCATCAAAAGCATCAAAACCAACCAAAACTTGACCGAAGAGAACAGCGAAGAAGCGCACGCCAGCAAAGAAGAAAGTCGCCGCGGCAGAAAAATCTGCTGACAACTCTCTCGCCGAAGCCGAAGCACTGATCGCAGCAATAGAAGCTGCGGGAGCGACATGCGTTCAAGGCATGAACGAAGCTGCTCCCGATTCTGCTAAGTCATCGGTGAACGGCCTGGACGATGAAGCGCTCCGCGAGTTCTTCATCGAAAGCTATGAGAATCTCGAACAACTCGAGCGAGACTTGTTGTCGCTCGAAAGTGAGCCCGCATCGGAGCAGTTGATCAACGGTGTCTTCCGCAGCATCCATACGATCAAAGGCACAGCCGGATTCCTCGGCTTTAGCAAGCTCGAACGTTTGTCCCACGTCGCTGAAAACCTTCTCGGCGACGTGCGTAGCGGAACGCTACCGATGGGATCTGAAATCGGCAACGCCTTGCTAACGACTGTCGACAAGGTTCGCGAACTGCTTTCGGCGATCGAGACTGATGGCACCGAAACCGAATGCGGCAGCGACTCACTCGCCGAGTCCCTGATGACGCTCCACGAAATTCTATTGCCAAGCGAATCAGCGAAGAAAAAATCGCCAGCTAAAAGCAACCCAAAGATAGAGCCCAAAACAACTGATCGGCGGACGGACGCCGCTCTCGCCGAGAACAATGTGCAGCCCACCGTCAAATCGATGGCGGCACAATCTATCTCTCAAGACGCGACTCCAGAGCCAGCCAAAGCGAGCGTCAATAGCGACATCAGCGCGGCCGAGAGCACCATTCGTGTCGATGTTTCTTTGCTCGACAAGTTGATGAACGGAGTCGGCGAACTGGTACTGGCCCGCAACCAGATTCTACAGTTTGCGAGCGGCAATATCGAAAGTGAACTGCATCGCACATCTCAGCGACTCAATCTGATCACTAGCGAATTGCAAGAAAGCGTGATGAAGACACGCATGCAGCCGATCGGAAACGTCTGGAGCAAGTTCCCTCGCCTAGTTCGAGACCTTGCCGGAATTTGCGAAAAGCAAGTTCGCATCGAAATGCAAGGCAAGGAAACGGAACTCGACAAAACGATCATCGAAGCGATCAAGGACCCCCTGACTCACTTGGTTCGCAATACCGTCGACCACGGAATCGAGCGTCCCGAAGTTCGTACACAAGTCGGCAAACAGGCCGAAGGATGTTTGACACTGCGTGCCTATCACGAGGGTGGTCAAGTCAACATCGAAATCTGCGATGACGGCGCCGGGATCAACGCCGAACGCGTGAAAGCCAAGGCACTCGAAAAAGGCTTGATGACGCAAGAACAGCTCGCGAAAATGAGCGACCGCGACGCGGGCAATTTGATCTTCTTGCCAGGCTTCTCAACCGCCGAAAAAGTCAGCAATGTTTCTGGTCGTGGCGTCGGCATGGATGTTGTCAAAACCAACATTGAAAAAATCGGTGGAACGGTCGATCTGCAGAGCCAGCAAGGTAAGGGCACCACGATCAAGATCAAGATCCCTTTAACGCTGGCGATCATACCCGCGCTCATTGTGACCTGTGACAACGATCGTTACGCCATTCCGCAAGTCAACTTGTTGGAACTGCTCCGCCTTGATGGCGACCAAGTATCCAGCAGCATCGAATGGATCCAATCGGCTCCCGTCTATCGACTTCGTGGACGCTTGTTGCCGCTGGTTTACTTGCGTGAACAGCTCAAGGTTGAAACCGAAACCGATTTTGATGCATTGAACATTGTCGTCTTGCGAGCCGACGACCGTCAATTCGGGTTGGTCGTCGATCGAATCAACGACAGCGAAGAAATCGTCGTCAAACCGCTAAGTAGTCAACTCAAAAACGTTCCCGTCTATTCCGGCACGACCATCATGGGTGACGGCCAGGTTGCGCTAATTCTTGATGTGATGGGCGTTGCTCATTCGGCAAACGTCATCACCGACGCGGGTAGGACACACTTACAAGATAGCCAAGAAAAGTCGCAAACACTCAACAAAGACCGACACACTCTGCTGGTGGCCGGAGTCGGAAAGTCAAACCGATTCGCGATCGAATTGGCTCAAGTCACACGGTTAGAGAAGATCGACACCTCCAAGATCGAACACACAGATAACCGCGAAGTCGTTCAATACCGCGGCGAGATTCTGTCGCTCGTTCGACTTGGGGATCTGATGGGTGTTCCGAGTTCGCGAGACCACAGTGATCCATTCATCGACGTGATTGTTTACAACGACGACGATCGAGCAATCGGAATCGTTGTCGATCGGATCATCGACATCGTCGAACAGACGATTGAGATCGATAAGAGAGCATGCAATTCCGGACGTGCCATGTCGACCGTAATCCTAGGCCAAGTTACGGACCTGATCGATTTACCGGCCATCATTAGTCGTTAGTCAAAGTCAAACACGCCCCGCGAATCGAACTGAAAAACACATCCACCCTATCAGACAATGAATTCCATGGTCGCACCTACCCGACAACTCTGCACATTCTTTTTGGGCAACCACATCTTTGGTGTGGACGCGCACATGGTTCAAGAAGTCATTCGTTATCAAGAAATGACACACGTGCCACTGGCACCGTCGTCGGTCAGTGGGCTCATCAATCTGCGTGGCCAGATCGTAACGGCGATCGATATGCGTAAACGTCTCGGTTATCCCGATCGGGATGACGACAAGCGTCCAATGAACGTCGTCGTAAGATCCGACGACGGTGCTGTCAGCCTGTTAGTCGATGCCATCGGCGATGTTATCGAAGTGTCGAAAGACGAGTTCGAGACCGCACCTGACACACTTCAAGGACTGACACGTGAGCTGATCGAAGGAGCTTACAAACTCAAGGACGGCCTGCTATTAGTGCTGAAAACCAAAGATGCCATTCGCGAGTGATCCTTCCTTCACCTACCGCTCATGCGGTAATCAAAACCTAAAAACTGAACTAACTAGGGGTATATAAAAGTGACCAAATTTAAGAACCTTTCAATGAACGCAAAATTGCTAATGCTGTCGGCAGTTTTCGCAACCGGATTCTTGATCTTCGGAGCTGTCGCTTTCTCGACGCTCAGCACTGTCAAGATCGACGGGCCACATTACAACAAGATCGTGGCCGACAAGAATTTGATGGCAGACATCTTGCCACCGCCAGCTTTCATTATCGAGGCGTCTTGGCTTTCACGGAAGCTTCGCGACACAACGTCGCCGGATGAAATTGCGTTCATCGAGTCTGAATTCTCGCGTCTCAAAAGCGAATACAATGCTTCGCTTAAGAATTGGACGGACACAATCGAGGATCCGCAACTTCAACGAGAGTTTCTGGATCGTTCGCAAGTCGCCGCCCGTGAATTCTTTAATGTCGTTGAGAAAGAGCTGATCCCCGCTGCTAAACGCCAAGACAGCGAGGCAGTAGCGAAGCTATTGCTTCACGATTTGGAACAGAACTTTGGTGATCACTTCGCTGCGATCAAGGAGACCGTTTCCCGGAACAAGGAGATTGAGGAGATCGACCAGAACTTGGCGACTGCTACCACTCAATCAAGATCATTTTTATTGAAGTCGCTCGGAGTGTTTCTACTTTCGTCAATTGTGGGTTTCACGATTTGGTTGCGGAAGGGAATTGCCAAGCAAGAAGAGAAGAACAACGAATACGCCTATGCGTTAGCGGCGGTAAGCCGATCCGTTTGCTTGATCGAGTTCGATCTCGATGGAAAAATTTTAACGGCCAATGATCAGTTCCTTGACCTTATGGGCTACTCGATCGACGATCTTCGTGGGAAGAACCACAGCATGCTCATTGAGCCGACCCGACAGGCGGCGGATGCAGAGAAGGAATTGTGGGACCACATGAGGAAGGGATCGTTTCAATGCGGTGAATGCAAACGCATCACCAAGACAGGCGAGGAAATCTGGTTCACGGGATGCTTCAACCCAGTCCTGGACGCAACAGGCAAGCCTTACAAAGTGATGGCCATCAAGCATGACAGCACTTTAAAGCACGAGATCATGGAGCGAGCCGAGGAACTGAAGGTTCGCGAGGAAATCATCAATCTAACAAGCATCGTTTCGGAATCGGACTTGAAGGGTGACATCATTGCGATCAATGAAAAGTTCATTGAAGTCTCTAAGTACAGCCGAAGCGAGTTGATTGGCAAGCCGCACAACACGACGCGCCATCCCGACATGCCAAAGGAAGTATTCAAGGAATTGTGGTCGACCATTGGTCGCGGAAAGATCTTCCGTGGCAAGATCAAAAACTTGGCCAAGGACGGAACACCGTATTACGTCGATGCATGCATCGCTCCGGTTATGGGCGACAATGGAAAGCCTCGAAAGTACATCGGTGTGCGATATGATATCACTGACGCTGAACTTGAACGGCAAAACGCCGCTGGCGTTTTGAACGCGATCGATCAGGCATATGCCTACATTGAGTTTGAGAGAGACGGAACGATCATTACCGCGAACTCGAACTTCCTCAACGCGATGGGATATCACTTGAGCGAAATTGTCGGTAACCATCACCGCATGTTTGTCGAGCCAGCCGAGGCAAGCTCGAGTGACTATTCTGACTTTTGGCGTAACTTGGCGGATGGAAAAATCATTTCGGACACCTTTCGACGGATACGTAAGGATGGCAGTGCTGCTTGGTTGCAGTCCGTTTATTCTCCAGTCAAGGACGAGATGGGACGTGTCCAAAAGGTTATCAAAATCGTTACCGACGTTACCGAACTTAAGCTGGCCGAATTCGAGACGATCGAGAATGCCAAACGTGAAAGTCAAAGGGCATCGGAACTTCGCGATGCGATGAACACGATCGGTGAAAACGCGACCGCTTTGGCGGGGGCATCGGAAGAACTGTCGGCCGTCAGCATGCAGATGAGCGGCAACGCCGAAGAGACTTCATCGCAGGCCAACGTTGTCTCGGCGGCGTCGGAACAGGTCAGCATGAATGTGCAAACCGTTTCGACTGGGGTTGAAGAATTGAACGCCGCCATTCGCGAAATCGCCAAGAACGCAACCGACGCGGCACGCGTGTCGCTGCAAGCCGTTTCGGTTGCCGACAACACGAACTGCACGATCGCCAAGCTCGGCGAAAGCAGTGTCGAAATTGGCAAGGTTGTCAAAGTGATCACTTCGATCGCCGAACAAACCAACTTGTTGGCTTTGAACGCGACGATCGAAGCGGCTCGTGCCGGAGAAGCTGGTAAGGGATTCGCGGTGGTTGCAAACGAAGTCAAGGAACTGGCGAAGGAAACCGCCAAGGCAACCGAAGACATCAGCAAAAAGATTGATGCGATCCAAGGCGACACTCAAGGAGCTGTCGATGCAATCCGCGAGATCAGTGAAGTGATCAACCAGATCAACGACATCAGCAGCACCATTGCCAGTGCCGTTGAAGAGCAAACTGCAACCGCGAACGAAATGGGACGCAACGTCGCCGAAGCGTCTCGCGGAGCCAGCGAAATTGCTCAGAACATCACCTCGGTCGCGACCGCAGCGGAAAGCACCACGCGAGGTGCTGAGAATAGCCAGCAAGCTGCGGGTGAACTCAGCCGCATGGCTGCCGAATTGCAAGATTTAGTATCTCGATTCAAGAGCAGCGGGAACGGATCGAGCGGCAATTTGCAAAGCAATCCAATCGGTTCCCCCGTCTTGGCAACCGCTCCGATCGGCTCGTACCAGTCGGTTTAGTGCCGACGCGATGAAATCCAGTGCTCCCAGGTTCGGACCAACCGGCTTGGGAGCCACTTGGCATTCGACCAACCCGATTCAATCGCAACGGCGCGCCAATGATGGATTCGCCGCGCAACCAAACCAACCAAATCAGCTTACCTGTACTTTTAAAAAGTAGGAATCGCATCATGCGAGCTCTTGTTGTAGACGACTCCCGCGCAATCCGACGAATCGTCGGGACCATGATGCGCAACTTGGGATACGAAGTTCACGAAGCGGAACATGGCGTTGATGCTTTGGAGAAACTCGAGCAAATTGAGACGCCCGATGTGCTTCTGATCGACTGGAACATGCCTGTCATGAACGGGATCGACTTGATCAAAGCTGTCCGCGCACAGGACAAGTACTCCGACGTGGCGATCATGATGGTCACGACCGAAACCGAAATGGAACGGATGGCGCAAGCATTCATCGCCGGGGCCAATGAGTACGTGATGAAGCCATTCGACGAAGCAACCATCACCGAGAAGCTGCAAATCCTCGGCGTAGGAGCTTAGTCAAGTGCGTAAAATTCGAGTACTCGTCGTCGATGACTCAACCGTCATTCGGCGACTCCTTTCCGATTCACTTGCGGCGGATCCCCAGATCGAAGTCTGTGGAATCGCGGCAAATGGAAAGATCGCCTTAGCAAAGATTCCGCAACTGAACCCGGATATCTTGACGCTGGATATGGAGATGCCCGAAATGGACGGCATCACCACGTTGGTCGAGCTGCGGAAGCTCTACCCGAAACTTCCCGTCATCATGTTCAGCACGCTGACTCAGCGTGGCGCCGTGGCAACAATGGACGCGCTCGCCAAGGGGGCCAACGACTACGTGACCAAGCCTGCGAATGTCGGCAGTGTCACCGCAGCGATGCAGCAAGTTCGCGACGAATTGGTTCCACGGATCAAGGCGTTTTGCCCGCATGTTGCGGCCGCACCGGCTGCAACCGCGCCATCGCTACCCCGAAGAACACCGAGTCGTCCCGTGGGCCTTCCGGCTCGCGTCGACGCAGTTGCCATTGGCAGCTCGACCGGTGGACCGAATGCATTGCAAACTGTGTTGACGCAATTATCGGCCGACTTTCCGGTCCCGGTCTTGATCGTTCAACACATGCCGCCTGTGTTTACGAAACACCTTGCTGACCGACTGAATCACCTATCAGCGCTGTCGGTTTTTGAAGCATCGCCTGGCGATACGATTCAACCCGGGGGTGTTTGGATCGCGCCCGGTGATTTTCACATGCGAATTCAAAGAGTGGGCACGGAGATCAAGACGAAGCTCGACCAGGAAACCCCCGAGAACTCGTGCCGACCTGCCGTCGATGTACTCTTTCGATCCGCATCTGAAATCTACGGACCGAACCTTTTGACCGTTGTTTTGACCGGAATGGGCCAGGACGGAGCTCGAGGTTCCGAAGCTGTTTGCCAAGCGGGCGGCAAAGTAATCATTCAAGACCAAGCAACTTCAGTCGTATGGGGCATGCCAGGCGCAGTCTCAAGACTCGGAATCGAAGACGCGACACTACCGCTCGAACGAATCGCTGCAGAAATCCAACGACGCTCTGCACTGGGCCGCACCGCAATTGGGAGACAGATGGCATGTCAATAGAAACAGCCACGACACCGAGCTTCGATTACATTTCGCAGCTCATTGTCCGCAAGTCCGCGATCGTCATTGATCCTGGAAAGAACTACTTGGTTGAGTCTCGACTATTGCCGGTGGCGCGTGCCCACGGGATGGCGTCTCTCGATGAACTCGTTCAGGCTTTGCAAAAGCCAGGTGCGGTCGCTCTTGTCGACGAAGTCGTCGACGCGATGACGACAAACGAATCTAGCTTCTTTCGCGATTTGCACCCGTTCAACGCGCTTCGGGAAGAAGTGATTCCAAGCTTAATTTCTCGCCGTTCGAAAGAACGTGTCCTGAACGTCTGGTCCAATGCTTGTTCAAGCGGCCAAGAGGTGTACTCGATCGCGATGCTGATCCGAGAACACTTTCCCGAGCTTGCCGGTTGGCGTGTTCGATTGACTGCAACCGACTTGTCAAAGCAGATTCTCCAGAAAGCTCAATCGGGCATCTACACCCAAACCGAAATCAATCGTGGTTTGCCGATGCCGATGCTCTTGAAGTATTTTCAACGCGATGGAATGCATTGGCGTATCAGTGATGAGATTCGAAGAATGGTCGAGTTCAAAGCGTTAAACCTGATCGAGCCCTGGCCTTCCATGCTTCCAAAGATGGATATCGTCTTCTTGCGCAATGTCTTGATCTACTTCTCCGTTGATACCAAAAAGCAAATTCTCGACAAAGTACACCGAGTCATGCAGAGCGACGGCGCTTTGTTTCTAGGTGGTGCCGAATCCACCATGAACCTGAACGTCAAGTTTGATCGAAAGATCATCGGCAAAGCAACAACCTACCTGCCGATCTAGCTCCATCGAGCCAAAAGCAACTGAATCAAACCTATCTGAAAAAGCAAAGATTATGATCTCGACCGAAGAAATCCTCGCCGTCTCTACAAACGTGTTCACGACCATGGTCGGATGCGATGTTGAATTGGCTGCTGACACCGACGAACTAGCGAACCAGTCACCTATCACCGGATGCGTTCAAATATCCGGCGAATGGACCGGGGCAATCTTAGTCCAGACGAGCGGAAAACTGGCATCCTTCGTCGCCAGCAAAATGTTTGCGATGGAAGTCGACCAACTGGACAAAAACGATTGCCAAGACACGATGGCGGAGATCGCCAATATGATCGGCGGCAATATCAAGAGCCTCGTGCCCGGACCGTCCGCGTTGTCGCTGCCGACCGTAACGACCGGTAAGGAATTCGACATTCGCATTTTCGGCACCGAAATTGAAAACTCGATCCCGATGCTATGCAACGGCGAGCAACTTCGCGTCGTGATCTGCAAAGGCGTTTCTTGATCCAAGACGTCCCCGGTTGAAGCGCGATACGTTGAAACGCGATACGTTGAAACTTCATGAGGCGAATCAGCGCTATTTGAAGACTGGGGCCTAACCGATCGAAACGAGGCCTCTCTCCCTGACGTCAGCAGCGTGTTTTCGGGAACTTGGCAGTCAGCACCGGTTCCCCCGCTGCGAAATCACTCTCAACGGAAGCCCCGCAACACGATATGCTGGGCCATGTACCAGCTTGTCCGAAAAACGGACCTGACCGGGTTCCGCAAGTTCGAAACCTGACTCTGGGATTAGAACTTTTTTCTTGCGCTCTTCCCCCAATTGAAAACGAACTTTCGATCGAAAATCATGGCACGAAAAAACCCCGCAAAGCACACATCAAGCGTGATCTACGGGGCTAATGAATGATCCCTACGGGACTCGAACCCGTGTTGCCGCCGTGAAAGGGCAGTGTCCTAGACCGCTAGACGAAGGGACCGTTTAGCTAGACGAACATCTCGGCGAAGTGAATTCGCTTTCGTGTTCCTCATGGGCACCGTTGTAGCGAAGGTGAGCCGAGGTCGTCAAGGCATTCAAGACGACACCGAGGAATTTCTTTTCCCGTTGGGCTCTGATCGCGAAAAACGCCCTACGATTCGATGGGCGTATCGCCAGTTTCTGTCGCTGCATCACCTGCTTCGACAGTAAATTCGCCGGCTTCGAGGCTGCGCTGGATCGCATCGTAAACTTCGCGGCGGTGAACTGGCACCTCGCGCGGCGCTTCGACACCAAGGCGAACCTTGTCGCCGCGGATCTCGACAACAACGATTTTTATGTCGTTGTTGATTACGATACTTTCGTTCTTTTTTCTTGATAAAACCAGCATGTTTCGTCCTTTATTTTAACCGGCCCAATTTGAAATTTTCGTGCTTGCCTACAGTCCCGATGCTGTGCAGGTCTCTTGAATCAAAACTGATCCCTGCGTCACCGCTACGTAGGCCGGTTGTGCCACGCGAATTCTTTCCGTGGGTATTCGCCGCTCCTGACACCCCCAACTCTAGGTCAAAAAATGGCCACGTCAAGGAATCCCACCTTGACAAGCTGTAAATTTCGCTGCCCATTCCATCGTTTTGGCACACAATCGCTAAAACAGGACTTTAATGCTTGCAAAAGGACAGTTTCACGGTCGGAACTCCTACCAGCGGGCTATCGAAGTGGTCTTTTGAGCACCAGTGGGTATCATTCGCGTGAGGCACCGAGGTTGCCTCGTCGCGGCTTTGACGCGATCATCTTCATGACCGCCGGAACCGTTTCCAAGTTCGCTGCGTCGTAAAGACTGGAATCCTTCCATATCGAGCTGCTTCTCCGAGGGGATTTATCATGGTCCGGGCAATCAACAACAAGACTAGCAACACCGCCGAGAATGGACTTTCGGATTACACGCCGACGCGAGCAACCCAAACGTTGCCGCTGGTGCGAATGATCGTCGATGACTTGGTTCGTTTGAACGAGTCGATCTCGGCACAAAAGGACCAGCTGAAAGGTATCGATCAGCTTTCTGCGACCATGGACCGTCAGGCTTACGTCGACGAATTGTCAGACATGCGGGGAATGTTGGACGGGGACATCCAGCGCTTGCAAACTTGCATCGACGAACTGGCGCGGCTCGGAGTCGAAGTTCACCAGCCATTTGACGGGTTTGTTGATTTTCCGGCTCAACTGAACCGTCGGCCCATCCGACTGTGCTGGCATCCGGCCGATGAGAAGGTCGAGTACTGGCACGAACTTGGCCAGTCTGCGGATCAGCGGAAGAAGTGGGATGCAGCCGCGGTCGGCTGCTAGTCACATCGTTGAGTCTGGTATGGGTGTGTCGAGCCGATACCTACGTTTGAACGCTAGTTCGCTTTACCGGCTGCCTTCGCGTCGCAGGGTTAGTTCGCGGATGATCGAACGGCCAGCGACGAATTTGTTCGGCACAAAGCTGTTCGAGTCGAGCGGAATTTCCAGCCGCACGGTGACCTCGTCCGTCGTTCGGTCAATCGTGGCGGGTGTGACCGTCAATCCGACGTTGTTGACGCCCAAGCTGTTCATGACCCGCAATGTTTCATCGCGAACTTCCCCTGCCGTTGCGCCGGGGACAATTCCAGCTCGACAGCCTTCGTAGACAGCATTGTCAGCTGTGTGGCGAATCATTGCCACGCGGACGAATTCCATTGCGGCAAAAAAGAATAAGAACAACAAGGGCGCGACGATTGCGAACTCGACTGCCGTGGTACCGCGACGTATTTGATGCTTAGGGGAACGTTTCATCTCGAGTGTCCGGTTTGGATGGACGATAAAATGGATTCTCGCAAAGTTCTGGAATCGATCCGCAACTACTCTGTCATGATCGAACTGAGGGTCAAAGCGATCTCGCGATAGACGGCTTCCAATTCAAGTCCAGTGTCCGCGTGGAAGTGACGACCGCCACCGATCGATGCGACGTCCCGCATCCGAACTTGATCAGCACCTGCGCCGAATGTGATCGTGTGAATTGTCACGTTAGGGGCAGCCAGGTTAACGGCGACTGTTGATGGTTCCGCGCCTGTGTTGTGCCGGCCGTCGGTCATCAAGATGTAGGTCTGATCGACAAACTGAGTTCCAACGCTGCCGGCCATGATATTCGCACCGGCTTGCAGCCCGCGAGAAATACTGGTGTTGCCACCGACCGACATCGCTCGGATCCCCGCAGTGATCTGCGTCAAGTCTTCGGTTAGCGGAATGTCCTCGGTTGCGAACGTGCTGTAAGAAGCCATCCCTACGGCTTCATCCACGGGGGTGCCGTCAAGCGTCGTAACAAACGTGTCAATCGCACGGATCAGATCGTTGAACTTTGACCCTCGCATCGAGCCGCTGCGATCAACCACCAAGACAATATCCCGTTCGATGTAGGTCGCGGTTGCGGTACTGACCGGTTCAAAGAAGTTGACACCGAAGACGTTTCCAAAAAACAACGGAATCGGTCCCGATGGTGAACCAAACGTGCGTCGACCATTAACGGCGACGCTGTTCTGTGGCGTTCCGCCTTGGTTGAACTGAAACTTTCCGGACACCTGTTCGACGCTTCGTCCGAAACGAAAGTCACTTGCGTCCAGTAACAATGGCTCGCCGTTGACTGTGTTTGCTGCGGCAATTCGTTGGCCCTCGGCAATGGCCAGGTTTTGGTCCAAAGTTTCCGCCAGACTTGCCGACGCAGCCTTGGACGCAGCATCAGTCGCGGTACGGAGTTCCGTTCGCGCCAGGTGCATGTGAGCGATGTCGACCGAAAAGGCAACGGCGACCATGAATCCGATCATCATCACAACGATCAAAATCAACATCGCACCACGGCGATTCGATGCTTTCCGTTTCGCCAATTGATGACGGACAATGGAAGGCGACGGCAATGGATGGCTTTGGTTTGCAGTGAAAATGGTACGAGCTTTCAAGTCTAGGATTCTCATCAGGTTTGCCTACTCTTTCACCATCACGACGCGCGCGGTCAGAATACGGTTGGTGACAAATTGTCCAGCCAACGGACTGTTGGTCGCGGTCGGTGCGCTGACCTCGACCACAATCTCGTCGCCGCGATTCGCTGCGGCCGAATCACCATTGGGATAGCCGATGGTGAAGTCATTGACGTTGCGAGCCTGCAGAATATTGATGGCTCGGTCAGTTCCTTGGACATTGTCGCTGCTGACACGTGCGGACTCGCGAATCGCTTCGTACGCCGCGACGTTCAGTGACTGTTTCAGGAAGATGAAGCTGGACGCTTCGATCGAACCGAAAACCAGCAGCACTAACACGGGCAGGCAAACGGCAAACTCTACCGCTGCGACACCACGTCGACTTTGACCAGCCGATCGATGGCGGCGGGTTCTTGCGGTAACGGATTTGGATAGACGATGCATGATTAGAACTTGAAGCCGAGGGCAAAAAACAAACCTGAGGACGTCAGTGCCGAACTAGGAGGCCGGTTCGTCAAAGTCCAGTTCAACGGCAGGCGCCGCCTTGTCTAACGATTCATTGCGTTCCATCAACGAATTGAAGTTGGTGGCGATCTCGCCCCAGAAGTCGTTGTTGCGGAAGTGCAGCGGCGCGACAGCACGGCCTTGGCTGGCGTCGGAAAGCGCAGCACGCAATCGCAAGATTGGTCCGGCAAACCGGTTTGTCATTTTCAGCGTGTCCCAAACGAAAGCTGGAATCAACGCCAACGTAATGACAAAGAACGGCAGGAACCGTTTGACGGTATCACCAAAAGTCGCACCCCAAGGCACATCGGGTTGTTCGAACAAGCGAATCCAGATCGTCAGTGCCATCGCGTTGCAGATAAAGAATACGACCCAGTGAATCGCAATTTTTTTCAGGACGCCACCTTGGACTTCGGGGTCGACCAGGGCCTTGCGTCGTTTGATGGTCGTTTGGCTCATCCGAATATCGCTCGATTGTTCTAGTAAACGTTGGAATCTGTACCGCGGGCACCTTGCCGACGTTGGAAACCTACAACACAACGAACAATCATGCGGATTAGGAAAAAGAAATTGCCGCCCGATTGGCAAAATTTGGATGGCTTATCGTCACCAAATCGATTTAGAACGGATGTTGCCGATACACCGCACCCGTCAAAGACCGCAGAAGCGGCATGATCGCACCAAGATCGAGAAGGCTTGCGAGAGCAAACCATGAATGATCAAAGAAAAACGGGTGCAACGATCGCGATAACCACAGGGCCGAGCTGGCCCCGAACCCGTACTTCGAAATCGAAACAGCCGATTGCCGCAAACTAATAGTCGATCGCGGTTTCGTCGGCTGCACGATTGTTTTGCTCGCGCAGCTGATTCATCGTTTCAATGATCGCTTCGGACTGAGCTCGGATCGCATCCTTGACGTCCTTGTGTTCTAGGGCTTGGCGTCCTTGCGTCTGATGCGCATCGACTTTTTGCCAATCCATCATCCAGTTGTTCAGGTTAGCCGCATCGCGCAGCGACTGGACCGTTTCGCCAAGTCGTTCATACAGTTTGTTGGTTGGCTTGGCGTCATATCGACGATAGGGTCCTTTTGCACCGGACGCCACGACGGCTGGCGAACGATTCTTGACGACTTGCATCCACTGCACCAACGCGATGACAGAAGTGATGGTGCCTAAGATGATTGCAACCACCATCGGTCCGATCCAATTTCGATCGCCCGGAGTGTTGGCATCGTAGGGATCAACGATCGCCATGACGGCTAGCAGGATCGCGCCGAGGATACAGATCACTACCGTTCCCAGAATCGCGCGCGAGACGCCAGGTTCCTCTCGACCGCGACTTGGCTTTCGTGGCACGTCACTGCCTTCGATTGGTTCGGTTACTCGAACCACGATCACCGACGTGTTGTCGGAACCACCGCGAAGGTTTGCCAAATCAACTAAGACACGAACCGCTTTTTCTGCGGGCAAACAATCCAACAACACGCCAATCTCGTTGTCTTCGACTAAGCCAGTCAATCCGTCACTGCACAGCAGGAATTGGTCGCCGACCTCAACCGGAAACGGACCTTCAAGATCAACGTTGACAACTGCGTTGGGGCCAAGCGAACGAGTAATGACATTGGAAGGGATGCCCTGGCAGCTTTGGCCCGTCGCTTCCATTTCCCAGACCAGCGAGTGGTCGAACGTCAATTGTTCTAACAACCCATTACGCAGCCGGTAGACACGCGAATCTCCCACGTGCCCGACCCACGCGCCGGTTGGTGCAATCACCAGCGCACTGGCGGTTGTACCCATGTTATGAAATTCGGGATTGCTTTGCCCCCGTTGGTGAATTTCGTCGTTTGCATCGGAGACCGCTGATCGCAGGGCATCGGCCGTTGTGCGTGAATGCGAACGAAAAAACTGCATTGCAATTCGTTCGGTCGCCATCTGACTAGCCAGTTCGCCAGCCGCGTGAGCGCCCATACCGTCTGCGACCACGAACAAATGTCCACGATCGCGGAACCGTTCAGGGGACTTTGCGGGCAAGCATGCGAGCGAGTCCTGGTTGTTGGCGCGGCGCATCCCGACATCCGTCAGGTGAGCGAACACGATTCCTGGGTTCCATCGCTCCGACACCGGCTATTGACTCAAACAAAGGGAATGGACGCGGGTTCGCCGACGATTCAAACGATCAACCATTTAAACAAACATGCACTCGAATACGAACGCGGGCTCAGTTGGTGAATCCCGCAGCAACCTTCATCACGTTCTTTCTGACTTCCAGCTTAGCAAAACGCGTTTGATCCGCACAGTTTAACGAAAAAACAGTTTAACGACCTGAGAGCAGGGATGCTGGCGGACTCGCCAAGAAACATTTTGGTGAAAGCCCCAGACGCTCAAAACTCGCCGATCGTAGCTCCTAGGATGGCGGCACAAAACTGGCTTTTACCGACCAGGTTCCTTCAAACACTTGCTCGGCAAGCGATCGACGTTTCCGCGGCCCGAGCTCGCGTTTTTGCAACTCGACTTCAGCTTCGCTTGCCGGTTCACTGGTATCGGGATTGCCGATCGCGATCGCGGTTTCCGGCTGGTAGCCTTCGGGAATATTGTACGCCAAGCGTGTTGCACTTAGATTCAACCCTGCCATCTGGTGAACTTGAAGCCCCAATTCAGTTGCTTGCAGAGCAAGATGTGCCGACGCTTGCCCGAGGTCGTGCAAGGCGACGCGGTTCGGTTTACCGTTGTACTGGAACGTCGTCCGAATCACTGAAACCATGATCACGCTGGCCTTTGCGGCCCAGCCTTGATTGGCTTCCAACAAGCAGCCGACCATTTTCTTGAATGCTTCGGTATCTTGACGCTTCGCCAAGATCCACGACCAAGGTTGATCGTTAAAACTGCTGGCCGCCCACCGGGCTGCTTCCAGGCAACACAGAATTTTAGAATCGTCGATCGGACTGGCGTCGAAGCGATACGGGCTCCAGCGTTTTTGGATGGATTCAATGACTGGAAATTCAGTCGGGTTGATGGACATCGATACAAGCTCGCGAAGGTTGGAAAGTTTCGAGGACGTTCGCTCAATAAAAAGGAGACTGAATTTCGTGGCAGATCCCGACGAAACACGTTGTTGGTCATCATTGTCAATCAAAGAGCGTTGCCAAATCGTAGCAGGGGTGGCGACTGTGATGGCGGATGCGACAGAGGAATTGATTCGGCTGTGTACGTCCGACCAGCGGCGTGATCCTGTCGAAACGATCACGTCGGAATTATTACCCTTGGCATCAGCGCTGAGGTGGATTGGCCGCCGAGGAACAAAAGTACTGGCGCCAAGAAAATGCGGCATCGCTGGGCGGCCTGTTTGGTTAGCGGGTGTTCACAGCACGGTCAGCCGTCAGCCGCACGGCAAAGTTCTGATTCTCGGAGCGTGGAACTATCCGTTGCTGCTAACGGGTGTTCAGATGGCTCAAGGACTTGCCGCTGGCAATCGAGTCATCGTAAAACCGGCGATCGGCTGCGAAGCGGCGACCGAACGGATGATCCAAGCGTTTCATGCCGGCGGGGTTCCCACGACTGAACTGATACAGATTGATTCGTCGGCCGATGCAGCGATCCGAGTGATCGATGCCGGTGTCGACTTGATCGTGCTGACGGGTGCGGCATCGACGGGGCGTGCCGTCATGCGACAAGCCGCTGAAACGCTAACGCCCACGATCATGGAACTTAGCGGCTGTGACGCTGTGATCGTCATGCCTGACGCCGACATCGAACGAGCCGCCGACGCGATCGACTTTGCACTCAATTTCAACTCGGGCGCCACCTGCATCGCACCACGTCGGCTGATCGCCGAATCAACGACTGCTGATCAGCTGAAATCGGCTCTCGTCAAACGACAAGTATCCCGGCGCGACGTAATCGTTCATTCATCCGCGCGATCGACGGTTGCTGACATCATCGAACGGTCGATCGCGTCCGGGTGTGTTGACGTCACAAATAAATTTGACGCGACGTTCCTGCGCCAAACCGGCAAGATGGCTCCCGCGATCTTAGACAGCGTTGAACCTCACCATCCCGTCGCTTCGGCCGACCTGTTCGCCCCCGTGACGTCAATCATGCGTGTTGAAAAAATTGATGACGCGGTTCGGATCGTCAACGATTGTCCGTACCGTTTGGCAGCGTCTGTTTTCGGCAACCGGAAGGGGGCAGTCGCGATCGCAAGTCGGCTTTCGGTTGGATCGGTCTCCATCAACGATGTGATCGTGCCAACCGCGGACCCGAGAGTACCGTTTGGTGGCCGAGGCAGCAGCGGATTCGGAGTGACCCGTGGCGAGGAAGGCTTGCTGGCGATGACGACTGCAAAAGTCACGGCAGTGCGACACGGCAAATGGATGCCACACTTGCGGCCCCGGACCGACAAGGACATTCAAATACTATCCGCCCTGGTTGCCCTACTGCATGGATCAATGAACGTGCGATGGAAGGCAATCAGACGTGTGTTGGGCAAGTGAACGATCGATGCAAGTCTCGAATGTATTGAGCGTTCACGGTTAAGCGCTGAAAACAAAACCGACGGCTAACCGCTCGTGCAAGCGATAAACCGTCGGCGAGGTTTTCTGTCATAGTCCTGTTGAACACTCGAGCGGGCAACCGTTTAGAAACTGAACGAGAAGCGTCCGTTTCCAAGGCTAATCGTTCGCGTCGTGCGTCGACCCGGACTATGGCCGTGATCCGAATGACCACGATGACTTGGCACAACAACCGGTGCCGGGACAGCGTGCGGCGATTGTCGGTAGTACGACGGTGCGTAGACGGGGCGACGAACAACGACCGGGGCGCGGTGGCTTGCCGTACGAAGCGAACGCAGATCGTCTTGCAAGTGATGGATACTGTCCTCGATCGAATTGAGCAATCGTTTCACATGCGAGGTGCCACCGTGAATGTGACCGTCGCCGTAGGCTGCACGGTGTTCAATCGCATCGACCAGCGATTCTAAGTGATGGAATTTTGCATCCAACTGAGCCAAATCGGATTCCAAGTGAAACGACTCGCCTTCACTGTGGGCGACATCATGCAGGTGGTGAGCCAACGTCGCCATTTCTCGCGAATCCGAAACCAAGTGACCGTACTCGGGTGTGTGAACGTAAAGCCGAGTCTCGTAGACAAGTTGCTTTGACTCGCGTTCGATCTTCAGCGCCAACTGGTCGATATGGTGGTAGGTGTTTGCCTGCGCTGATCCAGTAGCGGAAGCGAAAATCAGTGCGAGCGATGCGATGGTGGATTTAAGAAGTGTCATGATTAGGATCCTGAGATTGTTCCAGTGCGGGGGAAGCCAAACATCCGAACTGACTCGGACATTGACAGGGAACGAATTGCATCCAACGTGCCAACGGGTTTCACAATCTCAGAATCCATCGCAAAACACGGCAAAACACGCCGGTTTCACGATCGAGACGCGAAACAGCAAAAAGGAACAGTGTCATCACTTCGATTTGCCATCGAGTCTAGTGTCATCGTTGTGAGTGCGCTTTGACCATTCGTTTCATCCCCCTGCGATAGCGAGAGCAGTTTTGTAGCCAGCAGCGTACAATCTTCGACACGCACAGCGATCGACTCTGCTCTGCGTCCCCGCCTCTACCGAATACCACCGCATGATGCCCGCCAATCCACATCGCAACTTCCGTCCCCGAACATTTTTAACTGCGGTTTGCCCAGCAACCATGTTCCTGGCGTTCATCGTCGGGGCACCGGCAATCGAGTCGGCTAACGGCGAACAGTTGACCGACATCGAAACCCTTCGCCACCGATTCGAAGACAGTTGTTTTGGTTGCCACGGCGACGGTGCCGATGAAGGCGGATTCAGTTTTGATGCGTTGGCCGATGGCAGCTACGGCGACGATACGATGAAGCGTTGGGAAGCGGTCTGGAAAAACATCCGAGCCGAAACGATGCCTCCGGCGGACGAGTTCCAACCGGAACCGGACGAGCGTCGCGAATGGGTTGATTGGATCCAAAAGGAAGTCTTCCGGCTCGATACCAACAACATTGATCCGGGCAAGGTTGTGCTGCGTCGTCTGAATCGTTCCGAATACCGCGAAACTATCCAGCAACTCACCGGCGTCAACTTTGACGGCAACGAAGCCTTTCCTGCGGACGACACGGGATACGGATTCGACACGATCGGGGAAGTGCTGCACATTTCGCCTGTGGTTTTGGAAAAGTACCTGCTGGCGGCCGAGTCGATCATTCACGACACAATCCCACTGGAAGGAGCGACGCCACCGGAACAACGTTTCTGGAGCGACCATTTGCACCTCGATTCACCGGAGGGCGAACAGTCGAAGACGGTCAAGTTTGATCAGTCGCGAGATTTCCATTTGGTGGAAACTCTTAAAAAACCGGGCGACTACGAAATTGCCGTGCGATGGGAAGTCAACGGTGCATGGACCAATACGGGTGAAAACGCCGACTTGATTTTGCTGCACCACGTTGACAAAGAGAACACGGTTGAGATCGGTAAAGCAAAGGCGGGTTTCTTTTTCGAAACCAAAGGCGATCTTCGTGGCAAGGTCACGGTCACCGACAAGCCTTTGCACGTGAGCATTCGCTTTAAACCGCTGCCTCGCGACGCCGACGCCAAGACACTTCCCGAGGCGGAGGACGCTTCGTACAGTTTCCGAATCTCGAACGCGAACGTGGTCGGCCCGCTCAACGCTGACGAACGAGAGTACCGTAAGGGCAGTAAAATTTTGGTCGGTGGACCGCCGCCGATCGACGCGGACGAAGAAGTACTGGATCAAATGAGCCGCGTGGTGCTAGAACGCTTTGCATTGCGGGCGTTTCGCCGGCCTATCGACGACCGTTCGCTCGATCGGCTAGTCGCGATTGCACGCGAAACTCGCACTGCTCCCGATAGTGGTTATGAACACGGCTTGGCCGCCTCATTGAAACTGATTCTGGCTTCTCCTCGATTCTTGTTCCGAATCGAAAATTCAATCTCGCCGAACCAACTCACATCGATCCCTCCTAACACACCGGTCTCGGCACTTGGCGACCCGATCGACGATTACGCTCTGGCCACCCGGATGAGCTACTTTTTATGGGGCGGACCGCCGGACGACGAGTTGCTTCGGTTGGCTGGCGAAGGAAAGTTGCGTCAGGAGCTTGACGCTCAAATCAAACGAATGATTGGAGACGAATGGCGAATGCGAACGGGTGTTTCTAACTTCGTCGGCCAATGGCTCAAAACGCGTGATGTCACCAGCGTGTCGATCGATGTCCGTCGGGTGTTAGCGTATCGCGGCGACGAAAAAGATTTTTCGTGGCAGGTTCGCGATTCGATGAAACAAGAAACGGAAACGTTGTTTCGTTACTTGATCGAAGAAAACCGTCCGATCGAGGAACTGCTCAACGCCAACTACAGCTTCCTGAATGAACCGCTGGCAAAGTTCTATGGCATCGACGGGGTCAAGGGAGACCAGATGCGTAAAGTCGATTTGCCGGCCGACAGTCATCGCAAAGGCATTTTGACGCATGGCTCGATGTTGCTGGTGACCAGCAACCCGACTCGGACGAGTCCGGTCAAGCGTGGGCTGTTCATCCTCGAAAACTTGCTCGGCACGCCGGCGCCTCCTGCACCGCCGAACGTTCCAGCGCTGGAAGATTCAAAGAGTGGCGATATGAAGAACGCGTCGCTGCGCGAGATTCTTGAATTTCACCGACGCGAACCCATGTGCGCGTCATGCCACCGTCGAATGGACCCGCTGGGGTTGGCACTGGAAAACTATAATGCGATCGGCCAGTACCGCGAGATGGAGCTTGGCTTGCCAGGACGACGCGGCCGGGAAGCCGAACCCGACAAGGAGATCGACCCAACTGGCGTATTGATGACCGGCGAGAAATTCAGTTCCGTAGTCGAACTTGCTGACGTGCTTGCCAACGATCGGCGAGAGGACTTTTATCGCTGTCTGACCGAAAAGATGCTTGTGTTTGCACTCGGTCGCGGCCTGACGTTTGGTGATGCCACGACCGTCGATCAAATTGTTGCCAAACTGAAAGCGGATGATGGTCAAATGCAAACTCTGATCGAGTCGATCATCCGTAGCGTTCCCTTTACCCATCAACCGAAAAGCGATTCAGTGGCGCTAATTTCCGCCGACTGATCCGAGCGATCCCTCAACGTCGTCCTTTCACGAGTCCAACCATGAATCCCACATCGACTTCACTAACACGTCGCCGTTTTTTGCGAGCATCGGGTCTGTCGTTGGCACTGCCGATGCTGCCTAGCCTGGCCGGATCCGCTCGTGCAGCAGCCGAGACCGAAGCTGCCGCCGAAGCGACTCGGTTGTGCTATGTCTACGTGCCCAACGGGGTCAACATGAAGCACTGGCGGCCCGAAGGCGAAGGCGCAGACTTTACATTCAATCGATCGACTAAGTCGCTAGAGCCATTCCGTGATTCGATGCGATTCATCACAGGCTTGGAACATCGCGAAGCCTACATTCACAACGACGGTGCCGGCGACCACGCCCGCGCCCATGCATCTTTCTTGACCGCCGCGCGTCCCCACAAGACATCCGGCGCTGACATCCACGTCGGCGTCTCGGCGGACCAGTTGGTCGCCCAGCAAATTGGATCGCAAACACGTCTGCCGTCTCTGGAACTCTCTTGTGACGGTGTACGGACCAGCGGCGAATGCGACTCGGGCTATTCGTGTGCCTACCAATACAACCTGGCATGGGCCGACGAACAGACGCCGGTCGCACCTGAATCGAATCCTCGCCTAGTTTTCGAACGGCTATTCGGCGAGGGCTCTCACGGCGAGCGAGCAGCCAACTTCGCCCGCCGTCAAACGAAGCAAGAGTCCGTGATTGACTTCCTTCGCGATGAAGCCGAATTCCTCAATCGTAGTTTGGGCTCGGATGATCGTCGCAAGGTTGACGAGTATTTGACGGGCATCCGAGAAATAGAAACTCGCATTGAGAAGACCGAACGGTTTGGCATGCCAGTGGATCCTGATTACGCGACGCCCGCTGGAATCCCCGACAGCTATCGGGAACACATCCGTTTGATGATGGATGTGATGGCACTTGCACTCGCCAGCAACACGACGCGAGTTTCAACGTTGATGCTGGCACACGACGGCAGCAACCGCTCGTTCAAGGAAATCGAAATTGGCGACGGACACCACGACCTATCGCACCACAAGAAAGACGAAGAACGGCTCGAAAAGATCGCCAAGATCGACACGTTCTACTGTGAACAACTGGCCTACTTGTTGGCCACCATGAAATCGCATCAGTTTGGCAACCAAACCACTTTGCTGGACAACACACTGCTGGTCTACGGCAGCGGATTGTGCGATGGCGACCGTCACAACCACGACGATCTGCCGATCATCTTTGCCGGCGGCGGAGCCAAGGGAATCAAAAACGGCACCCATCAGCGTCTAGCTGCGTCGACGCCGATGGCGAACCTGCACTTGGAATTGATCAATCGGATGGGTGTCGCCAAAGACGAGTTCGGCGACAGCACCAGTCAATTCCCACTAGCATAGCGTCGGCTGCAGAACGTCATGCCGGTTCTCACCGGCCAGTTTGAAATGGTCGGTCGGATTCGGCCCTGCGACTAGGGAAGATCAATCAAGGTTTTTCCAGTCGCATCAGTTACTCGAAGCTGCTCGATCTTGGCTTCGCCGACGCCGTCGCTAACGTCCAATCGCAGTTGGTGCATCCGTGCTTCGGTTGGAATGCTGATCGTATAGTCATGCCACTTTCGGTCTGAATCCACAGGGAATTCAATGCGAGTTCCGTTGGGCAGACTCGTTTCTTCGTCCGTCGTAAAGAACAACTCGCCGTCACCCTTGGCCGCACTAAACAAACGAAACTGCAGCTGATACGGGCCACTTGCAATGGCTGGGTCGAAAGCATCAAACGCCAGACCTGGATCATCGCCGGTAAAGGTCATTAGCAGCGTTCCGTCTTCGATCTTTAGCTGAGTATTCTTTCGAGCACGAACCTTCTTCGGCTTCTCAGACTCCGTTTGTTTCGGCTTCGTTGCGGCTGTCTTCTTTGCCTTGCTTCGAATTCGTCCGTCACCACCCGGATCTTTTTCAAAGTTAGTCCACTCGGGGTTCAGGTGTGGCAACTTCGCTTCCTTGGCTGGAACGAGTGATCGATCTGCTGCGTGCAACACCTCTCGCCCCATCGCAGTCCAAGTTTCGACTAGTGCTGCTAAACGTTCGGGTTCTTCGGTCGCCAAATCAATCATCTCAATTCGGTCGTTGCTGATGTTGTAGAGTTCCCACTGCTCACCACGAAAACTGACCGCTTTCCAGTCGCCGTCACGGATGCCGCGATCGGTTGCAAACTTAAAGTGCAGCGGTTCGGCTCGCTCGATTTCTCCGCCGTCAAAGATCGGCCTCAATGATTGACCTGATACCGGGCGCAGTTCGCGGTCGGCGAACGCACCAGGGATATCGGCCCCGGCAACTTCTGCAAGCGTCGGCATAACGTCAATCAGGTGCGCGGGCTGACGATGGATGGCCCCCGGGTCGGTTTTCAAGCCAGCTGGCCAGTGAACGATCGCTGGCGTACTGATGCCGCCTTCGTACTGGTTTTGCTTGTAGTATCGAAATGGACTGTTCCTAGCCCATGCCCAACCTGTCGAGTCTGACCAACTGACCGATCCGTCGGTCGGATCCTTGTCGACATGGTTGCTGACGCGATCATAAGGGCAGGCACCGTTATCAGCGACGAACCAGATCAACGTATTTTCCAATTCGCCAGCCGCTTCCAAATCTGACATCAACCGGCCGATCTCCTGGTCAACCCGGTCGATCATTGCGGCTAGCGTTCGCATTCGCTTGGTTTCAAAATCGCGACGTACATCGGAAAGCGAATCCCACGCCGGCACGTGCTCGGGACGCGGACTCGGCTGATCAACACCGTCGAGCAGACCGAGTTCAATTTGCTTTGCCACTCGTTTCTCGCGAGCCTGATCCCAGCCAGCATCATAAACGCCCTCGTACTTGGCGTAATCCTCTGGCAGTGCTTGCAGCGGTGCGTGAGGTGCGTTGAAGGCAACATACAGATACCAAGGTTGACTTTCCTCGCGAGCGTCACTTAAGAAATCAATTGCATAGTCGACATCAGCAACCGTCGTGTAGAAACCTTCTTGGGGAACATCAAACTTTTCACCGTCAAGCCGAAACGTGTTGTCACCCAAAAAGTAATTGCACGCTCCACTGAGATGGCCAAAATATCGATCGAATCCAACATCCGTTGGCTCACGATCAAGGTGCCACTTGCCCGTCATCAGAGTCGAGTAGCCGGCCTTAGATAGAACTTCGGCGCTCGTAACCGCATGCTTCAGAGACTCGTTTCCTGCCGCTTCGCAGTACTGGCCCGTCAACAACGAAACTCGCGACGAATGGCACTTTGCCGTGTTATAGAACTGGCTAAATCGCAGTCCATTTTCGGCCAATCGATCCAAGTTGGGAGTCTCGATTTCGCCGCCATAACACCCAATATCAGAAAACCCTAGATCATCCACCATGATGACCAACACGTTGGTAGGCGGCGATTGCGATTGAACATTGTTCGAACAGCACGCGACGATAGCGGCAATAACCACCGCAGGTAAAACAGAACGGGATTGGCGGAACTGCATTGAAGATTCCTTCGGGGGGATGTGACTGCGACCCCTGTCGCGCATGCCAAGTCTAACGCGCCGCGATCAAAACGGGACGTGATTGCCAAAGGCTATTTCAAATTGAAAATTGCTAGACGAACCTCAGCCAGTCGCTAACAAACTGGCTGCGTTTCTTAGTTTGCAGCTACGGCAGCCGCGTATTCAGTTCGCTGCGAAGCGATTCGATCGTTTCTTTGGGCGTCTCTAGAACCAAATTCTTTGTCTCGCTGCCGTCGATTGCGTGATCGTACAGTTCGATTTCACCGTTCTTGTGCTGGATCAAACGATACTCGGGCGTCCGAATGGTCTTGCCGCTGTTGAAGTACGAAATCGCAGAGTGCCCAGGTGCTTCGGGTCGATTCACGATCGGCTGCAAAGAGACTCCGGTCACCGAAGATGGCCGAGGAATACCGGTCAGGTCACACAGCGTCGGGAACATATCGACGGATTCAACGATCGCGTTGGTGGCGACGCCGGGCTTGGATTGATTGGGCGTACGGATGATCAGCGGAGAACGCAGCGATTCTTCGAACAACGCATGCTTGCCCCAGATGGCGTGTTCACCCAGATGCCATCCATGGTCGCCCCACAACACGACCACGGTGTTGTCGGCCGCGCCAGTTTCGACAAGCTTTGCCATCACTCGACCAACCATCGCGTCGGCGTACGTCACACAAGCCGCGTAGTGCCGGCGCACTTCATCCGCAAATTCGGAATCGGTGTTTGGGTCGCGGCCCCAACGGTTGTATCGCATAAATTCGCCCGATCGATGCCAAGTGGTGGGGCCGATCGGACGTTCGGGATGTTGAATCGGCGCAAGCTGAATATCACGGTACGGTTCCATGTACTTTGCCGGCGCGCCGAACGGCAGGTGCGGCCGGATGATTCCCACGGCTAGAAAGAATGGCTTCGTGTTGTCTTTGGCAAGCTGATCCAACTGGTCAAGCGAATCGTCCACGATCAGCCCGTCCGGATAGATCGTGTCGTCACCTTCGGCCGATTGGTAGACATCCATTTTTGAGGGATCTTCACGGATCTCGCCGCGTGCCAGCCCGTGCATGGCACCACGCGGATGCTGCCACGGACCGGCGGGCAATCGGTGACGATCCCATTCATCCGGCATCTCGGGCTGGTCGTCGTCATCCCAGTCTTTGCCGCCACGTCCGCCGGGATGGTGCGAGACCTTTCCGACTGAAACCGTGGTGTAGCCATGCTTGCGAAACCAAGCCGGCATGCTGGTCGGAACCGACTTCCCAGCCGCGATCAACTTGGCGCGATGGAAGATTGCGTCGTTGCTGCTGCCTCCGTAACAGCCCATCAACATCGCATACCGCGACGCACCACAAGTTGGCGCTTGCACGAAATGCTGGTGAAAGGCTCGCCCAGTCGCGGCCAATTGGTCAATGTTGGGCGAACGAATGTAGTCCGCGCCAAAGCAGTTCAATTCGGGACGAAGATCGTCCACACAAATCAGCAAGACGTTCGGCGGTGCATCGGCGGCGTCGGCCCGCGCACAGAGTACGGTCAAAAGAACAAAAACGATCAACCCGAACTGACGAACCATTGTCAAACCAAACTTTCTTTCGAATTCTAAAACGAACAACGCCCCAGTTTAGTCAGCCTGACGCAGCGACTTTTTGTAACGGTGAATGTAGATCAGGGAGTTTATCCCCAACATGATCAGCAATCCACCGACGACATGGGGACCGGCAAGCAGACGGGTCAGATCGACACCCGTTGCCGCCAGCAGAAGGAAACCGACGCCCAAAAAGATCTGCAAGTACACACCATGAGCAATATATCGCAGCGATCTGGCAGCGAGCCTTTCACTCGGCTTGGCGTCGGACTGCGACGGTTCGGGTGTTGCCGACGCCACTGCCGACGCCACTGCCGACGATGACGCCGACGACGTTGCCGACGGTCGGTACGGATTCCCAGCGTCCACGCGAGAAATACGGTCCTTCGGATCAAGTTGCATGATAAGACTTTGTAGGTGCGGAAAATCGGAAATTGTAATGGTATCCCACATCGTTGACATCACACACTCGTTGGCGGGTGCGCAGACCACGGTGTAAATGTTCTAATTCGACCACGTACCAATTGCCGTCAATGCCCGCTGACACTTCCTTCATTGCCATGCCAACTCAAGTAAAAACATTCGCGGATCCTTCGACTTTAGCAGACGCCTTTGCCGCGGATTTCTCGAATTGGCTATCCGAGCAAAGGCAGCCAACGGTAACGGTGGCGTTGTCAGGCGGCAGCACACCGAAGCTACTTTTCACTCGTTGGGCAAACCAATTTGCCGACAAGGTTGACTGGACGCGAGTGCACTTCTTTTGGTGCGACGAGCGCTGCGTCGCGCCCGAGGATCCGGACAGCAACTATGGAGTCGCAAAAGAGCTGTTCCTAGACAGCGTCAAGATTCCGGCCGAAAACGTTCACCGCATGATCGGCGAGTCAACGCCCGCGGACGAGCGTGCTCGCTATGAGACTGAAATTGCCGAACATGTTGCCGTCGGCGATAACGGATTGCCAGTGTTCGACTACGTGATGCTTGGAATGGGCGATGACGGTCATACCGCGTCAATCTTCCCGCACGAAAATCAGTTTCTGAAGTCATCGAACGTCTGCGAAGTCGCCACGCACCCGACGTCGGGACAGAAACGGATCACGTTGACAGGGCCGGTCTTGAACAACGCCAATAAAATCGCCTTCCTGATCACCGGTGCCGGCAAGGCAGACGTGCTGGCCGATGTGGTCGGTCACTCCGGCGACTTCGATCGCTATCCGGCGTCGCACATTCAAGTCGACGACTTGACGTTCTATCTGGATCAACCCGCGGCAGCAAAACTGTAGAACCGCCGCCGCGAATTATTCCAAACACCAACTTAACAAACGATAACTTCGACACTGCCATCGTCTTTCGAGGTTGTGTCGATTCGGATGTTTAAGAAGCGTTTCAAGATTGCGATATGAGTCAGGCTGTGCTGAGTCAGCGTGGTCGTGCGAAAGCGACTTGCGCGGCCCTGGCTTGCCGCCAATCCCATCGGCATTAGCAATTGATCCGCCAAATAAGGCCCGACGGGAACGTCCGAGACCAAGTACTTCCGTGCCTCGCGTAGCGTTGAACGGGCAATCGGTTCAGCCCGAACCCCAATCTTTCCGAAGCCGACAAACAGTTCGGTCACATTGTCGAACTGACACTCGATCATTACCGCATTCCCCGGTCCACCGGACTTGGCCACCTCGATGACTTCGCAGACGTCAACGTTCCAGTCTGCTTTCCGGCGAATGACATCGCACTCGCGATCACCGACCGAGGTCGGGACTTTCGAAACGAGTGCGATGACTCGCGGTCGCATTTCGCCTAGGCGTTCGACAAGCTCGATCCCGCGCAATCCAGACGACGGATTCACCCCAACGGTGATTTCTCCACCGCCGGCCGGATAGAAACCATGCGCTGAAATCGACGCGGTCACGTTCGCACCCATCTGACTGACCAGCGGCAAGAAACACCGCTCAAAGAAATCAAACGGAGGCGCCCACGACGCATGCGTCCCGCCACCGACCGTGACCGTCGACGAGGCATCTGACATCATCAGCGCCGGCAAAACCGTTTGGGCCACCAATACCGCACTGCCGGCCGAACCGACTTGATACCGGTATTCGCCACCGCGAACTGTGCCCGGTGTGAACGTCAACTCGCGCGAACCAAGATCGGCGCCGATCATCTCGCCACCGGCGATCTCGGCGATCGCTTTGACTCCCGTCAAGTGCTGTCTCAGTAGTCCCGGCTTCGAACGACCAGCGCGAATGTTCTGCAGTCTGACCGGCTTTCCCGTCACGGCAGCGAGAGCCAGTGACGAACGAATAATCTGTCCGCCGCCTTCGCCCTCGCTGCCATCGATCTCGATCATCACCATTCAATCATCCGCCTTGCTGGCGTCCTTGATCACGAAACGTGCTTTCAACCGTGCCACTTCGCTGGCCAGTCCCGCCGACTTCACGCTATGCAGCACTTCATTGAAGTCCTTGTAAGCCGCCGGCGCTTCGTCGATTGGATAACGTCGGCAGTTGCTAAGGATATCGTTTGATTCCAATTCAGTATCCACGGTCGATTGATCGAGCACGCGCTTTGCGTGACGACGCCCGAGCACTCGTCCCGCTCCGTGATTCACGCTAAAACACGATGCTTCGGCACCCGGATCCGCCACCATCACCGCCGACCCATCGCGAGGATTCCCCGGCAACAAAATTGGGTGACCCGAATTTGCGAACGGAGTTCCCTCGAGCGAGTGATGCCCGGCCGGCATCGCTCGCGTTGCCCCTTTGCGGTGAACCCACGCAGGTCGGTCGTTGACAATTTCTCGACGCGCAATGTTGTGGCTGATGAAGTACACCAGGTCACCCTTCACGCCCGGGATCACTTCCTGGAACGCTTCCAGTACGAGAGCGTTGATCAGCAAATGGTTCACGGTTGCAAAGTTCGCTCCCAACGACATGTCGTCCAAATAGTTGTTGGCCTCGTCCGATCCAAGCGGCGCATAAACCAATTGACGGTCGCCCGCCGGCAAAGGAATTCCCCAGCGATCGAACTTAGTTTGCAAATGCTTGAATTGCCCCGACGCCAAAATGTGTCCGAAACCGCGTGAACCACAGTGCGACAGAAACGCAACGTTTCCATCGTGCAGCCCAAACGTTTCAGCAACACTTCGAGCTCGTTCGTTATCGCCGACCTCCACCACTTCGCATTCGCCGAAATGATTTCCGCCACCATATGAACCAAGTTGTTGCATCTTTTCGCTAAAGTTCGTCATCTCGCGTGTCGCCAACAAAGTTTCCAAACGAGCTTCCAAAGCGGTCGCAGTCCCATCATGCCCGACATGAAACGAGTCCTCGCATCGGAACGCCCAGTTCGGTGGAATCCCCAGCGCCATGCAAACATCCTTGCTGGCACCTTCGAGGACCAACTGCTTTCCAAGCGTTCGATTGACGTGACGCGACTGAGCAACACTGCGTTGCCCCTTTCCCGCACCCGTCGGCGTACGTCGACAAATCGCCGAAATCAATTCGCGGCGGACCTTGCGGTCGTCGACTGCGTCGGCCGGCAGGTCCAACTGCAGCAGACTCATCGAGCACTTGATGTCGACCCCCACTGGCCCCGGATAGATATGCGTCGGCGAGACCAAAACGGATCCAACCGGCGCCCCGTAACCACAGTGCGCGTCGGGGTTCAGGATCAAGTCAGTCACGCCGGGCGCAAGTCGCGAGTTCACGGCTTGTTGCAAGCACAGGTCGTCGAAAGTCTCACGGATCGCCGCGGTTCCAAACACTTTGATTGGCGGAGTCGTCTCGGTTGGCAACAGTGCCGTCGCTTCGCCAGTCGCGATCATGCCGGGACCGTTGTAAACGTGACGGTCGCCGGATTGGCGTCGCGCCGGCGCCTTGGGTGGTGCCGTGTTTGAAACAGGGTTGGAGCTTGACGTGGACATGATGGCCTCAGGGGTTCAAGTAAATTCGCCTTCGTGGCGAACTTAATACCAAGCATGCGCTGTGCCAAGACGCACAAAATTACCGCAAGTCACTACCATGAAGGCACTTACGGCAAAACAGCAATCGCGTACCAGCAGCAAGAACCTGAAAGAACTATCATAAAAGAGGCGAATTTATAAACTTGGATAAAATCACGCATTGCGTCGAAACCACTCAATGAACAAATCTAACGTTTTGATCGGCCTGCTTGGTACCCAATTGGACACCGCGACTCGCAAGTCGACGGATCGCTGGTCGGGCTGGCGTCCGTCCGTGGCGATCTGCCAACAGGATGACTTTATCGTCGATCGATTTGAGCTGTTGGCCGATCCCAAGCACACAAAACTTGCCAACCAGGTTTCGGCGGACATCGAAACGGTGTCGCCCGAAACCACGGTTCACCAACACTTGATCGCGCTTGCCGATCCTTGGGACTTGGAAGAAGTCTATGCGACGCTACATGACTTCAGCCGCAGCTATTCGTTCGACACCGATCGCAACAACTACTACGTCCACATCACCACCGGTTCGCACGTCGCCCAGATTTGTTTGTTCTTGCTGACCGAATCGCGTCATTTGCCCGCGACGCTGTTGCAAACGTCGCCACCGAAAAGCCGTGGACGTTCGCGACGGCTAGAGGCCGAAAGCACAGCGGGTAGCTACCAAATCATTGACCTAGACCTTTCGCGCTACGATCAACTCGCGAAACGGTTCGGCGAAGAGCACGACGAAGCTCGGTCGATTCTAAAGTGCGGCATCGACACGAAAGACGCCGCGTTCAACGAACTGATCGAACGCATCGAACGAGTCAGTTTGGCAACCACGGCACCGATCTTAATGACAGGACCCACCGGCGCCGGCAAGACTCAGTTGGCTAAACGGATCTACGAGCTCAAACGAAACCGACGACAGATCCAAGGCCCGCTTGTCGAAGTCAACTGTGCAACGATTCGTGGCGAGCAGGCGATGTCGACTCTGTTTGGTCACACCAAAGGCGCGTTCACTGGGGCGGCGACTTCGCGTGCCGGACTGCTGAAGTCGGCGGACGGCGGAATGTTGTTCCTTGACGAAATCGGCGAACTTGGGCTCGATGAGCAAGCGATGCTGCTGCGCGCGATCGAAGAGAAACAGTTCCTGCCCGTCGGCTCCGATAAAACAACCGAAAGCAATTTTCAGTTGATCGCTGGAACCAATCGCGATCTCAGTTCGGAAATCGCAAAGGGCACTTTTCGTGAAGACCTGCTCGCTCGCATCAATCTGTGGTCGTTCAGGTTGCCGGGACTTGTCGAGCGGCGAGCTGATATTGATCCCAACCTCGACTTCGAACTGCAACAGTTCACGAAGGCGAGCGGCCAGAAGATTACGATCGGCAAGGAAGCAAGGAAGGCGTTTGTCGACTTTGCGATGGCACCGGATTCGTCTTGGAAAGCCAACTTCCGTGACTTAAACGCGGCCGTGACTCGCATGTCAACGCTCGCCGACGGTGGCCGAATCACTCCCGCACTTGTCGACGAGGAAATCACACGCCTGCGATCAAGCTGGACAGAAGCTTCCCCTGATCGAACGTCGGAAGACACATTGACGCCGCTGCTGGGCAAGGATCGACTGGCCGAGATCGACGCTTTTGATCGAATCCAGTTGGCCGAAGTGGTTCGAGTCTGCCGACGCTCGAAAACACTTTCCGCAGCCGGACGCGAACTCTTCAACGTTTCGCGGAAGTCAAAAGCCAAGCCGAATGACGCGGACCGATTGAAGAAGTACCTGACTCGGTTCGGTTTGCATTGGGACGAACTGAACTAGCAAAAGTGCCGCCACAGACTTCCGCGGACGATCAGACAAACTGACGTTGCATCGCGTCCAGAAACTCTTGCAGTTGGCTGGCCGGCAATTGGTTGATTCCCGCAGCCGCTTTACGCCCACCGCCGGTCGGAAACTGCCGAACTAAATCATCGGCGCCAACTTTGGTTGCCAGCGGCGCGCGGACGCTGACCAGATAGTCGCCCGACGGTAGCAGGCTGAGCAGAGCGTGGGCACGGTCAGGATTCAAGCGTGCGAGTTCGTTGCTGTACACGCCACTGACTCGGCGCGAAAACGATTCGCATGGGAACTCGAACGCGGCGCATTTCTCAGTCGCCAAAACCGGTTCGATCGTTCGAGCTCGCGTCATGTCGCTGCGAAAACCTTCGTCAAGCGTCTGAAAAGTCGTATCGGAGGCGATGAATTCAAACGGGTCGGCGTAAGGAGAAACTCGCCGATAGAGTTCGCCGGGTGCGAAGAATAAATCATCCAGCGTGCTGCCATAACCGTTGTAATTCAGCAGCGTCCCGAGCGTTTCGAGTTGGCCGAGCTGCGTCTCGTTCAATGCAAGTGGACTCGCCGCCGACCGAGCCGCGTCGTACAAATTGTCGCCGTACAGTGCCACCACAGCCCACGGCAAAAAAGCGTCCTTTAAATATCGATTTACCAACAAGCCCGTGCAAACGTCGCCTGCGGTATCGATATGTGAAGTCAAGTGCGGCGAGTCAGGGATCTCGCCTGCGAAATGGTGGTCGAAATAGACTACGGGAACATCGTCACCTAGCAAGCGAACGAGGTCGTCGCGGTTCTTATCCAGCGAGATGTCCAGCACTGTGACACTGTCGCCGGCCTTAACGTCGACCCGTCGAAGCAAATCAATGTCGCGTTTGACGCCCGTTACTAGCGTACTCGGCCGAGGATCCGCGAGCCGTAGTTGGTGAAGGGCACAAATACCATCGGCATCACCGTTGAAGACATCAAAGTGGGTCACGAACAGATCCTGGATCAGAAGAGAATAGATTTGCCTGACCAGAATAACTGCAGCGTGCCGATTCGCAAACAGGAACGCAGTCTCTCGATGCAGTAAGATACCCCAGTCCAAATTGACGTCACTGTGTTTGTGAATTTAAAAACGTGTCTAGGAACCTCCCATGCGAACTCTGATGTTTGCCGTTGCGATTGCTGCGATTCTTTCTGTTTCGGTTGCCTGCTCTACGGTATGCCTTGCCGTCGGCGATGCGGCCGATAGGGCTGGAACCGACGAACGCCCCAATATCATCGTCATCTTGGTAGACGACATGGGGTTTTCGGACATGGGGTACGGCAGCGAGATTCCGACGCCGAATCTTGATGCGATGGCGGCGGGCGGAGCCAAGTTTTCGCAGTTCTACAACACGGGACGATGTTGCCCGACCCGGGCTTCGCTTCTGACTGGACTGTATTCGCACCAGGCCGGTGTGGGCTGGATGACGACCGATCAAGGAACGCCTGGGTATGCCGGCGGACTGAATTCGAACTGTGTCACGATTGCCGAGGTGATGCGAGAGGCTGGTTACTTGACCGCGATGACGGGCAAGTGGCACGTCGGATTCGAGCATGGCGTCACTCCCTGGGGACGAGGCTTCGATCGCAGCTTGAACTTGCCGGCCGGTGGCGTCCACTTTTCGAATCAGACCGGATCGAAGGGTGGTTCGAAGATTTTCTTGAACGGCGACAGCATCGCCAAAGACGATCCGCGATTGAACCCACCGTGGTATGCCTGTGACCTGTTTACCGATCAAGGCATTCGTTTTGTGGACGAAGCAATTGCGGCCGACAAGCCATTCTTTTGGTACCTCGCCCATACCGCGCCGCACTTTCCCTGCATGGCTCCCGAAGCAACAATCGCAAAGTACCGTGGCAAGTACATGAAGGGCTGGGATGTGCTGCGTGAAGAACGTTACGAACGCCAGATCGAGTTGGGACTGATCGACAGGAGCTGGAAACTTGAACCTCGGCCCGACGCGATCCCGGCTTGGGATTCGTTATCTGCCGAAGAACAAAAACGCTACGACGACATGATGGCGATCTATGCCGCGATGATCGAAGAGATCGACAAGAATCTGGGCAAACTGACCGAAGCACTTCGATCACGAAATGAACTGGACAACACGTTGATCTTGTTCATGTCCGACAACGGTGGGAATGCCGAGGCTGGCATCAACGGAAAGTACGAAGGCGACCTGCCAGGCAATCCGCATTCGAATGTGTTCATCGGTCGCTGCTGGGCTCACTTGAACAATACGCCCTTTCGCATGTACAAGCACTACAACCACGAAGGTGGCATCGCCACACCGTTGGTCGCGCATTGGCCGGCCGCGATCAAACCGAGCGGCGACGAAAAAGACTGGATCACCACACCGACTCACTTGATCGACGTGATGGCGACCTGTGTTGATTTGGGCCGTGCCCATTACCCAGCACAATTTAACGGCAACGCGATCACACCCATGCAGGGGCAGAGCCTGAAACCGCTGTTGACCGGCCAAGGCACTTTCAACGATCGACCACTGTTCTGGGAACACGAAGGCAATGCGGCGATGCGAGTCGGCGACAAGAAGCTGGTCCGCGTGAAGGGCGAACCGTGGGAACTGTTTGACTTGGCGACGGACCGAACCGAGCAAGATAACCTTGCCGAGTCCGAGACGGAAACGCGAGACGAGATGGTGGCGGCGTGGAGAAAATGGGCGTTAAGTTCGGCTGTATTGCCCAAACCTGAACCGAAACCGAATGGCGGGAAATCGAGGGCGGCAAACCCGAAGAAGAAACGCCAAAAGATCAAGTCTTAGCAAGACTGTGCGTCCCGATGCGGGCCGTCATGCGGCGAGTCGATTCAAGCTGCTCACACAGCAAGTCGATTGGATGATAAGTTGGCCGACAAAATAGGGTCTCTCATTTTTCGTTTTGCTCGTTGCGAGTTTCTGTATGGCTAGCGGTTTGTTGTTGTTGCTCGACGACATCACGACAATTCTCGATGACGTTTCGATATTGACGAAGGTTGCTGCTAAAAAGACCGCCGGCGTCTTGGGCGACGACTTGGCTCTGAACGCTCAGCAGGTTTCGGGTGTCGACGCCAGTCGCGAATTGCCAGTCGTGTGGGCAGTCGCGAAGGGATCGCTATTGAACAAGGTAATCCTGGTCCCGTCGGCATTAACGCTTAGCGCGATCGCACCTTGGTCAATTGACCCACTGTTGATCGCCGGCGGTGCTTATCTTTGTTTCGAAGGCTGCGAAAAACTGGCGCATGCGTTCTTTCATGATCCGGAAGACGAAAAACACGCTCGAGAGCACGAGTCGTTGATCGCTGATAACTCGGTCGACATTGTGGCAGCCGAAAAGACCAAGATCGCCGGCGCGATTCGCACCGACTTCATTTTGTCGGCTGAGATTGTCGTCATCACTCTGGGGACCGTAGCGACGGAACCATTCATGACGCGAGTCGCCGTTTTGGTGGCGATTAGCCTGTTGATGACGGTCGGCGTCTACGGTTTAGTGGCGGGAATCGTCAAGCTGGACGACCTTGGTAGACATCTGATTCTGACCAGTCCGGCTAAGCCAGCGTCATCCCTGCGACGGTCGATTGGAACGTCGATTCTAACGCTGGCGCCGTATCTAATGAAATTCTTGTCGTTGGCCGGCACGGTCGCGATGTTCTTGGTCGGCGGCGGACTGCTTGCCCACGGAATCGCGCCGATCCACCATTTCATTGAATCGGTCGAACATCGCGTTGCGGCGATCGAACCAATTGGTGGATTTCTGGCCAGCATTTCGACCATGGTACTGAACGGAATCATCGGCGTTTTGATCGGCGCGATTGTATTGGCAGTGGTTTTGTTGGCAAAAAAGATATTCGCGAAACCGGCCAGCCAAGCCTAATTCGCGATCTATTCCAAGTCGCGGTCTCGCACGCCCAGCAAATACAGAACAGCATCTAGTCCCAGCGTCGACATTTGGTGTTCGGCTGATTGGCGAACGATTGGTTTTGCGTGGAATGCAATACCGAGTCCCGCGCGAGCCAACATTGGCAGATCGTTTGCGCCGTCACCGATCGCGATCAACTGCTTTCGGTCGACGCCCTCGGCATCTGCAAGCGACTGCAGCAATTCGGCTTTTCGCTGGGCGTTGACGATTTCGCCTGTCACACGTCCAGTCAACTTGCCATCGACGATTTCCAGCTCGTTCGCGTAGACATAGTCAATCTTTAAACGCTTTTTCAGGTACTCGCCGAAGTACGAAAATCCGCCCGACAAAATAGCGGTTCGATATCCAAACCGACGCAGTGACGTTAGCAACCGCTCGGCGCCCTCGGTCAACTCCAATCGCTCGGCGATGATCGGCAACACCGACTCCGATAATCCGGCCAGCTTGCTGACACGCTGACGCAGCGATTCATCAAAATCGATTTCACCTCGCATTGCCGCTTCGGTGATTGCGATGACTTCGTCACCAACGCCTGCTTCCTTGGCCAGCTCGTCGATCACTTCGGCTTGCAGCAGTGTCGAATCCATGTCGAACGCGACGACGCGGCGGTTCCGTCGAAAGGCGTCATCTCGCTGCCAAGCCAAGTCGAGTTCCAAGCTGCTAGAAAGTTCCAGAAGACTGGCTTTCAGTTGGTTTTTGTCACGCGGTTCGCCGCGGATCGAGAACTCGACACAGGCACGAGTCAGCTTGCTGGTGGGGATGCGGGGGGGGCGACCGGACAACCGAGTGATGACGTCGATGTTCAATCCCTGTTGCGCCAACATGCTGCTGACGGCGCTGAACTGTTCCGCAGTCACGGCCCGCGATAGCAGCGTCAGAATGAACCGTGACTTTCCTTGGCGATCGACCCAGGCGTCATAGTCCCCGTCGTGGATGTGCCGCGGCTTACACCGCAGCCCCAACGACTCGCCACGATCCTGCATCGCTTCGATGACTCGATCAGGATCTTGTTCTGCTGGAATTTGAACCAGCACACCCAACAGCAGTGACTGGTGGATCACCGCTTGGTTGATGTCGATGATCAAGCAACCAAAGGATGCCAACAATTCGGAAAGCGACGCGGTCAATCCTGGCCGGTCTTCACCGGTAAACCGAAGCAGTACCAATGAAACTTTGGAATCGACTGTCACGGCTTTGTCCGACGAGTGATGTTCAGTGATGGGTTCCATGACGCGTATGGTAACGAACGTGGGATTCTTTCCGAGACCACACAATCTGGCTGCCAGCAGACCCTACGCAAGGTGCCGAAGATCTTGGCTCCGCAAAGCGACGCAGTCGCTGTGGGAGTCGACCGGGATGATCGCCGGCTTACCGAGTCCGTTTACGGCGAAGATCCCCCACTTGTGGAACGATGGATGCTAGAATGAAAGGCAATCGGTTCCGATCCATTTGCTGCAAATGAAAACTGTGACGAAACTTCTCGCATTCACCATCGCACTGTCTGTTTGTGTTTTGGCGAGCTTGTCAGCTCTTTCTAGCCGGACAGCCATTGCAGACGCACCGCCGGCGAATGACCAAAATCTGGCCACCGTGACTTCGTTCGTCTCGGACAACTGCATTGGTTGCCACAGCGGCGGGGATGCGAGCGGTGGATTGGACTTGGAATCTGTCGATTTCTCGGCCGAAACGCTTGCGGCGGCGAACTTTGACAGCCGTGTCTGGGAAGCGATCCTAAAACGAACCAGCACTCGGCAGATGCCACCAGCCAGCGAGTATAGTCCTGATGAAGACGGTTTCGATCCGGATCGGCCGAGTGAGGAGGCGTATCAGGCAGTGACTTCGGCGATGACTGATTTGCTAGACCAGCGAGCCACCAAATTTCCGAATCCGGGCCGCACCGAGTCACTTCGCCGGCTGACTCGAACGGAATATCAAAACTCGATCCGCGACTTGTTGGGCATTCCCATCGATGCCGTCGCGATGTTGCCGCCTGATGAGTCGAGCCACGGCTTCGACAACATCACAGTCGGTGAACTCTCGCCGATGCTGCTGAGTCGCTATGTTTCGGCGGCTCAGGCGATCGCCCGATCGGCGGTCGGGCGTGCTGATTCGGGGCCGATCGGTTTGACGGTTCGAGTTCCTGCCGACCGAACTCAATTAGCGCACGTCGAAGGATTGCCGCTTGGCACGCGAGGTGGAACGGTGTTCGAGCACCACTTTGCGGCGTCGGGTCAATACGAGATCGAGTTGCGACTGACGCGAGATCGTGACGAGATGGTCGAAGGCTTAACCGAGCCTCACCAGATTGACGTTTTGGTCGATGACCAGCGAGAGCATCAGTTCACCGTCAAGCCACCACCAGGCCGAAAAGACTTCACTCACGTCGACTCAAACTTGCGAACTCGCATCGACGTAGTCCGAGGCTCGCATCGCATCGGAGTCACATTCCCTAGCAAGGGTGCTTCGCTAGCACAAACCAAACGCCAACCGTTCGACGCCAGCTACAACCGGCACCGTCACCCGCGCGCCGAACCCGCGATTTTTCAAGTTTCGATCATTGGCCCGCTGGCGCCGACGAAATCAGATCGGGCAGACGCCAACGCACGATCGGCAAGCGACAAGCGAATCTTTGTTTGCCGGCCCAGCGATGACGCTGCGGCGCAGGAACGCATGGAATGTGGCGAACAGATCGTCCGAACTTTAGCCCGTCGCGCGTACCGTCGCCCGATCACGGACGAAGACCTAGAGTCACCGATGTTCTTCTTTTCCGAAGGCGATCGCGAAGGCGGTTTTGATGCCGGCGTCGAGTCGGCGTTAACGTCAATCTTGGTAAACCCCAATTTTCTGTTTCGGGTCGAATCCGATCATGCCGAAGACGATGCCGAGCGTCGCTCGGTTCCCATCAGCGACGTGGAACTGGCGTCGCGGTTGTCGTTCTTTTTATGGAGCAGCATTCCGGATGATGAATTGTTGTCGCTTGCCGAGGCGAACCAGTTGCATGACCCCGAAGTGCTGGCCAAACAGGTGACGCGAATGTTGGCAGACGATCGGTCAGATTCACTGACGACGAACTTTGCTTCGCAGTGGCTGTATCTTCGCAACCTCGATTCGATCACTCCCGACCTGCGGTTGTTCCCCGACTTTGACGACAACTTGCGCGAAGCGTTTCGGCGAGAAACCGAAGAGCTGTTCCGCGACATGGTTCGAAACGATCGCAGCGTGCTGGGGCTGATCGATTCAGACTACACCTATTTGAACCAGCGATTGGCCAAGCACTATGGCGTCGGTCATGTCTTTGGCAGTCAGTTTCGCCGAGTCAACTTGCCAGCCGACAGCATCCGGGGCGGAATCCTTCGTCATGGCAGTATCCTGACCGTGACGTCCTATGCGACGCGAACATCGCCAACGATCCGTGGCCACTGGATCCTGAAGAATATCCTCGGAACGGCTCCGCCTCCGCCGCCGGCCAATGTGCCGAATCTAAAGGAAAAGTCGACGTTGGCGGCGACCAGCGTTCGCGAACGATTAGCCCAGCACCGTGCGGATCCGGCTTGTGCCAGTTGTCATGACTTGATGGATCCGGTCGGTTTTTCGCTCGAAAACTTTGACGCCGTCGGACGTTGGCGCGATTTTGATGGTGAACTTGCGATCGATTCCGACGGAATGATGCCGGATGGACAAAGGATCAATGGAATCGACGCCCTGGAAACAGGTATACTTGCGCGTCCCGAGATGTTTGTGTCGACAATGACCGAAAAGCTGATGACATTCGGACTTGGGCGCGGCATTGAACCCGACGATGGCCCGACGATTCGCAAGATTGTTGCATCCGCAGCCGGCTCGGAATACCGATTTAGTTCTCTGATTACTCAGATCGTTACCAGTAACGCGTTTACTCACCGGAGCCTGCGATGATGATTCCTCGAAAAGCACTGTCGCGTCGCACGGTCCTGCAAGGTGCCGGCGCTGCGTTTGCTTTGCCGCTGCTCGACGCGATGATCCCGTCGATGAAAGCAACCGCGGCGACCGCGGCGGCTCCTGAACGACTCCGCCGACTTGGATACATCTATATCCCGATGGGATTCAATCCGGCCGAGTGGATTCCCAACGGGGACTCGCTGGAAACATTGTCACCGACGTTGATGCCGCTTGATCCTGTCAAAGACCAAGTCACGGTGTTGACGGGTATGGATCTGCAGAACGCCTATCCCGGATCACACGCGACGTCGAACGCGGCATTCCTGAGTGCGGCACGAGCGAAACGGACCGAGAGCACAGATTACCGGCTAGGTACAACCGTCGATCAAATCGCTGCCAAACACATTGGTGGTCAGACACAGTTGCCGTCGCTGGAATTGTCGATGGATTTGTTGTCGACGGTCGGTCAGTGCGACAACGGATACGCATGCGTTTACCAAAACAACTTGTCATGGTCTTCGCCGACGACGCCACTGCCCAGCGAAGCCCATCCGCGAATCGTGTTCGAGACTCTTTTTGGCGACGGCGGGACACCCGAGCAACGACAAGCAGCACTGCGCCGCCGCGCAAGTTTGCTGGATTCGGTGACCGAAGAAATCAAGCGACTCAAGCGCGTGGTTGGCCCGGCCGACCGCAACCGCATCGACGGATATCTAGAAAGCGTACGCGAAGTCGAACGTCGAATCGCCAGTGCCGAAGCGACGGCCAAGGACAATCCGCTGCCTGATTTGGATCGGCCGGTCGGTGTGCCGGCTCAGTATGCGGATCACGCACGACTGATGTTCGACCTGCAACTGCTTGCGTTCCAAGGCGACATCACGCGAGTCGTTTCGTTCCAACTCGCTCGCGAGGCCAGCACTCGGACGTACCCCGAAATCGGCGTGCCGGATCCTCACCACCCGATCACGCACCACGGAAACGATCCCGAAAAGCTTGCCAAGATCGCGAAAGTGAACCGGTTTCATGTATCGTTATTCGCCGAGTTTCTACAGAAACTGAAGGCGACGCCCGAGGCCGGCGGCACGTTGCTCGATCACACGCTTTATCTGTACGGCAGCGGCATGGGCGATTCGGACGCACATGACCATACAAACTTGCCGATTTTGGTCGCTGGTGGCGCCGCGGGCAACATGCGTGGCGGTCGTCATATTCGTTACGACCAACCCACTCCATTGGCGAACCTGCACCTGACCATTCTGAACAAGGCCGGCGTCCCGCTGGATTCGTTCGCCGATAGCGACGGGACTGTCGAAGATCTGTTCGACCCCGTCAGTTTGTAAGACGCGATCGACAGCAAAGTTGGCTACAATGGCGGCTCCCGCCCCATCCCGCCTTCGGCCCAATCCCACCATGCGTATCCTGGACCTCGTCACGCCGAAGGCACTGTCGCGCGTCGCGAGGCTGCAATTGCTGGCGCGACAAGTGGTCGAAGGTTTCTGTTCCGGTCGCCACCGGTCGCCTCATAAGGGTTTCAGCGTCGAGTTCAAAGAACATCGACCGTATGTCCGCGGCGACGAACTGCGCAACATCGACTGGAAAGTGTTCGCCAAGAGCGACCGACTTTACATTCGTGAATTCGAAGAAGAAACAAACCTGCGCTGCACCCTGCTGGTCGATCGCAGCGGTTCGATGCGATACGGAGGCGATCGCGGCGGCAAAGGAATCACTGCGGGATCTGAGTCGCTGACGAAATACGACTACGCCCAACAGCTTGCTGCGTCGCTCGCTTATTTGCTATTAGCACAACAAGACGCCGTCGGGTGCATCACGTTTGACGATCAACCTCGCGATATCATCCCGACTCGCAGCCGCCCGTCGCATTTGCGTGCAGTCATGACGGCGCTTGCATCGGATGCAACGAAACGCGAAACCGACTTGGGCGGCGTGTTTCAAAAGATTGCGTCCAAGTTGGGCCGACGAGGACTGGCGATCATCATTTCCGACGGAATGGGTGACGTTGCCTCGATCAGCCGCGCGTTGACGCAGTTCCGTTCCAAGAATCACGAGGTCCTATTCTTCCAGATTCTTGACCCAGACGAAATGGACTTTCCATTCACCGGCCGGGTTCAGTTTCGCGATCTTGAAAACGAAACGAACGAGCACGTGGTCGATTCACGTTCAGTTCGCGACATCTATTTGCAACGTTTGGCCGAACACCAATCAGAACTGCAAAGTGCTTGCCGTCGAAACCGCGTCGACTATTTCCCAGTCACCACCGATCAACCGTTCGACGATGCGTTGCACGAATACTTTGCACTTCGCCGGAGGCTGCGGTGACGCTCCTTAACGGCCTGCTCGCTCTCGGTGCTCTAGCCTTCACAATCCCGCTTGCAATTCACCTGCTCTTTCGCAGTCGATTCCGCACGGTGAACTGGGGCGCGATGCACTTGCTCGACGATGTCGTGCGAGTCAATCGGCGACGGATCGAGCTGATGAATTTGTTGCTGTTGTTGCTGCGCTGCATGCTGCCGATCCTGTTGGCGTTCTGTTTGGCTCGGCCCGTCTTGACCGGTTTTCGCGCGCTGCCCGGCGACGCCGCCCGGACGGTGGTCGTTGCCATCGACGACAGTCGCAGCATGGCGGCGCGTGATTCCGATGGGCAAACGCGGATGCACCACGTTTCGGCGGGGCTTGCCAAGTTTTTCAAAACTCTATCGCGGCGCGACGAAATCATCCTGGTCCGCACCAGTTCGATTGATGCCGTCGTTGGCTCGATGGGCACCGCTGACGCGATCGACCAAGTTGAAAACATGACCGCAACGGGTGGTCCCGTTGACCTTGGTCGATTGGTTCGAAGAGCGGTCGAAGTATCTGGCGACGCCGCACACCCCCAGCGACAAATCATCGTGGTATCAGACTTTCAAAGTCACATGGTCGGCGACTCGGCGATTGAATCGCTAAAGCGTCTAGAACTGTCGCTTAAAGAGCAAGAAATCCGTCCAACGATCAGTTTCTTGAATGTCGGTGACCAATCCAACACGCTGGACAATGTTTCCGTCGAATCGATCACCTCCGACTCACCAGCCGTCGTCGCTGGACGCAGCGCAAAGTTTTCAGCCCGCATTCGCAATTCAACCGATCATACGATTCGGGACTTGCGTTTAGCTTGGACTGTCGCTGGTCGACCGCTTGACACGCGAACGATCACACTGCCGCCGCGCTCATCGACGATCACTCGGCTGACACATAAAGTAGACATTGTGGGCGTTCATCCGGTTAGCGTTTCGATTGAACATTCAGACGCGTTGCCCGATGACAACGAACGAGTCATCGCAGTCGACGTGATCCGCGAGATCAACGTGTTGATGGTCAACGGTAGCCCCAGCAACCGGCCGCTCGAAGGCGCAACTGATTTTCTGGCGATCGCGCTCAGCCCGTTTGCATTCGGTGGACAGGACCAACCCGACGCGGTTCGAAATCAGGTCACAACCAAGACAGCCGCTGTCGTGGAAATCGACAAACAGTCACCGGACATCGTCGTCTTGGCGAACGTTGACGACGTGACCAGCGAGCTACGCAAACGTTTGGCACTATTCGTCGAGCGTGGCGGATCCTTGGTCGTCTTCGACGGCGACAAGCTGAAACCAGAATCGTACAACACGGTATGGGGCGATTCAGACGACGGCTGGAAATTGCCGGCACAGCTTGGTGATCGCGTTGGCGGACCACGATCGGACAATGATGATCTCCCCCGATACTCGATCGGTCAATTGAACAACCTCTACGCGCCGTGGTCGATCATCGGGTCCGGATCCGGTGCAGACACAAGCACGGGACCGATCAGCGAGATTGCCATCACAGGGTACCGAAAACTTTCCCTCGACGAGTCGGGGCCGGAAACTGCCACCACCACAAAGTTGTTGTCGTTCTCATCAGGCGATCCGTTGGTCGTGCGGGCTCGGCGCGGCAAGGGCCAAGTGGTTCAGTTTGCGATTCCCTGCGACGCATCCTGGTCGAACTTACCGCTGCGATTGGTCTTTTTGCCGATGATGCAGCAAATGGTGTTGGACTTGGCCGGGTCGCAAAAGCAAACAACGGTCGATGTGGGTTCACCGATCGATGTGCCCGTCATCGAACTGACATCGCAATTGCCGGCCGATACAAAGATCGATCAGAAAGCTACGGCAACCTACTCGTTTGAAAATCCCAACCGAGTTGAAACGGCAATTCAGCCGTTCATTTACGAACAGTTGGATTCACTGCAGGTCTCTCGCGCAGCGACGCCAGGCGTGTATCAATTCCGGCAGCACTACTTTGACTCGAAGGGCGAACCAATTGTCAATCGAACCATTCGTGTTGCCGAGGTCCCGGCAGCCGAGTCTCAATTGCGCGACGCCGATAAATCACGACTGAACCGGGCTGCCGAACTGGTGGACGCATCGGTCTATCGAGACCTGGAATCATTGCAGTCGGATGACCAGACTCGGCGATTCGGCCGCGAAGTCTGGCGTTGGCTGTTGGTCGCGTTGTTGGTGGGACTGGTCGGTGAATTGCTATTACAGCAGCGTCGATTCGGACGGTGGAAGTCACCGCTGATTGCTCGTGCCCGCCAAACCGCAGGAGCCCGCTGATGTTAGCATCGATTCGATTCGCCAGTGACCTTTCGCCTTGGTTGGTATGCACTGCGGCTCTGATCGCCGCGGCGCTGGTGGCGTGGTTGTACCTGCGTGAGACCCGCAATATCGAAGGACCGTTAAGTTTTGTACTGCCGGCGTTGCGGGCGTCCGCGGTCGCGATGGTGATCTTGATTTTGGCCGGCCCCGTCTGGCATCGACGCGTGACCGTGGGAACGCTTGGTCGTGTCGTGTTTGCGATCGACGCATCACAAAGCATGAACGTTTCCGACAGCGAAACCGCCTCGGCGACTCCGAGCCGAATCAAACGTGCAATGGGAATGTTGACGGGCGAGGCTGGGTCGGAAGGTTGGCTCGAAACATTGAAGACAACCCACGATGTGGACGTCGTCGCGTTCAGTTCCGGCGAACCCGTCGCAGTGTGGTCAAGCACCGACGAAGATTACGCTTCTGGCGAAACCGACTCCATCGCTTTTCTATCGGTTGAACCGGATGGAACACGCACCGACTTGGCGTCGGCAGTTTCCGCACTTAGCCAGCATCGTTCCGCGGTGGGCGCAGGCAATCCCGAGGACTCTGCCGAACTAACTCAAACGGCACTCGTCGTGATCTCGGATGGCCGCGACAACGTGGGTAAATCTGCAATCGACTTGGCGGGGCCGATGAAGACCATCGGCGCGACCGTTCACACGATCGGCATGGGCAGCGAAACGGAACCAACCGAAGTCGCAATCGTGAAAATCGATCATCCCGATTCAGTCGCGTTCGATGGAACGCTCGCCGGAACGATCGTGCTGAATCAATTTGGGTTGGAAGGTCGCGAGTTCAACGTTCGGATCGAATCTGGCGAAGGCGGCGACGTTGTCTGGCAAACAGTTGTCAGATCAACCGCCAACGAAAAGCAAACGATTCCGTTCGCGATCGACGTCAAGTCGGTACTGGACAATATGGATGCGGGATCGCAGCGTGGCGTCCGCCGCAGCACCGTGGTGATGGATTTACGTGCGGGGTTGGATCCGGTTCAAGGTGACGGTAGTGATGTCAACAACGCGATGTCGTTTCGCGTCGCTGCTTCGATGCGTGATCGCCGGATGCTGATTTTGGATGGATCGAGCCGCTGGGAGATGCGCTACATCCGCAATGTCTTTGACCGCGATCCCGCTTGGTCGGTCGATACGATTCTATACGGTCCCGGCACTGACAACCTACGTTTGAAACGAGGCATTGAGCCGGGCGAATTCCCCAGCAATCGCGAAGTCATGTCGCGGTACGACGTGATCGTCCTTGGCGAAGTGCCGCCCGACCAATTTGATGCATCTGATGCAAGTTTGATTCGGGAATTCGTGACTCGCGGCGGCGGCTTGATCGTGATTGACGGCCGATACGGTCGCGTCAAACGAGTGGCAAGCGACTTTTTAAGTGACTTAGTCCCAGTGCGTTTTCTCAGCGACGTGTCGACTTCCATTGCATCGATATCGCCTACTCATCTAGGTCTAGAACAACCTCTGTTCAACCTGGGTGGTGAGAAAACTGATCTGGAACAGTTGTGGTTGCAATTGCCCGCGCCACAATCGGCGGTGTCCGTTGAAGTGCAAGAGGGCGCCGAGTCATGGGCGGACATCGTCAACTCCGAAGGCAATCGCTCGCCTTGGTTGGTGACGCGGTTGTTCGGTGCGGGACGAGTCTTCTATGTTTCGTCGGACCAGTCTTGGCGTTGGCGCTACAAAGTTGCCGACCGCTTTCACGCAAGATTTTGGAATCAGTTGATGGCTGCATCAATGCAGCCACCCTATGCGGCTAGCGATGAATATGTGGCACTCGGGACCGACCAGATTGAATATGTCCCCGGCGAATCTGCGGTGATCCGAGCGCGATTGCAAGACACCAACGGCAAACCCGTCGGCGATGCAACGGTCGACGCATTAGTGATCGCCGACAACGAAGTGGTCGCAACCGTTCCGATGTCGATCGACGATCCGGCGCGAGGAACGTATTTGGGCACAACGGAAAAGTTGGCCGCTGGAAGTTATGAAGTCCGCATTCGCGCCAGCGGGTTCGACGCGTCCGCAATGCAAGCTTCGTCGCCAATCTGGGTGGGAACACGAGACAACGTGGAAATGAATCGCGTCAGCTTGAATCGCAATGCTCTGACCGAGATTGCCAGTGCGGGAGGTGGCGTCTATCTGCATGAATCGTCGGCGTCAGAGATCCTGGATTCACTTCGACCGTTGTCATCAGGCGCGATCGTTGAATCGGATGTCTTGGTTTGGCAATCGTTCTATTGGTTTTGGGCTGTCATAGGAGTCCTCGGACTCGAGTGGTGGCTGCGTAAAAAAGCAGGGTTGGTGTAAAGATGGCATCTGTCACTGGAAACTTGCAAAACCCACTCGACCTCAGCCCCACCACAGCGTCGGCGCTGCAGCAGTTCACTCGCCGGCGACGAGCTCTGTTGATCCTTCGCGCCTTCGCGGTCGGATTGGTCGTGGCGATCGCTGCAGTTTCCGTCATCGCGGTCTGCGATTACGTCTGGATATTGTCAGACGGTGTCCGCTGGACGCTCAGTCTGATCGGTTACGCCGTTGTCGGCGCGTCGGCATGGCGATTCGGACTGCGACATCTTGGCCAGCAAGATCCGCGGCAAATTGCACGTCAGCTTGAATCCGCCGATCCGCGACTGCGTGATGACTTATTGTCCGCGGTCGAGCTTGCAGATCCAAACTCTGCCAACGGTTCGGCAAGTTTTCGGGAGCGTCTGCAAACCAGCGTCGGTCGTCGCACTTCGATGGTCAACGTGACCAAGCTGTTGCCGATTACTCTGGTCAAAAGATGGATGATGTGCGCGATGATCCTTGTCGCGATCGTATCGGCGATGCTGCTGATTCCGCGAGCACAGTTCGCCCGTCGGTTTGCCCGTGCCATGCTTCCTGGTCTGTCAATCCAGCGGGCGTCGCTAACGTCACTGACGATCGTGACACCGGACCCCGCGACAGGTTTCGTGGCCGAAGGCGACGCGGTTGGTGTGATCGTGCGCGTCGGTGGCGTGATGGCTGACAAAGTCACGTTGCAGTGGCGAATGGATGATGGCACGGATGGCCAAACGCCCATGTCGATCCGAATCGCAGGCCCTGCGACCGCTAAAGCAAAATTGACGGGCGACGAAGAACCAAGCCTACCGCGAGGCGAACTGTTTGCGGCAAATGTTTTGGTTGGAACCGAACCGATGCATTACCGAATCGTTGGCGGCGATGCGATCACACTGTGGCACACGCTGACACCGCTGCCCCGTCCGAGTGTTGTGTCTTACGAGAAGCGGTACGAGTTTCCGGGGTATGCAAACCTGGATGACCGAATCGAAGAAGCCGAACACGGTGACCTGGAAGCGATCATCGGAACTCGCGCTCATCTGACGGTCCGATTTGACGAAGCAGTCGAGGAAGCGGCGGTCCGTGTCGGGTCACGTGGTCCAGAATATGAACTGTTACCCGTCGATGGTTCGCGAGAAGTCTTTCGCACGATGATTCCTATCAAGACACCGACTCAGTACCAAGTCGATGCGACCAGCCAGCGTTCAGGCTTGAACAATCCCTTCAGCCCGCAAAACACAATTACACCAATCGCTGATCGACCGCCAAGCGTTGTTTGGTCGGCCACGCAAGCAACCGAGTTGATGGTTTCGCCTTTGGAAGTCGTTGCGTTGTCGGCGATTGCGACTGACGACTTGCCAATGGACCGAGTCATCCAAGAATTTCAAGTCAACAATTACGCGTTGGTCGAGCGCAACGTTTCCATTCCTGGATCGGATCGACAAATCGAGATCGATTGGGACTGGGACCTATTGCATCGCGAGTTTGACGGTCAAGAATCAACCAAACTAGCGGGCGGCGATATCGTACGAGTTCGACTGGTCGCCATCGACCGACTTGGTCAACGAGGTGAATCGCCGTTTATCGAATTGTTGGTTGCGGACGAACAATTTGACCGAGACCGTCATCAGAGACTCGACAAACTCGCCAACTTGGCCACGCTGGTCGACGAATGGACAAACCGCGCGACGAAGTTATCCGAAAACCTTCGAGTTGCCTTTGATTCATTCGATCCCGAAAACGTTCGGGCCGTACAAACGGAACTTGATGAACTTACTGGGACGACAGATCCGCTGATGACACGGATTCAGCAACAAATCTCTGATACCACCAACCTTCCTAACGCTCGAACGATTGAATTGGTGGGCCGTGGCATACAGAACCTTGATCTATCACTGAGGCATGTGTTTGCATCGGGACTATTTGCGGCTGATGAGCAACATCCCGCGTGGAAGGAAGAGCGAGAAAAGGAACTTCGTAGCGCGTCAGGAAAGTCAAAGTCGATCGCCGCTCAGGCCTCGCGTCTCAATCAACTCATGCGAAGCCACTTTGGTACAGATTTCACGATCGCGATCGCGTCCGATGTTTCGTCTCTTAACCGCAGCTTGCGTCCGTTGATTCGCGCCGAGAACACGGATGGAACCAAGATGCCGTTTGAACGGTTCGGTCGTTACCTGACCGTGATTATGGGGCGAATGAAAGAGATCGACCGATTGGTCGAACGGCACAAACTGACGATGCCTGAATCAACGCTTCGACATTTCCAAAACCAATGGAGCCGATGGTCCGAAAGTTGGCAAATTCGTTTCGAAGACATCACTCAGGAAATGCGACCAGAAGGCCAACTGAGAATTTTAGTCGAGTCGTTTGGCAATGAGGTAATGAACAAGTACAGCCACGGCATGAACGATGATCGGTTGTCGCCAAACATCCAGTCGATGGTTCGCGACATTCAAAAAGAAATTGGTGCGATCGGCGAAGCGATTGAAAAGATGGAACAAGCCGGGCAGGGTGCCACTCGAGCGCGCGACCGAGTCGCCAGTGAAAAGGACTCGCAAAAAGCCGCACAGTTTGCCCGCGACGCAAACTGGAACGATCATGAATTCGATTCGACTCGATCAGAGTGGAACATTCGTGTTCAGCGCGAGGTCAAACTGCATCGATCGCTACCTTCGGTTGACCTGCAGTATGCGGCCGATTTGAACTTAATCGACCGAGCGATCAAAAACGTTACCGAGAATGGATTTGTCGACTATCGCGACGAGCCCGCTTCGGAGGTTCATCGCGCTCTGGCGTCGGCATTCAATGTCATCGAAGCCGTTCACGAAGTCGAAATGGGACTCCGCGAAGTGCGTTCACTCGCTGAATCGGAGCGAAAATTGGTCGCCGATGCCACAGCAAAATGGGGACACGCGATGTGGCTAGAACAATACGCCGCCGCGATGGAATGGCCAGTTCGGTTACTGCAGAAACTTAAATTAGATTGGAAGCTGATTGAGCCTATCGATCGTAGTCGACACAACGAAGATTTCTCGACGGCCCGAGACCGCATGTCGAAACGGCGATGGAGTAGCGATGACATGATCGCCGCGGGCACGCCGCTGCACGCGTTAGCCCAGAAACTTGCTGCGGCGATTGCGACATTGCAACCGAATGTGGCCGAAGCACGCGCCACGATTTCGAAGTACGTGTTGACGCTGCCCGAACAGGCGAACAAAGCGGCAAAGATGGTCGAAAAGGTCAAGAAACAAGTCGACGAACGGAGCGACGATTCGGCTCCGACGGCCGAAGAACTTGCGGCACAGCAGACACCGGCGATGACCGAGGTCACCCAGACGCTGGAAGCCTTGGTCGATTTTGCCAACACGGCTGATTTGAATTCCGCCGAGAACCGTGAATTGGCTCGCGACGCTGACGCTGCAGTCGCGCAAATCCAGGACGCGAAGCAACGATCCGAAGACGCAATGGCGGAAGCCAAAGATGCAGTCGCTGAAGATGATGCGGAACGCAAGAAATCACTCCAGGAAGCTGCGACGGCGATGGAGGAGCTTGCCACGTCGCTGCGTCAGACCGCTGAACACTTTGAAAAGGCAGCCAGCGGCGAAGACGTTTCCCAGTCGCGTGACGAGCTACGCAAGGCTGAACAAGAATTGAAGATCGCCGATGAACTTGAGCGACGTTTCAACCAAGCCAAAACCATCGCCGACGCAGCACAAAGCCGCCCCGAAGAATTGTTGAAGCGGCTAGAGCAGGAACTTAAACGCAATCAACCGATGCAGCAGGAATTATCGGACATTGCGAAACAAGCCGTCGACCAGGCCAAGAAGTCGCTGGAACAATCGGCGCGTGATGAAGCCGGAATGAACCAAACACTGCAGCGCAGCGACGATGCTTTCCAAGAAACCAAAACCCGTGTCACCAAACAACTCGCCGACGTCGCCCGTCGCACGGGCATGGTGAACGATGCGTTACTGAACACTGGCAAACGAGCTAGTGAATCGGCAGCGACGCCTATGTTAAAGGAATCCGTTGAAACGGTTCGCCAACAGTTGAAAGACGCAGTTGATCAGACGAACCAAATGGGCGGCGAAAACGCTCCGCTAACCAAGATTCGCGAAACGGCAAAGCAAATGGCGATAGCCGTTGATCAGGCGTCCAAACAACTACTGCCAATCGACAATTCGGCCGCCGATGCTGCGGAAAAAAAACCGGTGGATCTAGCTGATGATCAACGCGAAAAGTTGGCTCGTGAACTTGAACGATCCGAACGCGATGCCATGAATCAAGCGTCTCGTGCAGCCGGTGACATTCGTAAAGATTGGCAGCGAACGGTTCAAGAAGCGAACCGGCGAATGCAAGCGGCCCAGCGGAAGCAGCGCGACGTCAAACGTGAACAAGGCAACATCCAGGATCGAATCAAACGCGAACCAAAGCAAAAGGAGTCGTTGGAAAAAGAGCTCGCGCGAACAGAAACACAACTAGCCGAAGCACAGCAAGCCGAAGCGGCGGCTCGCCAAACCGCTGAGCTTGCCAAGTTGATGGAATCGCAAGCCGAAACGCAGCGAAAGGAATTTGAAAAACAACGACTCGAAAAACTCGATAAACCGAACCCGGCCGCCGAGCTGAGCCAACGGATGACGTCCCGTTCTCGCAGCGAATTGGATGAAATCGGCGAGACGCTGAACGAGATGGTCAAGCAATCTGAAGTCGATGATCAATTGCGAGCACCGGCCGAACGCGCCGACGCGCTCGCGAAGCAGCAACAGCGTGTGGCTGGCGACGTGAACGAAGCGTCCGAAACGCTAAAGCGTGCGGCACGACACGAAGAACGTCTCGATCACCAACAGGAAGCCGCGGCGCTCGATGAATCAGCCCAAAAGATCGACGAAGGAGCGACTCAGGCGGCCAGCGACGCGGCTGAGTCGCTGGACCAGGCTGCAAAAGATGCCAAACAATCTCCCGAAGCGAGTCGCAAGATCGCAGCGGCGGAAACGGCCATCCAGCAAGCGGCCGACTCATTGGGTCAGCAGTTCGGCGACCAAGAACCTGGGCAACCGCCATCGCAAGGCGAAAGACCGGAACCATCACAAGGTGACACCCAGCCCAGCCCAACTCAACAACGTGCTCAGCAGCTCGCCCAAACTCTCGACGAACTCGATCGTTCAATCGCTGCGGAGAAGAATTCCGAGCAAGGTTCCGAGCCGAGCGAAGGCGAGAATCCGTCGGACCAACCGCCTGGGCAAGAGCCTGGCGATAACCCTGGCCAGCAACCTGGTCAAAAACCAGGCCAGAGCAAACCATCGACCGCGGCCGAGGCTTCGCCTACGTTGGCCGGGCTCGTCGAAGCTCAATCACAAGCTGCCGCCAAACAACGGCAAGAACGAATTGATCCGCCCGCGCCGTCGCAGGGACCGCCGAGCCCACCTTCGGATCAACCTTCGCCGCCTGGCGAACCGGGTGATGAATCGAAGGTCGGTGAAATGCCGGACGGTGGAACGGTCGATTCTCGCGATACCGATCGAAACGGAATCCAGTGGGGCGAACTGCGTCAGCGACGCACTGACGACGCTGCTGAATCGGCGGCGCCGAATGTGCCGATCCAATATCGACGCGAAATCGAGGCCTATTTCCGAGCGATCGCCAATCAAGCCGCAGGGAAAGGGAAAGAGTAGACCGATGCACAAGACACCATTCTCGCCCCATCACAATCCAGTTTCCTTGGATCGCCGCCGTTGTTTGTTGGGAATTGGTTCGCTGTTTGCGATGTCCCCCGGAATCGCTGGTAAGTCGTTCGCACAAGAACCATTCGATGATGTACCGTCGTCGCTGTACTTGAAGGACGACATCGACAACGCAGTCGAATCCGGCGTCGACTATTTGGTCAAGGTTCAGCGAGCCGACGGTGCGATTACGGATCGGCGACACGATGTCGCAATGACGGCACTAGCTGTAATGGCGATGGCAGCCATTGGGACTCAGCCATCAACATTGACGGCACGAGGACGGGCGATGCAAAGCGCGATCAACTTTGTTTTGGATCCCCATCATCAAACGATGGAGGGTTACTTTGGTGGCAGCGACAGTTCGCGGATGTACGGCCACGGCATCGTAACGTTGATGCTGACCGAGATGCTGGGGATGGGTGCAACGCCAGAACAAAATACCCGCATCCACGATTCACTGGTCGATGCAATCAAGCTGATTCTGGCAGCACAGAATGTCCGCAAGCCTGAAAACCTTCGCGGCGGTTGGCGGTACACGCCGGACAGTTCCGATTCCGACTTATCCGTTTCGATTTGGCAATTGATGGCGCTGCGTTCGGCCAAGAACGACGGCATGGACGTTCCGGGCGAAGCGATTGAGAGCGCGCTAGACTATTTAAAATTTTCTTACGCATCACCGCTCGACCGCCAGGGGATCCCGCGTGACAAAGTTAGCGGTTTCACGTATACGCCCGGCACGTTCCATCCGTCGTTCACGATGACTGCCGCCGGGTTACTGGCAATGCAAGTTTGCGGCCAGTACGAATCGCCGCTGGTGACCGGAGCGTCGGAGTGGTTGCTGCAGAATCCACCCAAGCCGAACGAGCGGTTCTTTTTTTACGGACTTTATTACTACGCGCAGGCCATGCACCAAGCGGGCGGCAAATACGCTGAGAAAGCCGACAAGTTGGTTCCCGATCTGATGCTGGATCTTCAACAGGGCAACGGATCTTGGATTGCTCGTGGGGGCGAAGAACGAAACATCGGAACCGTCTATGCTACCGCACTAACCCTGCTTAGTCTGAGCGTTCGGTACCACTACTTGCCTATCTATCAGCGATAGGCTCTCCCCCCCCGAAACGAGCCCCAATTGTCGGTGACAAAAAATCCCGCAGCCCGCAAAGTCAACTTAATCGCGCCACGAGTCACGAAGTCGAACGCCGTTGCTCGTTTCGACACTTACGATCCGAGCTAGCGGCATAATCGGCCGATTGAGTTCTGTACCGGCAAGGACTGTCAATGTCGATGGTCCGGTGCTAGGAGTTTCATTGCGATGAGACTCTGAAAAGTTGAGCGGTTCGTGAATTTTGTTGACGTCGAGTGGGATTGCGGCAACAAAACGATCGATGACCTCTCGTGGTTTTTGAAACAAACGGTGAGACAGCCTTTCGAGGCTGCCTCACCGTTTTTTTTTATTCGATGGCAAGCTAAGCCAACCCGTTCGGCACCTTTTTCGCATCCGCAGCGACACGACTTTGTCCTCCCCTGGCCCATCGCAAGCAACATTTCGATACGCTAGTGACAGGGCCCTTTCGAAACGACGACTTTCTTACAAGCACGAGCGCACGTGTGACGACCATCCGCTCTTTCCACAACAACGACTTACCAGAGTTGCTTAGGGTCTGGATCGCGCACTGGTCAGCGATCACCAAGGCTCCGCAAGTCAATTTGCCACGCTTAGAGCAGGCGATTGCTTCTCGGACTTTTTTTGATCCACATTCGTTGCTTGTTGCTGAATCCGAAGGCCAAATTGTCGGGTGGACTCATTTTTTAGCGTCCAGCGACCCGTCCGAGGTGGTGATGCCGATGAATTGCATCCTGCCCGAATGTGGCAAGGAAGTTGCCGAGTCGTTGTTGACCGAAGCATTGGTCCGGGCTCGTGCCGGCGGCTTCAAAGTGGTCAAAGCGGGCGTCGTTCGCGACGAACGGTTCGGCTACGCGGGTCTGGAACCGATCGGACACGGCATCGGTGTGCCGACAGCCGATGAACGATTCACCGAACTGCTAAAGAAGTTCGGTTTTTCGGAACTGAATTCGGTGACTCGGATGGTGGCCGGGATACTATTCTATCGGCCCCCGGTCAGCCGCGAGGCGTTACAATTCCGCCGATCGGCGAAGGCTGATTCGGGAAACTTGATTCCCGACGCGCAACGGCGTGCCTCGGGTCTTTCGCACATCGATATCGAACACTTCCGGCTGCTGCAAAGAGCGGGGCCAACGCTTGCCGAAGTTGACTTCTGGTTTAGTGACCCCGAGGCAGAGGTACTTAGCCCGACGACTTCAATTCTGGATCTTGGCCCCATCCAAGCCCGGGGCGAGTTGTCCTCGGCCGAAAGTTATCTGATAGCGTCGACGATGCAGACGTTGGCGACTCGAAATATCCAAACGGTCGAGACTGCGATCGATTCCGAGAAGAAGACGTTGATCCAACAGCTTGAAAGAATTTGCTTCGAAACGACGGATTCGGGCGTCGTTTGGGAATTGAAGCTGTAGCGAGCGGTTGTTTTCTGCCGATTTTTCCAATTTCAGCTGATTGGTGCTATTTTCGGGTCCGGGAATCTCGGCTCGGCCGCCTTTCTGCTTGGAACCGCCGATCTGCGGGATTATGATAACGCGAGAATCGCCTCGCCCGATTTATTGACTCTTTCACTCTGCGTCATTCGCATCGGCCTTCATTGGCGGCGATTGACGAGGCGACACCCACTTAAAGGAACGTGTTCGTGACTCTTCTGCACTCGTCTTCTCGCCGCATTGGCTCTCGTCGAATGGCCACCCTGGCGTTTTCTGCTGCAGCTCTTTCGCTGTTGAGTCTGCCAGGATCAGCCCTAGCGGATCGAAACAAAGACGAACCGGCCGTCGTGACGGCTGAATTGTTCGCAGCTATGGACGCAGGCCAAATCGAAGTAAAAATCATTCCTCAGGATGCGACCAAAGCCAACGTGCTGATCCGCAACTTGACCGAGCAACCTCTCGATCTGAAACTTCCCGAAGCTTTCGCTAGCGTTCCTGTCTTAGCTCAAGGCATGGGCATGGGCGGTGGCGGCATGGGCGGCGGCGGCATGGGCGGTGGTGGCATGGGTGGCGGCGGCGGTGGCGGTGGTCAAGCCGGCGGCGGTGGCATGGGCGGTGGTGGGATGGGCGGCGGCGGCATGGGCGGCGGCGGCATGGGCGGTGGCGGCGGTGGATTCATGCGAGTCGCACCAGAACGCATGATGAAAGTCGCTGTTCAAACCGTTTGCTTGGAACATGGCAAGCAGGATCCGAACCCACGCATGGCTTATAAAATGGTCCCGCTCGATCAATTCACAACCGACCCAAGTGTTCGCGTGCTTTGCGAATCGCTCGGCTACGGACAAGTGACTCAGAACACCGCACAAGCTGCTGCATGGCACATCATGGACAAGATGTCGTGGCAAGAATTGGCGGCTAAGAATCGAGTCGAAAGTAAGTACACCGGCAACATCCGCTGGTTCTCGCCAATCGAACTGCGGACCGCACAAGCAGTGGTTTCCGAAGCAGCACGAATCGCGAAGACTCGCGAATCGAACAACGAGTCGTACGAAAGCGAAGGCAAGTTTGACGCTGAGCCAACCGACGAATCCTAAGCCAACGATCGCCCACACCAGCAGCTGAATATTCCAACTTCTGATCTGCCGAGCGTCAGAAAAACGAAAGCCACCGCGTCACAACGCGGTGGCTTTTTTCGTTCCTGAATCAATCGATATCAGAACCCAGCGGATGATTTACGGCTTATGCGAGATAGCGGCGGGTTACCGCCCAGAGTGCTGACCTAACTCTCAAGTTTCCGCCAAGCTCGCAACAGAGCACCATCCCGAACAACTTCTTCCTCCGATTTCCGTTGTGATTTGCAAGTTCGGACTATTCCGTACAACGCATCACCCAAGCAATTGGAACAGTCAAATCGACAACAACGATTGACGAATCCGCTTATTGGGTTGCCTTTGCGACCTAGCGTTCAGTTAGCTCGATTTGCCATGCCCCAAATACATCGGTCGGAATGAACACTTCACTAATTTCGCGTAAGCACATTACCGGAATTCCGCGGGTGGGCACTGCGATCGTTGAACTAGCTGTTTGTTTGCCTGTGTTGGTGATGATGACACTTGCGACCGTCGAGGCTTGCACGATGCTTTACGTCCAACAAACGTTAAAGACCACGGCTTTTGAGGGAGCAAGAGTGGGCATCGTTCCAGGTGCTACCGTTGAAAACATAAATTTCCAATGCGAAACATTGTTAGATAGCCACAGCATCAACGGGTATGCCATCTCGGCGAACCCAAGCGATCCGACTCAGCTTTCGCAAGGCGATTGGCTCGAGATCACCATAACGGCACCGTTCGCTGACAACTCTTTAGTTGGTGGATGGATCTACAGTGACAAAACTCTGGAACGATCGGTTTCACTCCGCGCGGAATGATCTGTTAATCATTCAACTGCCCACTAGCGACAGAATATCCGAGAAGTTCAATGCCCAAACAATCACGAACAACGACCATCCAGGTCATCCGAACCAGAAAATGCACCGGAGCCACGTTGATTCTGGTGGTAATCCTTCTGCCAGCATTGTTCGCCTTGGCCGCTTTGGCTATCAACATCGCTTACATCGAGTCAAGCAACACTGAGGTCCAGATTGCGGTCGATGCGGCTGCGCGCGCTGCCGGCCGAACGTATGTCTTGACGGGCGATCAAGACCTCGCTCTTGCTGCAGCGCAGGAAGCAGCATCACGCAATCCGGTCGGCAATTTTGTAGTACCAATCGCCGCAAGTGATCTCGAGTTTGGCACAAGTCTACGATCGGATGCGAACAGCCCCTATGAGTTCACACCATCGGAAAATGGCAAAGGCAACTCGATCCGTTTGACAACGAACAATCTGTCTAGCGGCGGAGGGACTGGGATTGAGCCGGTGTTTCCATTTTTTGGTGGAGCCTTCACGGTTCGACCGCTTCGCACTGCGGTTAGCACCCAAGGCGTGATCGACATTGCCTTGGTGGTCGATCGCAGCGGGTCGATGGCATACGGGTCGGCAGAGATTGCTCAGTACCCACCCGCGCCAGCTTCGGCGCCCCCGGACTGGGATTTTGGCGATCCAGTCCCTCCAAATGCGCGATGGCTCGATCTGATTGCCGCGGTCCAAGGCTTCATTTCCGAACTTGATGACTCGGCGCAAGAAGAACTGTTATCGCTGTCAATTTACAACCACAACACCAACACGCCACAACTTCTGACGACCGACTACAACGCGACCATTCAACATCTGGCAGCGATTTCGACGAACTTCGAAGCCGGCGGAACCGCGATCGGGCGAGGAATTTACCAGGGTATGTATGCGATTAACGAATCATCGACATCTCGCCCCTACGCTTCCAAGGTAATGATCGTCATGACAGACGGCGTCCAGAATTGGGGTGGTGCCCCGGAGTATGCCGCACGAGCTGCCGCTGACGCGGGAATCACGTTATTCACCATTACGTTCAGTGACGAGGCTGAACAAATTGCGATGCAAAATGTTGCCGACATTGGCGGTGGCGAACATTTCCACGCAGAAACAGCAGCCCAATTAAAACTTGCTTTCCAAAAAATTGCTCGACGTCTGCCAACGCTCCTGACTCAGTAGTCTGATTCACGGCAACAAGCTTGAATTGCTAATCCGTGCCCCATCTTTTCGCGAACTGTATCGTCATGTCCTTTCTAAATCTTGGTAACTCTGCAAAACGACGAGGGGCCGCCACAGTCGAATTCGCGATCGCTTGCGCGGTTTTAGTGACATTGATTTTTGGCAGTATCGAAGTCACTCGGGTCAGCATGTTGCGGCATACGGTAAACCACGCCGCCTTTGTGGCCGCCCGAGCCGCGATCATCCCCGGTGCCGATGCGTCAACCGTGATTCAAACTGCCACCGATCACCTTGCCATCATTGGGATCAACGACGCCTCCGTAACCTTGACGCCAAATCCGATCATGGACAGCACATCGATGATCGAGGTTGTCGTCGAAGCGCCGGTCTCTTCAAACTCATTTGTCATTCCCAAGTTCGTCACAGGAATGCTGGTGGGGCGATCACAATTGATTACCGAGCGTTCACCAATGCAAATGTCCGCCGAGCTACCCGAACCGCCTCCGCCACCGCCACCGGCACCGCCGACAGAACCTGAACCTGAACCGGAGCCTGAACCTGAACCGGAGCCCGAACCATCTCCCCCACCACCTCCATCTCCGCCACCTCCGCCACCTCCGCCACCTCCAATGCTCTAACGCTGGAATTGTGAGTTCGCAAAGATTGGGCCGCGTTTTTAGCGGCCAGCTTTTTCAATTCGCCCAAACTGATAGCATCGCCGGAGATCCGTGAAGCCATGGCCGGCAATTCGAGAGCAACGTAAGTCGCGCCGCTGCGGGCCGACTAGATTAGCGAATCAAGGCGGTCTTGTTCGAATCTGCAAAGCAAAACAAGAAAGACGTTGTTGAAATCGGCGAACTCGTCGCTTTAGTGCGTCATCGCGTACGTCACGATGTTGATCCCCATTGGATAGGCCTTCTTGACCGAGAACTCGTCGAAGTACCATTGGTCTTCGCCTTCGCGTTCCCAGCCGTCACCCAAGTCCGTGTTGTGACAAATGAAGACCATGATGCGATCTTCGTCGTCGGTGATCGCGCGGTAATGCGGCGTTCGAGTATCGCTGCCATCGCGAGACTGTTCCCAACTTCCGACTTCTCCGTTTGCCATACGATAGGCCGCGCCAATCGCCGGTACCTGTGGCTTTTCTTTCATGTCGTACACACAGTGGAAGATCTCGTGTGACAGAGGCACTTCGGAAGCCTCACGATCTGGGAACACTCGCTTCAACTCGCGACGAAGATTCTCGTATTGGTCGTCGCCCCAAAAGTCGTCCACCATCAGAAAACCGCCGTTGTAACAGTACCGCCGCAGTGCTTCGACTTCCGCTTCGTTAAAAACGAGTGCGCCTGGTTCGATCATGTACAGAAACGGGTAATCGAACAGTTTGTCATCTGTCAATTCAACAACTACCGGATCGGGGTTCACCTTCATCGACGTCAATTGCTGAAGCCGCAAAGAAAAGTTCAGATCGCTGTCCGGGTAATCGGTACGCCATCCGCCACCACCACGACCGTATCCACCGTAGGATTCGTAGCGTAAACGAGCGAACGTGAACGCGTCGTTTTCAAAATTCGGGTCGACATCCCACCGAGGCACGCCTCGGCGATCCGTACTGATATCATCGTTTCGGTACCAACGGCCACGCTGGGCCATCGCGGCACCGATCGTTGCGATCGCCACCCCGCCAATCGCGATTGCGGACAAGAATCTGCTTCGTTTCATTTCGCCGTCTCCGAATCCGATCCCAAGTCTGTATTCAATTCCAACAGCAACCGATGAGCATCCCGGTACCGAGGCGCCTCGTCGAGTGCCTTCAAGACGGCGAGTTTCGCGTCAAGCTTTCGGTTCAGTTTAGCCAGCGACTTAGCCTTTCGAAAATCAATCGCTGCCGGATCGACCGGTTCCATCATCGCCAGTGCCGACAATGACTGTACCGCCCGATCGTGTGCTCCTAAATTTTCCGACGCATCAACCACGGCGGTGTGCCCCGTTTCGATCAGTGGCTGAATCGCAAGAAACTGCTCGCCAAACGACTGCATCGATTGATAGTCGTCCTCGCTACGAGCAATTTGGATCAACCGATCCAGGGAGGAAAGTGAGTCGCTGGTTTGCTGAGTGATCTGCACTAATGTTTTCTTCTCAGATGCCACATCGTCAAGTTCTCGGTAAACCATCGCCAACTTCTCTAGCAGTCCGCCGCTCTTCCCTGTTGCTAAGCCAAGATCTTGCATCGTTTCTAAGGTGATTTTTGCATCTTCAAAACTCTTGGTCGCAATTTCACGGTCCGCTTTTGCCGTCATCGCCCAGTAGTTTGACGGGTTCGAATCGATCCATTCCAACATCGCCTTCGTGTCCGACGCGACTTCAGGCGGCGGCTGGTCCCAGCTCGCCTCGGGCGCGAACTGATCGGCCACTTTTCGAGCATACTCAGCAAATTGTGCGTCCAGACGTTCAACCGACCCGACGTTCCGCGCCAACGCGTCGTTGATGGACAGTCCATCGGCCAGATCATCAAGCGTCTTCAACAACGATTCGAGACCGTAGTTGTCGATCAAGTATTCGACCACCAACGACGACTCGTAGTAGGCAAACTGCAAGTGCATTGGCGATGGCGGATTCAGGAACGCACCGCTCAAATCACTGACCGCCGTCAAGTCATCACCCAACAGCATCTCGCGATACTTTGGCGTCATCGACTCGCCCCACGCAGGGTCTCGCGTGCGCTCCTCGTAGACCGAGATGCCCTCGCTGAGCCACCTCGGCATTCGGTTGCGGGTTTTTTCAAGTGTGACGACGTGACAAAATTCATGCCACAAAACACTTTGCCAATTCGCCGGCGACGGCCCCTGTGACGCGGGACTGTTAGCCGTGATCACACGGCCGAAACAGACGCCCAAATAACCTGCCCCTCCCGGCAACCCGAAAGTACGAATGGCAAAGTCCTTTTGGTCCGGAAAGATCTCGACCACGATCGTCGCGTTGGGTTTCACATCGTACTTTTCGCACAGAACCAACTTGGCTTCTCGCAACAAGTTCATCACCTCGCCACCATAAATGCTGGCCTCGCGCTCCTCCATACGGACTTCGATGCCGTCGGATTCGATTCGCGTGAAGCCTTTGATCCGGTCGTTCAAGGTGACCAAATTGTGAGCCACGACGTTGTAAGGATCATCACGCGACACCTCGTCGGCCAAAATCCAACCCGTTTCGTCTTGGCCAAGTCGCAAAAGGTCTTGCGCTAACTGAAACGTCGCTGCTTGAAAACCCGAATCGACCTCGATCGCTTGACGTTGGTACTGGGCGCCTTCGGCAAAGCGGTATTTCTGTGACAGCTTTTTGCCGATCAAATGGTCCACTTCCGGATTCTGGTCCCACGTGCTCAGCGCAGCCGCTCGCATCAACGCTTCGATTTCATAGCGACCTTCCAAGTGGGCAAGTACAGCCAATAACGACCACGCTTGCGGCTGATGAACGTTGACAACCAATACTTCTTGAATGGTTTGGTACGCCGCGTCGTATTGTTCAGCATCGATTTCCGATTCAGCACGGAAAATCAGCGCTGGGATATAGCGAGGATTTCGCCGCAAAGCTTCGTTCAACAAGCTCGTCGCTTTGGTCGCATCCGAATTCGCCCATGCCTTGGCCGCAAGTGTCGGAATGCGAGGGTCCGCCGGGTCCAGCAATTCTGCTTGATCCAGCGTGTCAGCGGCGACCTTAAAATCGCCCTTTTCCAGCGCTAGCTCGGCCGTCGCCAAATACGCTTCCAAGAACTGTGGATCCGCATCTCGGACTCGATCGAAGAACAGCTTCAAAATCTGGCGTCCGTCTTCACCACGCATTGCAAAGTAGCGGCCGGCGGCGACTAAATTATCTCGGCTGGCGTATCGCGACGGCGAAGTTTCCAGCAGCCGCATGATTTGGGCTTTCGCCTGCAATGCTTCGTTCGTCTTCCCAGTAAAACGGTAAGCTTCCAAGCCCAGCATTCGTAGCGTCAGACTGGTCGGGTAACGTTTTGACGCCTCTTCATAGACCGCCAACGCGTCGGCAAAATTCCCCGTTTCTAGCTGGCACTGGATCAGCAATCGTGGCCAACGTTCGTTCCAGATGCCGTTCTCGACTTCCTGCGCCGCAGTAGCGGCCGCTTCGTCGTACTTGCCGGCCGAAAACATCAAACGAACTTCGTTCAAGTCGGCGGCGACCAAGTTGGCGGGCAACACCAGCCCTGCAGTAACGCAAAACCAGATTAACGACAGGCAGAATCTGTTTACTAACAAGATGGAGGTCCTCGAATACCTAGACGTGTGTGCCAGATAGTTTAACGGGTCGCATAGAGGGCTGCGGCATCGCCGGTCAATCGGCTAGGCTAAAACCCGTGTTTTGGTGAGCTGGGGATTTCGTGATTTCCGGCGATCCACCGTTTCTCGCACTTTTATCGCTACCGCGCATGACCCCTTTGCTACGACGACTTTACGCCCGAACCGTCTTCTATCCAACGCTTGCCTGGAATTTCGCCCTGGCACGCATTCTGGGGCGAAGAAATTGGTGGGATCACATCGACCCCCATGTGATCGTCGGCGCCTATCCATTTTCGCGAGACGTTGAATCGATGCACGCCGCGGGAGTTCGTGCCGTCGTCAACACCTGTGAAGAATACGAGGGACCGCACGTGAAGTACCTGAAGCACGGCATCGAACAACTACGAATCCCAACGACGGACTTTTCGCATCCGCGATTGGCCGACGTCGAGCAAGCGGTCGAGTTTGTTCAGAAGCACGCCGAAGCTGGTGAGATCGTCTACATCCACTGCAAAGCCGGCCGAGCCAGAAGCGCGACGGTTGCAATTTGCTGGCTGATGAAATATCGAGGCATGTCAGCCACCGAGGCCCAGGCGTCGCTGCTGAAATCCCGCGCTCACATCAACCCTCGCCTCACCCAGCGCCCGGTTGTGATTGAGTTTGGAAAGAAACTTGCAGCTTCGAGCAAGGGCGAGTCCACCCCGGACTGAACCAGAAGGCAACGGCGGTGCAGCAAAAGTAAATTTGGAAGTCAACGCCAATACCGGTCTCGCGGCGGCGCGACGTCGACCGCTACAAGGGCGGCACAGACAGGGAACACGGATCGTCCGCCCGCTGCTGCCAATTCGCGTGAAACCGCAAGCCGCAAAACTTGAGACAAAAATGAAAATTCAGTTCAATGTTCCTAACCGTCAAAGTCGATAGTTTGGTTGAGACGAATCGTTATTCGTCTTTGAGACACTTCCCTAGAATGCTTCCGACTTTGACGAGCCGCCTACTGATGTCGAAACCATCCCTTAGAATTTTTCCGGCCTCTGCTTCCAACGCTCGCCGCGAGCGTGAGATCGATCGCATGACCGGATCGGCAGCCGCTAAAACAGTTGCCATTCCCTTGGGGAAGATGGTTCCGCTATTACTCGATGCCGCTCGTGCCGATCGTGCTTGGTTGAGCGATTTCGCCGACGATACAGTGCGAGTCGATGCGGATCTGTACGAAGTCCTGCTGGCTTACAGCCAAATGAATCAACGAGAAGCAGCCTAGTTTCATCGTTTGCTTTGCAAATGCCAAACAACGGTTGCCTGCCAACGCAACATCAAAGGAATGAACATGCGATCCATTGCCGTGATCAATCAAAAAGGTGGCGTCGGGAAGACGACCAGTTGCGTCAACGTGGCCGCGGCTCTCGCAGCAAGCGGTCGCCGGGTCTGCATCATGGATCTTGACCCGCAAGCACACGCGTCCTTGCACCTTGGAATCACCGCCGTCGATGGCGAACCGAGCATGTACGAAGTGTTGTGTGGCGAGGCATCGCTTGCTCAAGCACGTCGCGACATCAGCGAAACGTTGTCGATCGTACCCGCCAACTTAGATTTGGCTGCTGCCGAATTGGAATTGGCCGGCGAAGTCGGACGCGAAATGATCTTGCGAGACAAGATGGAAGACGACGATGAAAAGTTCGACTACATCGTGCTGGATTGTCCGCCAAGCTTGGGCGTGCTTACCGTCAATGCTTTGGTCGCCGTCGGTGAAGTCTTCCTGCCACTTCAACCCCACTTTTTGGCGCTGCACGGTCTCAGCAAACTGCTTCGTACCATCGAAGTTGTTTCACGACGCCTCAACAGCGACTTGCGTTTGTCGGGCGTCATGCTGTGCATGTACGATTCGAACACTCGGCTCGCTGCCGAAGTCAGCAACGATATCGAAGAGTTCTTTGAAGCAAGCCAGTGCAGTCGCGAGTTTTTCCGCGGCGCAAAGTTCTTTGACACAAGAATTCGTCGCAACATTCGCCTCGCAGAAGCACCAAGTTTCGGACAATCGATCTTCCAGTACTCACCCGAAAGCAATGGCGCGGCTGACTACCAATCGCTAGCCGACGAAGTGATTGCTCAAGAACAATCGCGGCTTAGTCTGACGACTCGGGCCGCGGCTTAACCGAGTTTGACGTTGGTAACGAAGTTGTCGGCGAATCCAAGGCTCGTTGCAACAAGCACGTTTGTGCGCCCACACTCTCGCCGCGGCGGTACTTCGTTAGTAACCGCCGCGATTCCTCGGCCAGCATGCGTCGCACTTCGCGACGCTTGCCTTTGACTCGCGGAATCGCCATGTGATCGTAAGCGGTCGTTTGATGCCGCATCCAAGCGATCACGGCCGACTCGGCACGTCGCTCGATCGGAATCCGCTGAGTCCGCGCGACGGTGCCACTGCCCACCGGTGTGGCATGATCGGTGACCGCTTTGGCAAACCGTTCGGCCAGTGACCGATGGTTCGGCGCAAACTTCAAAAAATCGACCACAGCGCCAAAAAAGTCTTCGACATATTCGACCTGCTTCTTTTCGCGTCGCGCCACATCGCTCTTGCGCCGTTTGGCGTAGGCATCGGTCGACCGTTCGGCTTCAAGCTTTGACTTTGCTGCTGCGATGGTGCCCGCATCGGCCCAAACGCCTTTCGAAAACGTGCGGCGTCCCTTTTTCTCTTTGACCGTCCACGTTGGCCCCGCCGCTTTGACGCGGCGAGTCAGTCCAGCGTCGCCGGGAGGCAGCAATTCCCAACCGTCCGGCACCTGCAAGACTTTGCCTTCGGCCGTCACCACATTCCGTTCATCTTTCCCGGGACCAACATCCAAACTCTGTTCGCTCATTCTTGTTTGCTTGTTTAAAGAAGGAGGGGCGCAACTAACGTATCAACGAGTTCGGCATTTCTCGCAGATACATGTACACCATCACACCAAGACCGAGCACGTCTACCGATAACATCGACAAGCTGGACGAATAACCGAACCGCCAACTGACGTACACGAACGTCAGCGCCGTCAACATCGATACGATGAACAGAAACGATGCGGTCAGACTGATCGTTTGCGGACTTCGGTCGTACGCTCCCCGGACTTCGTGAAAGAACTGGTACGACAATAGAACGAAGATGATCGTGCCGCCGATGCTAAAGGTCTGCAGTCCCGGTACTGCAATCGTCGCGTCGTAGAATCCGTGCGCGAGCACCACAAGCAAAAAAGTCAACAGCGCGTGGCTGACGTCGTGGTGTTTCCAGAATACCCGTGCAATCGACAGCCCGATGATGCCGGTCATCGACATGTGAAAGAAGTTAGCCGTCAGGAATCGTCCCATCGAATCCGCGCCGCCGCTGCGAGCGAAGTAACCCATGTTTTCGACGATCGCAAATCCCAAACCAACACACGCGGAAACGATCAAAGCTTCGATTGGACTTCGGCGGCGAACGATGGGCGGCATCAGTGGCAACAACAGCAATAGCTTCGCAAATTCTTCACGCAGCCCTACGCCAAGAACATAAAACTTGATTCCCTCGATCGTCTCGTCGCTTTCCACGATCCCCCAATCCAACTCTTGCCAAATGTCGATCAAATGCGTCGCCCAAATGCTCAGCCCGCCCATCACAACAGCCAGCAGGCACAACCAGGGGCGGACACTTGACGTCGCGCCGGCCTGACCCATTTGAATCGCAAGCACGAACCAGCCCAGTCCAGCGATCAAGGCAAGCGCGGTTGCGAATCCTTCTTGGAATCGACGCCACATCAGCTTCGGAATCACCCGAGCCATTTCCTTCCAGTCTCGGTGCACCTTGGCGATCACCAGCGTTTCGCTGGGCGAAATGAGCGACGAGTATTCCGGCTGCTGTGAAAGTCGCAGCAGAGCTTTGTCGTCGTCCGCCGCGGCGTAAGTATCGAGGGCGAATCGGCGAGCGATTTTTGCATCCGGAAAACGACCTTCAGTCTCGAAGTGCCGCGCTGCAATCGCAAACGAACGGCGACTGACGGCCAGCGCACCAATCGCTTGATTGGCATGGCGGACCGGCGGATTGGCCGACGCCATTTCCGCTAGCGACGGCATGATCTTTCCCGTTGCCGCGCTCAACAGCACCTGACTGGCAATCTGCTGCTCGGCTTCATCCACGGACGAATCCGGATCGACTGCACCAAACATCGCAATCATTTGCGTTAAGTCCGACTCGTTCATCTCGCTAGCGCCAGCTTCGTCTTCCATCGCGTAGGACGTACTTGCCAAGTGCGCTAGTGCAACAAGACGGAAATCAAACGGCAGCTCGCTCGAAAGAATTCGCTCAGCACCATCCGCATCATCGTCGGATTCCCACCCCATCACCATCGCATCGTAAATCGAATCGGAATCGGCATTGAACGTGTATGGCACCCACTGAACGACCGCACCCAGTACCAACCCGACACCCAAAATCGAGACCACCATCGTCCACAAAAAATTGGGAGTGTCAGCTTTTTGTCTCAGTCTTGTTTGCCAATTCATAGATCGCTTTGTGGTGGCGGGTGCAGGAACGGTAGGCAAAAGTACTTATAGTGGTCTGATCCACGTGTCACAACGACTGCCAACGATGAACCCCTACCAACCGCCGACAAGAACCGAGACGTCAATAGACGATGGCCAGCGTCCAGATCGGATTCTGATCCATGGCGATGTTCAAACGGCGGACCTTATTCGTCTGCTCGGAACACCTTGGCTGTTGCGAGTTCTGCAAGTTGTTTGCGTGGTCGCGGTTGCTTTCTTTTCGCTGATGCCGCTGGTCGCGATCGTCATGCGAAACAATGACGCTGCGCTGATCGCGTCCTTGATTGGGATGGTCGTGTTCATGGCGCTGATTCTTTACACGGTGGTTTGGTTCTTGGGACCGAGAGGGCGTGCCAAACGGATGTTGAAACGACATCCGGGAATCGTTGGTCCAATTGACGGCTGGATTGATAAGTATGGATTGACCTACCACAGCGAAGCCTACCACGAGCATCACCAAATTTCGTGGGACACGTTCACGGACGTCGCCGTCACCAACGACGGATTGCGACTCGCTTGGTCAGGCGCCGATCCATTCACCGCCGCGATTCCGGCGTCCGCGATCGACGGATTTTCGGCACGGACGATCAAGCCATGGGTCAACGCGTATCGCAATCAGGCAACCGAACCGGCGATCGCGCGTGTCTTGGTGCAACGTGACTCGATGCCAAGCGACGGAATCTGGTTCCAGTGCTTGATCCCGTCAAAGCTACCACTGACGGCAGCCGAAAGTCGCCGAATCAAGATTTACGGAGCCGTTCAAACGGTGATGTATTTAAGCTGTTTTGTATGGTACTTGCTCGGGAACCTTCCCTCGTTTGGGTTTTGGTTCTTGGTCATCACGCCAACGTTTGTCGCCATCGCAGCCCGACGTGACTACGCCCGCGCCGCGACGTCAGCTTATCAAACGGAAATGTGGGGGTGGATTACCGGAAGTGGCGTTGTCGGGCACGTACCGGGCCAAGTTTGGGAACAGCGTTGGGAAAACGCCAGCGTCCTTCAGGTCGACGCACACCTGCTGCGAGCCGAGTTTCCCGAAGGCAGCGGAGTGCATTTGACGCCCAATGATGTCGACGGCGATTGGACGAAAGTGACCGAATTAGTTCGCGATCTGAAAACTAGCAACGATCCCTCTGAGCCGTCCAGTTTACCGACGAAACGATAACCCACATGATTAAGCGACCTCTAGTGATTGCCATCTTTCTGCCGGTATCAAGTGCGGGCGAGACCTTCTTCGCTGCTGACGCCGGCGTCAAGTCGCTCAATGGCGTGTTGATCGTGGCGGTGAGGTAGCGATTGGGCGATCGATAGCGTGGTGATTGACGCCGAGAGTCGAAAACAATCGTTTTTGACGCTATCGAAGGTCATTGTTAGCTCTACAATGAGTGCCAACGGTGCCGCCGCCGTTTTCAAATCATCTCAAATGCCCGATTTCATGCAACTTCCTGTCATCAACGATCCCGCCGTCGACGCAGCCGCAGCCATCGCACCGGCGATGTCCCGCGACTATCTCTCGAACTTGACCGCCAGCGGGCGTGCTCCGACCGGCCCATTGGCCGCCGCGCCGCTGCCGATGTCGATGGCCGAAGCTCGCAAACGAGGATGGGACGAACTTGACATCGTGTTTGTGACCGGTGATGCGTACATCGATCACCCAAGTTTCGCGATGGCGATCTTGGGCCGTGTTTTGGAAGCGGCCGGGTACCGCGTCGGCATCATCAGCCAACCCGATTGGAAAAGCTGTGATGCTTGGAAAGAATTCGGGCGTCCGCGTCTGTTCTTTGCCATCAGTGCCGGCAACATGGACTCGATGATCAATCACTACACCGCCAACAAAAAGGTTCGTAACGACGACGCTTACTCACCGGGCGGCCGAATTGGACTGCGTCCGGACCGGGCGACCTTGTCGTATTGCCAGCGAGCCCGCGAAGCGTTCAAAGGCGTCCCCGTGATCGCTGGCGGCGTCGAAGCATCGCTGCGGCGACTGGCCCACTACGACTATTGGTCTGACAAAGTCAAACGCAGCATCCTGATGGACAGCAAAGCAGACTTGGTCGGATTCGGGATGGGCGAAAACGCAATCGTCGAAATCGCCCGTCGTCTGGAAGCCGGCGAAACGGTCAAGGACCTACGTGACATGCGAGGCGCCGCCTACCTGCTAGGCGCATCCGAAACAATTCCTGAAGACGCGCTGGAAATCCCAAGCTTCGACGACGTCAACACCAGCAAGTTGGCATTCGCCGAAGCCACGCGAATCATCCACAACGAAACCAACCCGCACAATGCTCGGAAGATCTTCCAGCGACATGGAACCCAGACCGTCGTTTGCAATGTTCCGCAGATGCCGATCAGCAGCGATGCGATGGACGAAATCTATGGGCTGCCCTACACCCGCCAACCGCATCCTAGCTATACCGAAAAGATTCCCGCGTTCGAAATGATCAAGAACTCAGTCACGATCATGCGTGGCTGTTTTGGCGGTTGCACGTTCTGCAGCATCACGGCGCACCAAGGCCGCATCATCCAGTCTCGCAGCAAAGAATCAGTGCTGACCGAGATCACCAAAATGACCAAAGACAAGACATTCACCGGCGTGGTCAGCGACATCGGTGGCCCGACGGCCAACATGTATCACATGCAGTGCACCAAGCCGGAAGTCGAAGCCGTTTGCCGGCGTCAATCATGTGTGCATCCCAAAATTTGCAAGCTGCTGGGCGTCGACCACACGCCCGTTATCGAATTGATGCGGGAAGCACGGGCGTTGCCGGGTGTGAAAAAAGTGCTAGTCGCTAGCGGTATCCGCATGGACTTGGCTCGCACGTCCCCAGAATACCTGAAAGAGCTAACGGCACACCACGTCGGCGGCAAGCTAAAGGTTGCCCCAGAGCACGTTGATGCCGGCACGCTGAACAAGATGCGCAAGCCCAAGAACGATGACTTTGAACACTTCACGGAAGTCTTCAAAGAAGAATCAGAACGTGTGGGAAAGAAGCAGTTCATCGTTCCATACTTCATCGCCTCGCACCCCGGCAGCGATGTGTCAGCGATGATTGAATTAGCGCTGTTTTTGAAACGCAATGGCTACAAACCCGATGCTGTGCAAGACTTCATCCCTGCGCCACTGGATGTTGCGACAACGATGTACTACACCGAATTGGACCCGTTCACGAAACAGCCGATCTATATCGCCAAGGCGATGAAGGAACGCAAGATGCAACGGGCCCTAATGCAGTTCTTCAAGCCCGAAAACTACTTCGAAGTCCGCGAAGCGCTGCGATCGGTCGGACGCATGGACTTGGTTGGCGACGGCTGCGAATGTTTGATTCCGTCCAAGCCGCCTAAACAGGCTCAGGCTCGCCGCCGCGAAGACGCCAACAAGCGTTTTCGAGGTGACTATGTTCACACCATTCCAGGCACAGATGGTTCCGCTAAGCCGGAAAAGAAGAAAGGCAGCGTCAAAGAACGCCGCGAACGAAAAAGCACCGGTTATCGGCCAAAACGCGGCGGCGCGGAATAACCAACCGGCGTCCTCCATTGCTGGACCATCTGCCGAGATGCCGCCTAAAATGCGACGTCGACTCGACTTGCCAATCGACTGGTGACTTGTTCGTTGGCACCATTGAGAACAGCCAGTCTGGACATGACGTTCTTGAGTTCGATCTTTTGAGCTTCGTGGATCAACTTGGGCTCCGTGTTTGGAATCACGGCAACGGTCAATGATCCTGGATGAATCGCACGGACCTGGGGTTCCAACTGGGTTCGTTCCACTTCGCTCCCCACCACCAAGATCAGCCGTTGTAAGCCGCCTAGTGATAAGAGTGCGGGTTTGACACATACGATCGCATCGTCGATTGACATCGGACCGCTGGCCACACGCGGCTGATTCGCCATCGTTACTTCGTGCGTCTGAGCCGTCCGGTTGATGGCTGATTGCGGCGCAGTATTCGTCAGGCTGGTGGTTGCTTGATCCGGCTGCTCGACATTCAGTACTCCCACGCGAGCCTTGGCAACTTCGGCGCTGTGACGTTCAACCATGTCAACCACGATCGGTACCGTCAGTTCGGTCAACTCAAAAATCAGCGAACGGGAATCAAGATTCGCTCCCAGATCGTTCATTGGCCGAATCAAACATTGCCCGACCGTATCGGAATGCAACTGCTTGACGACTCCATCGAACTGCTTGCGGACAACCTCGGGCATGGAATCCCACGGGTTAAAGTCGCCCATCTCGTTTTTCGTATCCACAACACCGACGGCAAGGATGGCAGCCAATCGTTCGAGTCGTTCTTCCAAAAATGTCAAACCGCTCGCGAATTGCTCCAACTGATGCGCACTCAATCGTTTCACAATTGCATCAATGTAGATCGCATCTGCGACGACGGTCTCTTCCGCCCCGACAGGTGACGGTGCCGATTGCATTGCATCGCGTGACCATTCAAGACAACGGTCATTAAGCAGTTTCAACGATTCGAAAACAGTCGAAACATCAGCGCGGCGATCGTTTAAACAAACCGAGATCTCACGATAGATATTGTTCAACCAACCGGCCGAGACCCAATCATAATTGCCGTTTTTCACACGGTCGGCAACAACCTTCTCGATCCCGCCAACGGTCGGATTTGGTAACGCTTTCATGTCCAGGTGATCGGTCAGCGTCTCGATCGTATGTTGCAGCGACAGACTTAGCCGACGCTCGAATCGATCGGCTAAATCCGGCGATGCTTTTCGAGCCTTCGACGGCACACCTAACCAACGCGTCAGCAGTTCACGGACAACAGCGGGTGACAGCACGCGAGTTTCGACGCCGTGACGATCGCCGAGCGGAATCACACCGACCGATCGAATCGACGGTTTGCGGATCGACGGCGAATCACTTTGTTCGTATCGACGAGCCGCTGCTAAGAGATCGCCGCAACCCGTTGAATCACCCCAAATGTATTCCGTGATGGTCTCGATCGGATTACTTGCCAATTGGTCAGCGGATGATGCACAGATCAAGTATAGATCACGCAGCGGAGTTCGAGCGGCCGGTACGCTAGGCCAACCTGCCCCTTCGTCGCCCGGGTAACCGTTGCCGACCTGCATGAAGAATTCAATTTCATTCAACGCGGCCTGCGCGTCATGCAACGCCAATGGGTTGGAGTGGTCAATTTGAAAACCAACAGATGACAGCAATGACAATATGCGAACTTCTTCCAGTCCGGATTCATCCAACATGCTGCGCAGCAAGTGCACGATGTCGATATACATTCCGCTGCCTGTTCCACCGGCAAGAGATCCCACGACGTAAATTTTAGGTGGAACCGATCCGCACTCCGCGACCATCTCTTCGATCGATTGAATCAATCGATCTTTGACCATCTTTCCGTGATCGACCAGGGCTAATCGACCAAGCGGTCGCATTCCTTCGGTGGACCCACTACGTGGAACGTTATAGATCCAACGCCGGGAAATTGATTTCAGTCGGTTCGTCCCCGCATCGCGGTACTCGTGCGCCGTTCGCAGCGGTGTGTAGACGCTGTTGCATTTGGGAACTCGATCGGAAACTTCGCCCAAACGCAACGTGTGGATCGTTGACAGGTCCGTATCAATCACCATGCTGTGCAGATGCAACGGACTGGCGATGTGCAGTTCAGCAATGCGGTGACGCAGTTCGCGAACACATTCAGCACCAGTTCCGCCCAACCCGATCACAAGTGCGTGCTGAGCGAGCACTCCTTTTCGGTTGGACGAACCTTCAGCGATTTGCGGCAGATCTTCGACACTTGCGCCCGGCGTGACAACTCCATCTTCGGTATCGTGAGCGTCATCATCGACAAACTGACTCTGAATTTGGCTCAATCGATCACGGTGATTCCGCAGTGCTTCGACAAACGCTTTGCAGCTTGGGAATCGTCGGTTAGGGTTCTTTTCAAGCGCACGTGCGATGACCGGCCTGTCGCTCGGCGGCAGGGCTTCAAGGTTTGGCGCGCTGTGAACGTGCTGGGTCGCTAGTTGCGCGATCGTACGCCCACTGAAGGGACGCGTCCCGGTCAACAGTTCTTGGAACATGACGGCAAGCGAATATTGATCGCTATGCAAACTTGGTCGACCGTCGAACACTTCGGGTGGCGCGTAGATGGGTGTCAGTCCGCCAACGACGCTGCAATCAATGTCCCGCAAGTCTTTCAACAGACCAAAGTCGGCGACCTTGACATGACCGCCGATGATCAGAAGATTACCCGGCTTAATATCCAGGTGCTGCAGTTGGTAGGATTGGTGCAGATAGTCCAGTCCATCCGCGGTATCGTGTAGGTGCGAAAGCAAGACGTCGCGAGGAATTCCGCAAGATCCATTGTCGCGATGACGTTTGAAAACATCTTCAAGCGAGCCATCAGCCAATTCGGTGATGATGATCAATTGATCGTCAATCACTTCGAACCGTTCCAACGTCAATAGGAAGGGGTGATGAACTCCCTTCACACGTTCAAGTGAACGCATTTCTCGGGTAGCGCGCGACTGGTCTTGGTTGCCGAAAACGAACTTGATCGCTTTCTTTAACCCACCCGGCGCCGACGACCGCCAGACCTCGCCGAAACCGCCGCGGCCAATCACTTCCTCGAGAACGTAGCCGGGTACGGGCTCGTATCCAGCACAGATCTTTTTTCGTTGAATCGTTGGCATGATGTTTACAGTTGGCTGAAGTAGCTGCGGCAAGCTTGATCGAGATACTCGGGCCTGATCGCGAAGGGAAGCTTTCGGTACTTACAAAAGTTGGCGACTTGAGTCAGCAAGTCACGCGGATGACAACGACGAAGGTTGCGGTTGGTTTCGCCGTAAAACTTCAGCAAATGCGAGGCCGCCTGCGGTGTGTTAGGAAAGCCAAGCTTTTTTGCCACATCAGTCATCAACTGAATGAACTCTTCGGGTGTCGGATCGTCGACGAAGATCTTGTAAGGAACTCGGCGCAAGAACGCCTCGTCAACCAACGAAGCAGGTTCTAGGTTGGTCGAAAAGATGATGAGTTGCTCGAATGGAATCTGAATCTTCTTACCCGTCGGTAACGTCAGATAGTCGCAGTTGTTTTCCAGCGGCACGATCCAGCGGTTAAGAAGTTCCTCGGGCTCAATACGTTGTCGGCCGAAGTCGTCGATCAACAAGCATCCGCAGTTACTCTTCATCTGCAATGGTGCTTCGCAAATATTGGATCGTGGATCGTGACGAACCTCAAGGTTTTCCATCACCAGTTCGCCACCGACGACGACCGTCGGACGTCCGATTCTTAACCATCGGCGATCCCATTCCTGAGCCTTCAGGATATTACCGCTTGCTTCGGGAACCGGCGCGGGACGATGGAATGCATCGTCTTGCAGCTTGATCAAGTTTCCGTCATCAATGATTGCATGAGGAATCCAGATTTCTTGACCTAGCACTCGTGTCAAGCATCTTGCAATCGTGGTCTTTCCGTTGCCGGGAGGCCCGAACAGGAACATACCCGTGTTGCTGTTAACGGCTGGTCCTAGTTCGTCCAGCAATCCGTCTTGGTACGAGATATCCGCTAACGCTTCGCGAAGTTGGTCGCGATCGATCGGGTCCAATCCGGCAGCTTGGGCTTCGACACTTAATACGTAGTCTTGCAACGGTACGGGCGCAGGCCCGACATAGCTGCACTGCTTCATGTAATCTTGCGACCGCTTCTGCCCAGCTTCGGTCAGCGAATAGTAGTAGTCGTTGAAGGCAGCGGGTCGAACGTGCGAAACCAGTTTGCGAGTTCGCAGCACGTCCAACAAAGGCTCGATGACTCGGAACGTCAGCCCAGTTCGATCCGAAACCGCACGACCGCTGATGGTACCGCCGATCAAGACAGTTTTCATGACGAGCGCTTCGATGAACGATTCGCTCAGACCAGTTTCGCTAGTGTTCTGAGGCTGGCTGGGCCAGAACGTGTCGTTCGAAAGTAGCCCGCCCAGCAAGCTTGGTTCAAAGGACTGCGTTTCAGAAGTCAGGGTGGTCATATCAGTTGTACTGTTTGGTGAGAATCTAAGGATTGAACGGGCACCTAGGTTGAACGGGCACCTACACAGCCCCAACCAACCAATTCCTTCAAACGTAGCTCGCAATTAACAGTTCGAGAAAGAATGACTGGCATCGTCGGTAAATATTGCCTTGTCCTCAAACCGCTGAACAAAACGAGTGTCCTTATCCTTCCAAAGGGAGCGGGAGCGTGATTCGTTTGGAACGATTGAAGCAACCAGTCACGTTGCTTTCGGTTCTGGCAGCCGCCCTACCGTTAGCGAAAACCTGTCCGCCCAACAGAAGGGCAGCCCCCATATTCCTTTTGCTCACAACGCAAGTTTAGAAAACCTGCACACCCGCCGGCGATGCACGCAATAGTGACCTAGGTTTCTTATGCCACCGTAGCATTGGTACCGCGAGACGGACTTTCCGACTGCTGTACAAGTTGCTCGTTGAGCCACTGATCCAACTGTTTCGTATGTTTATATATCTTGGATAACCTTCGATGCCTTCGGTCGATCTCGCCACCATTGAACGACTACGTCGCAGCTCGCTTGTCGCGGATGATGTTTGGTTCCTATCGGGCCCCACACAACCGGGCGAAGGAGTCATGCACATTCCTGTCGATGGAAATCCGTACGTTGTCGGCCGTAAATCTGGCGTTTCGCTAAAGCTGCAGTTTCGAACTGTCAGCGGCAGTCACGCATCGATGTGGGTGGATAACGGAATCTTGATGCTGCGAGACATGGGCAGCACCAACGGAACCTACGTCAACGGAAACCGACTTGCCCCCAACGCCCCGATCGCGATCAGCGAAGAAGACTTGATTCACTTTGCCGAAGCCCCTTTCCGCGTCCGACGTCAATCGCCGACGGGAATGAGCAACGGTACCTACGCAGAAAACGTTTGCGATCAAGCACTCGCACTTGTTCAGTTTGATCGTTTGATGAGCGAGCGGCTTGTCAAACCTCACTTCCAAGCCATCGTGGACATGAAAGACAGTCAAGCGATTGGTTTCGAGATCCTGGGACGCGGCAGCGTGTTCGGATTAGAATCGGTCGGCGCGATGTTCCAAGCCGCTGAACAACTGAACCTCGAAGTCGAACTCAGCCAATTGCTTCGATGGGAAGGAATCCGCGTCGGTCGCGATCTTCCCGAACGTCCGACTCTGTTCGTCAACACTCACCCGCGTGAAATGGAAGACGGCGACGGACTGATCAAATCGCTGATCAACCTACGTGACATGACTGGCGGCACCGACCTGGTGCTGGAAATTCACGAATCCGCCGTGACGAATCCAAAGCTGATGCAGACACTCAGTTCCGCACTGCGAGATCTAAACATTCGACTTGCATACGACGATTTTGGATCCGGCCAAGCACGATTGGCAGAATTGATCGAAGCTCGTCCCAACTTTGTTAAGTTTGATATTTCGTTGGTTCGGGCAATCGACCGCGCCAATGAACAGCGTCGACGAATGCTTGAAACTTTAGTCACGATGGTCCGCGATCTGGACATCGTTGCACTCGCCGAAGGCATCGAAACCGCGGAAGAAGCCGAAGTTTGCAAAGAAATCGGCTTCGAATTGGCTCAAGGTTTCTTCTTTGGCCGCCCAACGCCCGCCTAGGCCATCGCACCACGCGAACGCACCGGCAATCTTTAGCAAATCCGCCCAAATTCTTCAACTTCGTCGCGGCGTCAATCCGGCCAGACAGGTCGCGGCCCCATCGACTTTGACGGTTCTGCGGGATTGTTCGTCGCCGTACAGATGCAACGATGCTCGCGGTTAAGTTTAGCAGTGATATTTGGTTGGTTGGTCCGATCTGTAGGGATGGATGCACGTCTTCAACGTGCTGACGCTTTACGACTAGGGACCGAGACCATGCCAAACATACGCAATCAACGCCGAATCTCGACTCACACTGCTAAGTGCGACATTCGGCGACAATGGTTGTCGGCTCTCTTGATGGTTTCTGCTACCGCGACGGCGGCACACGCCGACGATCAAAAGCCGAAAACCATTCGCATGCCCGCGATTCGTATGCCGGCAGTATCCTCGCCGAGTAACCCAGCACCAGCAACGCCGACTGTTGCAGACCCGGCCGCGTCTCGACCAACCCAAGCCACAGCGGCATTGCCAGTCGCCACCGCAAAAACACGATACCTACGTTCATCCACTTCGGTAGCATCGATGGAGATCGCACGCCGGATGATCGAGCAAGCGACTCAGGAATACAACGCTCACGCCTGGATGTCGGCCGAAGCATCCGCTTGGGAAGCACTGCAACACGCAGCCGAAGCAATCGATTTAGCCAAACTAGAGTCAGGCGTCGCGACTTCTCCGTCAGCGATTACCGCACGGCAGAATCTAGAAATCGGGAAGAACGCGATCTTAGAAGCCAGAGACTTCACCGGAGTCTACGGAGCAGTCGATGACGACGCGATTCACCGTATCGCTCGCAGCCACCAAACCAGCGTCGTCCCACGAAAAGACCCAGCCAATCCAGCCTCGTTGGTTCCGTTAGAACCCAGTGATGTGGCGGACCAGTACCTCGATTTCGCACGAGTCCATTTCGCCACGATCGCGGGCCAGGATCAAATCACCGCCCAAGCGATGGATTTGTTAGCGGCCGTCTACCTGGACCGCGCCGACGCAAAAACACTTCCCAGCGAAACTGCGCTGTGCCTTCGACGTGCAGCACTGCAAGGACAACCCAACAACGCGAGTCTGGCGTCGCGGCTCGGGATGCATTTGTCCGACATCGGATTGCTCGGCGAAGCCCGCTGGGCCCTGGAGCATTCGATGTCGATTGATTTTGACCCGCGAACGGCGGAAGCCCTTGTGAAGGTCATGCGGTCGTCGGGCGATGAAGAATCCGCCACCCGAATGCTCGCGTCGATCCAGGCTCGCACTGGGACTCAGTCGTACATCGGCAATCAGGCCGCTGAGGTGTCAGCAAACGGTTACGCACAGACACCCGAGATCGTCGAACTGACGCCATCCGAGTTTGCATCGGTTTCCAAGTCAGTGATGCCGCCGAGCCAACTTGCAAGCGCTCCGGCAACACCGACCAATCGCGTACCCGCGTCACTCGCTAGCGCCAAACTGAACCACGCCTTCACCACCGACTCGCCGCAATCGCAGCCGTTCGAACCAGCGATGACGGAAGTCGACGAGAACAATCGTGAACAACAACCCAATGCCCTGCGACGCCTGTTTGGCAAATTCAAGAAGCCTTGGTAACTAGCGATAGGCCGCCGCGGTTTCGCGGTCGCAAACGACTAGGTGAAGCAACCTTGGTGTTCTCTCAAAAATTTCGGTAGGTTTCGATGAAGTTCAATCCGTCCAGCGTCAAAACGACTCAATCCGCACGCTGCCTGACCAAGATGAAAAGCGTCTCTGCAGGCGTGATGTTCGCAGTCGGGTTGTGTGCGATGGCAACTCAGGCTGTGGCTCAACAGGGTACGGTTTCAGTCCTGGACTCGGCCGATACGCGGATCATGGATCTGACGGATAATCCCGTGGCCAGCCCGTGCGGATGCCAGAGCACGCCGGGTGGATATCCGTGTGTGGGGGGTTGCCAGAAATGCATGATCGGCGTTGATTGCCGAGACAACTGTGGTGCCGAAGCTCGCTGGCGTGACATTCGCCCGATGCCGTTCGATGCCTACGGCCCAGGCGGTTACGCCGGACCGTCGCGGTTTGCGCACCTAAGCGAATATCGTCTTCGTCCTGGCGACCAAGTCCAAGTGCTGTACCTAATCACTCGTCGCCAACGTACCGGCGAATACAAGCTGACACCCGGCGACGAAGTTTTGATCGAATCGGGAACCGACGCCGACCTGACCCGCGGCTCGTTAGAATCTGGGCTAATGGTTCAACCCGACGGCACCATCACGGTTCGCATGTTGGGGCAAGTTCACGCCGCTGGATTGACGGTCGCGCAACTGCGAGAAATCCTTGACGAAGAGTACTCGAAGTTCGTCAAGCAGCCTTCGATCGATGTGACCCCTGTCAAGACAAACACACTTGCCGAAGATATTCGCAACGCAGTCGGTGGACAGAGCGGTTTTAATCAGCAATCGATCACCGTCGAGGTCACACCTGACGGCAAGGTTCGTTTGCCCGGTATCGGCGAAGTCTGTGTGCAAGGATTTTCGCTGAATCAGCTAAAACGCGAAATCAATTTGCGGTACAAAGAGATCGTCGTTGGTATCGACACCGAACCGATCCTAACCCAGCAAGCACCGCACCAAGTTCACGTGCTTGGACAAGTCAACCAGCCCGGTCGAATTCAGTTGGACGCACCGACGACCGTACTTGGCGCGATCGCGTCAGCCGGTGGCCACCAAATCGGTGGCAACCTACGACAAGTCGTCGTGTTCCGGCGGGCCGAAGATTGGCGTCTGATCTCGACCGTACTGGATCTGCAAGGCGCGATGTTAGGTAAACGACCAACTCCCGCCGATGAAATCTGGCTACGCGATGGTGATGTCATCATCGTGCCCAACAAACCGATCACTCGGTTCAATAACTGGGCACAACAGATCTTCACGGACGGCCTGTACCGAATCTTCCCGGTACAGTTCAACGGACTCAACGATCTGTAGTCCATTCCGAGGGACGCGAACCCTCAAAGCCCAACTGCAAAAGCGGCAAGTGTCGCTGTAACTTAGGGTGAAACGACCACACGATTTTCAACTCGGTGAACACCAGGTTCCAACCGCATCATCAGTTCGCTCATTCGACGGTCACGTTCGCTTCGGACAACCCCCGTTACAACTGCGGTGCCGTTTTCGACATAGACGCCAACGCCGTTAAGGCCGGCGCGGCTTGGAACGGAACGCATCGTTTGGCTAGCCGTTTGCTGGACATAGCTGTTCGTCCTTGCAGGGACTTCAACGGCTGATCGCAAACGTGTGCGAATGACCGGTTTCACATTCTGATTCGCCGCGGAAGTGTTCCCAAACAATCCACCGAATCCGCCAAGTCCGCCAAAGCCTCCGCCGCCAGTCGTACGACCGCCGCCTGCGCCGCTGTTAGGTGCCGCGACACTTAACGAGCTAAACCCGGCTCCAGTATTTCCGGTCGATCCAACAGCCGTACCACGCTCGATGGCTGAGAAAGCCGTCGACACATCCAGGCTGCCCATTCCACCAGGAGTCGTAACACCGCCGGCACCCGCCGCATTCGTTCCGGTGCCCGTATTTTGGCCTTGCGCGGATGTGGAACCAATGGAAATCGAGACCGTTGCTAGAGCCAAGATGGCAACGAAACTTGTCTTTGAACGAAACATAAGCGCCTGAAACTCCACGCGAGCATTTAAGGGGATCGGATCACCCATCTTAACCGCAATGGACGAGTTTCGTTCCGCTGAAAGTGAACGGCTGTGACGAACGTTCGCGAAATTTGATCCGGATGCCAAGATGTATCCGATTGTGTCGAATGAAAGCAATGAAGCGGTTGTTTCGGCTAAGCTAATCAAACAGGCCCTTTCACCGTCCGCAGCATGCTCTTCGTCCAGTCTTTCCATTTTCGGAGTTTCTTTTCCATGCCACATCGTTTCCGACGTTCGCAATTCGGGTTAGCCGCTCTGTTTGCGATCTCGCTTGCAATCGTCGCCCCCGTGCATGCTCAAGACGCCTCGAGTCGAAAAACCGACGCTCCGGAATCAACCGTTCCCGGCGCACCGCGAATGTTGCCCCACGACACGCTGGCGTACATTCGGCTGGACAACGTCGATCAAATGCGTGATGACTTTTCCGGCTCGGCAGTCGGCAAGATGCTTGCCGATCCTTCGCTTCGCCCTTTGGCCGGCGACATCTACCAAACGCTTGCTGAATTGTTTGAACGGGTGGGCCAACGAGTTGGCTTGACACTAGACGAATTACTGGCAATTCCAAGCGGCCAAGTCGCAATCGCGGCCCTGCCAGGAAATCTATCCGACGCCGAAGAGGCCAAGGTTCAAGACGATGCCGATGACGAGTCGCCCGACGCGATCCGCCGCCGCATCGCACGCAAGGCTCGGCAACAAAACTCGTTCGCCGGCATGTTCATTGTCGACGCGGGCAAACAAGTCGATGACCTGATGGCCGCTATCGAAAAGCTCGAATCGGGCGCGACACAATCGGGATACGTCCGGCGTGTTTCCAAGGTCGACGGAACCGATCTGATCCGTTTGATGCCGCCACGTGAAGGGCGTCCCGAAATCGAGTACTTCTTTCGCGAAAAAACATTGGTGTTGGGCATCGGACACGGAACCGCATCCACGGCACTCGATCACTGGATCGGCAAGAGCGACGAAGCCACACTCGCCGAACGAACAGATTTTACGTCTGTGATGTCTCGGTCAATCGGCGCCGAATCAACTCGGCCGCAACTGACATTCTTTGTCGATCCCTACCACATCGTTGAACGTCTGATCAAACGAGGCGGCGCGGCAGCATTCGTTTGGCCAATCGTCGAAGAGCTCGGTATCGCCAAAATCCGTGGGCTCGGTGGCAGTTCCTTTCGCGGCGGCGAAGTGTTCGAAGAGATCAGTCATTTGCACATCCTGATTGACACGCCACGCGACGGTTTCTTTGGCGTCTTACGACCCGAAACTGTTGAAACCACACCGCCGGATTGGGTGCCATCGGACGTGACCAGCTACACGTCGGTCCAATGGGATTTCCCAACGACATACAAGAATCTCGGAAAGGTGTTAGAAAAGTTCCAAGGTCCCGATCCACTTGGGCGCTTTGTGGCCGAGCCCTTAAAAACTCGCCTCGGACTCGAACTGGAAGAGGACGTTCTTGACCAAGTGACCGGACGATACGTGTCGTGTCGATGGGTCCAGCCACCAATCAAACTCAACAGCCAGGTCCAGTTGCACGGACTCGAGGTCAAAGACCCAGTCAAAGCAAAATCCGTGATCGCCAAGATTCGTGACCGCATGCCCGGGCGAATCGAAGTTGCAACAGTAGGCGGCAACGTGATCTACCTGATCAAGACTGGCCGCGGCGGCAACATGCCTCAGGGACTGCGCAAACCGGAACCCTGCTTCACCGTGCTCGGCAATTGGTTGCTGATCAGCGATAGCCGGGAATTCTTGGAACGAGCATCGATGGCGTCTTCTGGGTCGCTGAATCAATTAGTCTCGGTTCCTGAATTTGAACTCGTGGCCAGCGAACTTGGCGGAAAACTTGACGGTGAAAAGCCGTTCATGGTTTCGTTTCTAAGAAGCTCGGAATACATTCGCCAGCTCTACGGATTGGCCCAGTCACCCGACACGCGGAAGTTCCTGAAGAAACAGGGCGAGAAGAATCCGCTAGCGACAAAAGTCGTCGGCATGTTGGAACGAAATGAGCTGCCACCGTTCGAGAAGTTCGAGAAATTCTTCGCTCCAAGCGGCACATTCGCCTACGACGAAGCCTCCGGAATGCACCTCGGATCGTTCACGCTAAAAGCCGAGGAATAAACCGAGAAACCCGAGTTGCCCTGCCGCGAGAAATTGTTAAACTCTCTTCCAGCAAAGACGGAAACGTCAGAGCAACCACGCCTCCATAGCTCAGTTGGTAGAGCAAGGGACTCTTAATCCCTGGGTCCAAGGTTCGAGTCCTTGTGGGGGTACTTCAGTGCTAAAACACCGTAATCCAGGCTCATCAGTGGCCTGATTCACGGTGTTTTTTTGTTGGCTGATTGGCGTAAAATCCCGTGGATGAGCATGGATGACACCGCCATCCATCGCGGTGTCGTTTGAGATCATCAAAGTCGTGCCCATCTCCCAGTGCACGGGCGTAACTTACGAATAGTGTTTCTTCGCCATGGCACAGTCGTGCCCCATCCAAGCATCCGCAACATGGCTGGGGTACCGCTCATCGAGCTCTGTTCGCCGTGATGCCCGAAGGTTCTGGAATGTTTTCTCCCACGGCGTTAGCCCTGCACGCTCGATAATGCGGTTCATCTGCGTGCCAAGATTCGCGTTTACGACGAAACGTGGCAGACATCGAACCCTTCCGACTCCGCGTCGAATGATGCGTCAAGTAGCGGTAGCAGCTCAGAAAAGAGGGGCCTTTTACGCTATCCGCTCTTTGGCGAGTCGTTGCGGATCCTACCCTCGTCCCAAAGCACGTCGGACCAAGTGACCGTTAGCAAATCGCAGCCCCGGAAACTACCGTATCGCGCCAACGCGAATGCCAACCGCCAGCGGAGCAAAGGCAAAGAAAAGGGGAAGGGGGCAATAGTGTTCGGCACAACGTTTGGGAGGTTGCCCTCTTTGAGTGTCATCTGCCCGTATCTAGTCGGCGACGGCGTTTGCGCCGCGATCCAGTTCTGCTACCGACCGCGATTGGCGCAGCATCAACCCCCGGACCGACTTGTGTGGAAGACTCCCCGTGAAGCTAGGACTCGTTTTTTCAGCCGCCGCTTTGGCCGCCGCTTTCACCTTTTCGATGTGTGAGATTAGCTCCGCCTCGCTCGCCAGTCCGATGAAGTAGTAGTGGATCATCTCAAAGGTTCGCTTGCTGATCCGGTTGCCTCCGGTCCAGAGGTTCATCAGCAAACAAGCGAAGATGCTGCAGTAAACCTGGATCTCGATCCCATTGCGGCTTTGGCTGATCAGATGCGAGCCGCCCATCATCTGCTTGTAGAACCGAAAGAAGATCTCGATCGTCCAGCGGTGCAAGTAAATCAACGCGATGATCTCCGCCGGAACGTTCATCAAGTTCGTCGCGATCCGCAGCACACCGTCGCTGTCCGGGGCGGTGGAGCCCATCTTCTTCCCGCCGCGGCGGTTCTTGTGCGGCGTGCATCGCACGCATACCAAGCGAATGGAATGATCCGGGCGGTCAGCCTTCTTGCTGGTCTTGCCCAACTGGACGATTTGGTCGCTAGTGACACCGGCGTGATGGTCGCCCTGGGTTAGCGGACGATCCTCAAGGATGTCATATACCGAATTGTCGCGAAGCCGACACACATAGCTGCTTTGTTGTTTGACGATCGCATTGAACAACCGAAACTTGGCATAGCCGCGGTCCATTACGTACAGCTTGTCGGACTCGATGGATCGTCCCATCACCGCTTTCTCGCCATCTTCCCCGCCACAGCTGGGTGTCACGGTAACGCTTCGGGGAGTTCCGGTGGCAACCTCGAAATGCGTGTGCAGTCGCCACTGAACGATCCCGCTGCCGGTGGTTTGTTTTAGCACCGAGGCGGTGATCAACGACGGCATCGCAGAGACCACCGAACCGTCCACGGCGATGAGCTGCTGAGCGAACTCGGCAATCTTGGGATCGATGGTGCCCTGTTGTGCCTGGGCGGCGAGCGACCCGATGATCGGCAATAGCTCTTTGGAATCGAACAGACCGGAAGCTTCGGAAAGCGAGCCGGTGGTGGCTTTTCGATTGCCCAGTTTGTCTTGGACTTTGGTCAGTTCACTGGCCTGTGCCAGGGCCCGCAGTGACGACACGGTGGGGTTAAGTACATACAGCATCACCAGCATGCAGTACTGGTCGTAGAACAGCGTCCGATTGGCAGCTTTGTCTCGCCCGGTTTGGTGATCGTGCAAGCGTTGGAGGAGCGGTCGCAGCATCGCGAAGTATTTCATTCCCTGCAGCGATGGTAAGTCCGGCGGCTTTGCCGGTGCAGCACCAGGATCGACCTTGACGGAAGGCTTGCTTCGACGTCGGGGCGGGGAGGTCATAGGGATTTGAAGTGATAGTCTTATCTGATCGAACACGTGCCAAACTGGCGCGCCAAAACGAGCCAAGATTCACTGCGCAAATCTCGTGCCGAACACTATTGCCCCCTTCCCCTTTTCGTCACTCGCTGGTTTCGGGTCGTTTTTTTTTACCTTCAACACGCCTCACGCGTCGGGTTGGGGCCCAAAGCCGAGCTTGCCGGGTTCGGGCGTGGCCCACTTCGCCCCTTGAGTGAGCTCAATGATCGGACCGGTCCATTGATAAAGCGGTTCGGTGTCGAAACGGTTGCGTCGCATTCAAGTTCGATACCTCGCGATCCCATATTTTGACAAGTCCGTCCTTGCCAATCGCAGCGATCTGTGTGCCGTCGGGAGAGAAGTCCACATCAGCGACTGAAGTCGATAGACCGTACAAGGCAAGTTTCTCGTCGCCCGTAGTGGCATCATGAATTCGGACAATTCCCCCGGTGCCACCGCTGAGCAGTTCGCGTCCGTCCAGACTGAACTCCAGACAGCTGACTGCATCCCAGTGCGCACGGAAGGCCGTTTTCAGCGTCCGCGTCGACAAATCCCAGACGCGAATCCAGCGATCGAGTCCGCCGGTCGCCAGCAGTCGTCCGTCAGGACTGGCCGCCAAGCAACTAATGCTCTCCGTTTGTGACGCGTCGATCTGAAACAGTCGCTCATTCAACTTCCAGTCCCAAACGTCGATCCCACCGGCAAGGGCAGCAGTCGCCACAGCACGATCGCTGAGACAAAAAACAGCGAAAGGTCGATCGATATCGTCGTTCTTCCATAGCTCATCTCCTGTTGCATAGTCGAAGAGGCTGGCTCCCTTTCCAGGCCGAACTTTCGCGAACGCACTCTTGACGGTGAGCAGAAATTCTCCACCACGATTGAACTGCACGCTCGACGACTTGGACGTTCCGAAAGGTGGTAGTTCCTCGCCGGTGACCGATAAATGTGTGAACGTTGGCTTAATGTTCTCGCTCACCATGACGGTTCCGTCGTTGGGATGAACCGCCATGTCGGAAAAGAGTTCTCCATTGGAACGAGCGATCCACTCTTGTCGCTTGGCCCCAATTGGCCAAGCTTCGACCAAAATGTTACGCAGTTTGTAAACGCTACTGCCATCAAGATCGAACGCGACTCTGCAATCAAAAAAACGAGAGGCTGAGTTGAGAACATCGCCCGTCGCTATTTCGGCAACTTCTTCTTCGAGACGAGTCGACCAAAAATCGACGATGCCGTCGCCATCCGCCGCCGCACGGGCTGAAAGTAGCATCGCTCCGTCAGGGCTAAATTTGACTTTCCATGGCAAGGGGATCAGTCCATTAAGTGACCGTAGCAACCGCCCCGATTTGGTATCCCACAGGCGGATGCGGTTAGCATTATTGGTTGCAACAACAGCTCCACTGGGACTTAGCCGTCGCACCTCATCACCCATAAAGTGCAAAGCTCGTATTTTCACGCCTGATGTCGCATTCAAAATGATCAGCTCGTTGTCACCGTAACACGACAGCCAGCCATTTTGCGTAAACTGCAATTGTGCAAGGCTCGGTTTGTCGGAGGTCACTTCAAAGGTTTTTGAAACGCCTCCTGTCGACATTTCAATGATCTCGATCTTAAAGTCCAGATTTTTCCGTTCAGTGACGACCGCTACACGCTTGGAGTCAAGGCTGAAGTCCGGAAGAACTCCATTCCATTTTCGGGTCCACAGCGGATTACCCGTATGTGTTTCAAAAGCCGTCAGTTGCCCCTTCATCGTGGCCAACGTGACCTGGCCATTGGGACTCATCAATACGTTGCTCCACTGATACGTCTGACAGGGCCAACGGTGAAGAATCTTTCCCGTAAGCAGTTCTTGCACGATGATCTCGTTCTCTGACACGGGAAAGGCAATCTTCTCGCCGTCCATACTTCCAGCGATGTCGCCGTAAATCGCATATCCCGGAATCGAATCGCCGACTTGCTTACCGTCGAGAGAGAAGACTCCACCGGCCCGCTGGTGGAGAACGGCTGCCAGATGATTGCTTTGGGGCGAATAATCAAAGTGGCGGACGCTACCGTGCCCTGGGATATTCAACTGCCAAACCGAGTCGCTGGAATGATTTTTGAGGAAGTTCCAGTTGGAATCCCGGAACTGCTCCGGGGTGTCGTCAACGATTTTTTTTGCCTCCATGAACTTGCCTCGCTCGAATTCCTTTTCAGCGACTTCAAGCTGCGACTTGGCTAACGCTCTCTGAGCCATGACGCGTTCGTCGATTGCCACTGCTTCGGCTCTCATTGCGCGGCCTGCTTCGGCGGTTGTCCTAATATTCGCTTCGCTCAACCGAACTGCCTGCACGGTACTCACCAAACTAGCCACGATGAGGACAACGACGATCGTGGCGATCGATGACGCCAAGCCGACGTTATTCTTCGACCATAGCCACATCCGCTCTGCTGAACCAACACGGCGTGCACGAATCGGCCGACCGTCGAGGAAACGTTCTAAGTCGCTGGCCATCGCAGCGGCTGTTCGATAGCGGCGACGTGGTTCCTTTTCCATCGCCTTGTCGATAATGGTTTGCAGGTCACGCGGAACGCGATGATTCAACGATCGCAGCGGCGCCGGGTGCTTGTCCCGGATCGCCGATAACAAACTAAAACGGTCATACGCGGCAAACGGTGATTGGAGCGCCAACATCTCATACAGCGTCACGCCGAGCGAATAGATATCGCTGCTCGCATCACAGGTTCCCCCAAAACGTTCCGGTGACATGTAACGCAGTGTTCCCACGACGTCACCGTCGCGTGTCAGGTCGACATCATCGGTCTTTGCAAGGCCGAAGTCCGTGATCCAGGCAACGCCCTTGGGATCCAAGATGATATTGGACGGTTTAATGTCGCGATGCACGATACCACGTTCGTGAGCGTGCTGGAGTCCATCGGCAATTTGATGTCCGATTCGTGCGACGTTGCGAAAGAACGGTTTGGAATGCCCGGACACCGTCAACGTCGAACTGCCTCTGGCAATCGGGACCGTATCATCACCGTCAAGCACTGGTCGCGTCTGGGGTGTTTCCAGCAACGTGGTGTAGCAAGTTGTCTCGAGTTGCGCATCGAGGGAAAGGTGATTATCGTTCACCATCGCGTTGGTGTTGATCGCTAATCCTTCCGACACTTCCTCCGGCAAACCGTGACGCGATTTGGAGCTATCGATATCACGGATTTTGCGCAACTGGCGGATCACCGCGTCAAGCGAATGGCCTTCGATAAATTGCATCGCATAGTAGCAATGCTTGCCGTCATCACCGACCTCGAAAACCGGCACAATGTTGGTATGGTGAAGCTGGGCCGCCGCGCGAGCTTCCTGTTGAAATCGTGCCACTGCGCTGGGATTACCGGTCGTGTGAGCGGGCAAGACTTTGAGCGCCACCTTGCGAGACAAGGGCACTTGAATCGCTTCGTAGACGACGCCCATTCCGCCTCGGCCCGCGACGCGAAGCAGCTGATAGTCTTCGATTTCGGGCCAGCCGGCATCTGGCGAGGACGTCGACTCAACATGTTTTTCATCCATGGACGATTCGCCACCGAGACCATGCAGAAGCCGAATGGTTTCCAGCATCCGCCGGAGCGACTTTTCGATGGCTGGGTTCGCAATCACGGCGGGATGCGAGCCGACGAAGTCATTCAAGCTTGGCGGGTCGCCGGTGCGACCAGCTGCCAGAAACTCTTCGGCGATCTGGCCAATCAGAACGTCGCTGTCCGCCAACGAATTTGGGTTGTCATCGTTTGCGTCATCACAATTTGCGTCATCTGCGTTATGGTTCATCGGGGGCTTCTGAAGGATTCTGTTCTTCATCGATGCTGGCTTCGGCCAGTAATGCCTTCGCCTCCTTGTAGGCCAGCCAGTGGACCAAATGAACATCGTTGGCGTCGTTGGCGAGCGGGTTTCGCTCATCAGCGGGTAGGTGAGTCATTCTTGCCTCCGTTTCGGTGAAGAGGGCAACGGCCTCCTTCGCGTTTCCTCCCTGGAAAAGGCTCATCGCACGATAGAAGCTTGCGGTGTCCTTGATCAGATCTGCGAGCCATGTGTTGGCACCCATGGTGCTCGGTACAGCGGCCAGGGTGGCGGCAGACTCGGTGTAGAGACCGCCTCGGTACTCGGCCATTCCGAGCGCCAGGCGATTCCAATGCATTTTCGTTGATTTGAAGCCCGTTTTCATAGCTTGATGGGCTAGAGCCAGAACCGCTTCTCGCTGGGATGCGTCAGAGAGTGGGCGGATGCAGCTCAGTTTGGCGACGCGCTCAGCAAGTTGACCGTCGGTGGTATCGCTTGCCAGATTCAGCATCCGTTGACGGGTGACCGAATAGTCGGCATCGAGTCCGAACCAAACCTGCAAGGCGGCGACTCGAATCGCCAGTAGGCTATCATTGGCTGAACTGGCCGACTGTTCCACCAACCGGGCAAGCGACGGATGCGTTGGACCGTCGGCGTTCACTTGATCTGCGTTTCGGCCGCCACGTTGTGGGGAATCAACCTCTGCCACAACCGTAGTCCAGGCACCGTCGATTTCTGCGCCCACCCTGATCGCCGCCGCTGGATCCAGACGCTTCACTTTCACTTTTGAAACCACCCATTCGTTTGCGAGAGAACGGCAAGAACCGAGAGCGAGGAATCCAGGATCGGTCATGGCCCAGCTCTTGTGCTGGCTGAGATCCGTTTGGGGCCCCTTCCAGCGGTACAGCGGTCGGGCGTCAAGCGTGGCGGTGATGATGGCGTTTGCGTCGTCGAGTCTCACGGTCACCTCGAGCTCGTGCTCCTGGGCGTCCGTCACCTGTTTGCCTTCAACAGCGCCTGGCAAACGATTACCAAACTGGCCTTTGACTTGGATCAGGCCGCTCCAAATGCCGATGCCGGGACGGCCTTCCAATTCGAATCCACACATCCGATCTGCAACCGGAAGGACGACGTGGAAGACACTCTTTGCATCGCGTTGCCGCAGCACGACACGGACTTGATAACTCGTGCCAGACAAGTTAGCGGGCATTTGTATCGCCGCGTACTGCGCCACCGGACTGAAAAGTTTGCTGTCTTCAAGCTTCCACAGGGTACCGCTCGTTGCAACCTCGAACGGATCAAGAGGTGCGAGAAGTTCTTGCCAGCCGTCCGCGTCGATGGCTACCAACGGCCCGTTCACTTTCGGTTTCCAGGGCAGTCTCGCGTGTCGGATCGAAAGCTCACGATCCCATACTTTCGTTACTGCATCCATTGTGATCGCGGCGATAAGCTTGCCATCGGGACTGAAGTCCACGTCGATGACTGGCGTTGTGAGGCCGTACAAGGAAAGCCTTTCTTCTCCACTGGCCGCATCGTGAATACGCACGGTACCAAGATCGCTGCCGCTTAGAATTTCGCGACCATCGGGACTGAACTTCAAACAGCTCACGCCCTCCCAGTGCGCGCGGAAGGCAGTTTGCAGCTGGCCCGTCGCCGCATCCCAGACACGGATCCAGCGGTCCGGTCCGCCGCTGGCTAGGCGTCCGCCGTCGGTGCTGGATGCGAGGCAACGGATGCTCCCGGTCTGCGCGGCATCGATCTGACGAATCAGCTTGCCCGCCTGCCAATCCCACACGTCAATCCCACCGACGCGGGCAGCCGTGGCGACGGCGGAATCCTCGAGACAGAATGCGGAGAACGGCTGGTGGGGCTCGATCTCATTCGAAAACTTCGTGAACAAAATGTCCTGCAGGATGTTGCCTGACGGATATTCCAAAACGGCAAATGACCAGCCGCCTTTCGAATCATGAAAAGCGCCCTGCACGACAAGCAGCCGGTCGCCATTGCGGTTGAACCTCAGGCTCGCGCCGTGGTTGAATCCAAACGACTCCAGCGATTCTCCGGTCGGCGACAGATGGGTGAACGTTTTCTTGGTCCACTCGGACAGGACGATGGATCCGTCAACCGGATGAACCGCGAGGTCTTGGATTTCGCGGGTTGTCGTGAAGTCCCAAGTCTGCGAGTCGCCTCGCGTTTGCCAAGCTCCGGCAGATCGGTCAGCACTTGCATAAAAATTGGACGCATCGTGATCGAAAATGATGGAGCGGCACTTCGACTCATTCGGAATGAGTTGCACAGAGGCGATCCCTTCTTCGAGCCGGGTCGGCCAAATATTCACCTCGGCATCATTCGATAACACTTGCGATGACAGCAGCATCTTGCCATCGGGACTAAAGAAGAATTCCCGAATTTCAGCAACGGCACCATTGAAAGACCTTAGCAATCGTCCGGTTGTTGATTCCCACAGACGGATGCGAGCACCGCTGAGAGTCGCGACCGAATCCCCATCAGGACTTAGCCATTTCACCGTCTCGCCTGGGAAATGTAGCCCTCGGATTTTCTTGCCCGTCTGCGTGTTCCAAAGGATCACTTCGTCACCGCCGAGACACGCCAGCCGGTCGCCGGTCTGGTCGAATTGAAGGGTCGTCTTTTCGGGATTGTCCGCCGTCGTTTCGAGCGTTCCACGCACGGCTCCCGTCAGCGTATCCAGGAGTTCAATCTTTAAATCCAAATCAGTATTGGCGACGAGATGTGCCACGGTTCGTCCATCGGGGCTGAAAGCGGGCGCAACGCCCTTGTAAGGCTGCGTCCAGAGAGGCGAGTCCGTCTGAGTGGAATAGGCCGTGAGTTTTGTTCCGCCTGCCGCCAACACAATATTGCCATCGGGGCTCAGCATCACGTGCCCGATTTTTCCAATGTTCAATTTCCACTTATGAAGGTCCAGCCCGGTCGCGAGATCCGTCATCACGACCTCGTTTGGCGACCTCGCGAACGCCAGGCGGTTGCCGGCGCGATCGATGCCGAACCTGACACGTGGCGAGGTTGTCGGAATCCAGTCGCCGACTTGCTGACCCGAGACTGAAAAGATTCCGATGCGGTTATAGGCGAAACTGGCTGCGAAACGATCCCCTCGGGGCAGCAACTGCATTTGATACGCGAGGCCTACGGCGGGGATGGAAAGCTGCGCGTTAAAGTCGCGCGAGTGCGACTGTTGGAATCGCCAGTTCGAATCTCGAAAGCTCTCCGGAGTCTCGTCGAGAATCTTCTGCGCCTCGATAAACTTGCCGCGTTCAAATTCCTTTTCGGCGAGGTCGAGTTGCGACTTCGCGAGCGCCTGCCGCGTCGCTTCTTTCTCCTGCACAGCGATCGCTTCGGCTTTCGTTGCACGGTCTGCTTGCGCAATGGCCGTCTGCTCGTTCGCCTCCGATTTTTCTCGCAGCGTCGCTTGTACTTGCTCCGCCTGCGTCGCACGAGCCGCTTCAACCGTCGCCAGTTTTTCCGCTTTCGTCGCCCGCACCGCCTGCCAAGTGCTCACCGCGCTTCCCACCACAAGAACCGCTGCGATTGCTGCGATCGCGGCTGCCAACGCCACATTGTTTTTGGACCACAGCCATAGCCGCTCGACCGATCCGACGCGCCGAGCGCGGATCGGGCGACCATCCAGAAAGCGATCCAAATCGTCCGACATCGCGACGGCCGTTTGGTAACGACGTCGCGGATCTTTTTCCATCGCTTTTTCGACGATGGTTTGCAGATCGCTCGGGACGCGATGGTTGATCGAACGCAGCAGAGGCGGCTGCGTGTCGCGGATCGCGGCGATCAAGCTGATGCGATCGTGGGCCGCGAAGGGAGACTGAAGCGATAACATTTCGTAAAGCGTGACACCCAATGAATAGATGTCACTGCATTCACCGCAGGTTCCCGCGAAACGTTCCGGTGACATGTAACGCAGGGTTCCTACGACATCTCCGTCGCGAGTCAGATCGCTGTCATCGGTTTTCGCGAGTCCGAAGTCGGTGATCCATGCGACACCTTCGGCGTCCAAGACGACGTTGGCCGGTTTGATGTCGCGGTGAATGACGCCTCGCTCGTGCGCGTGCTGCAATCCATCGGCAATCTGGCGTCCAATGTGCGCAACGTTTCGATAGTACGGTTTGGAATGTTGGGAAACCGAAAAAGAGGAACTACCGGGGCGACGAACGACCGTGTCGATCTTGCCGGAGATGTTTGGCGTCTGCTGTGCATCGAACGGCATGTCCGAACAAATGGTCGAAACCAAAAAGTCCAACGAAGCTGATTTGCTATTGGGAGCCGTCCCTTCGGACTCGGTCGTCGATCCACCCAGCATTTCCTTCGTTGAAACCTCTGGCAATTTTGCTGTGTCAATTTCGCCTCGCTCACGCACTTGGCTAATCACCTCGTCCAACGAATAGCCTTCGATGAATTGCATCGCATAGAAACAATGCCCGCCATCGTTGCCTATCTCAAACACAGGCACGATGTTGGTATGGTGAAGCTGTGCTGCCGATCGAGCCTCCTGTTGGAATCGTGCCACCGCGCTAGGGTTGTTAAGCGTGTGATCGGGCAACACCTTGAGCGCGACTCTTCGCGACAACGATAATTGCGTCGCTTCGTAGACGACGCCCATCCCGCCACGTCCGGCGACACGAAGCAATTGGTAGTCGTCGAACTTCGGCCAATCGGCTGGTTGCTGAATAACAGCTTTGGTAGCCGCAGCGTCAGCGGGAAGCGATTCGCCGCCTAGGCCATGCACGGCATTGAGCGTTTCGAGCATTTGTCGCAGCGGTTGGCCGAGCGCAGGGTTTGCGAGCACTTTCGGATGCGAACTCACAAACACATCAACGCTCGTTCGCTCTCCTGCCCGCACGGCGACTAGAAATTCTTCGGCGATTTCGTCCACCAAGAGATCCAAGTCATGCGACAGATTCGATTCACGATTCATCGGCGTTTCCTAACTCTTGCTAAACCACTGCGTCAGCCCAGGAATATCCTGCATCTTACTTCTCAATCGTTCAATCGCTCGGACGAACCGTTTGCTGGTTGTCTGTTTGGTCAGCTTCAGAATCTCGGCTGCTTCACCATTGGTGACGCCTTCGAAGATTCGCAGCGCGATGATCTCGCGGTCATCCGGATCCATTTGCTCAAGTAGTTCGTGCAGTTTTGCTTTTTGTTCCGAACGAATCAGCTTTCCCGATGCCGAGGATAGACGATCCATCAGCGCGGCAGCCAATGAAACCGAGGTTGCACCAAATCCCATATCGCGGTCGATCGACACGTCGCGTCTGGCGTCACGCATTTGAGTGTCGACGTGTCGACGGTGCACGGCCATCAGTCGTTCCATCGTGACAAGCCGCATCCACACCAGTGGTGACATCTCTTGTTTCGACTTGAAATCATCGAAACGTTTGGCGAGATCCAAAAACGATTCTTGAATCACATCCGATGGATCAACACGGCTGCGCAAATTGGCGTCCATCCGAAACGCGACCATCGATCGCAGTTGAACGCGATGCTGTTGGAACAAGTCGGCCAAAGAGGATTCATCGCCCGGTCGGGCGAGATGCGTCAAGTCGTTGGTTTCCTCACTCATTTTTGAATTCTATTGGTCAAGATCGCGCTGGCGGATGGGCAAAGCGTATCCGATGCGATGCGTCACGACGCGACGTTTCTAGCGGGACAGCGCGACATTCGCTGGCGACGGCGCGATTTTTCCTACACCGGCTGCCAGGACTAGGGTTCATACGACCACGTGAACGAACGCTTTGTGTCAATTTCTCCGGAATTGCTGGCTCAGGGGGCGACAACAGCCGGCGGGTCGCAGGTAGACCCATCGCGGGGGGATTCTGGATCTACCCGCAACAGGTTCCCCAGCAAGACAAGTTTGCCAGCACGTTCACTTGAAAGTGACACAATGAGTCGATTCCGAAGCGTCCGAGACCATCGCAACGACAAGCGACGCCGCACCGCCAAACGAGGTGGTCCATGGTCGCGGCGGCGGCTGTTGATTGAATCGCTTGAGGATCGGAATCTGCTGGCTGCGCTGACGGTGAACAGTTTCGCCGATAACACAACCAGCGGAGACGGACTCGTCACGCTTCGCGAAGCCATCATCGCGGCCAATGCCGATGCCACCACCGACCTAAGTCAGACCGGCAGCGGCGCCGACACGATCACGTTTGATCCGATCGTTTTCGCAACCGCCCAAACGATCAACATCGGCAGTCAATTGCCGACGATCACTGCCGCATTAACGATTAGCGGCCCTGGCGCCAACTTGCTGACGATCGATGCGGGAGACGGAACGGACAACACTTTCGATACTGGTGATGGCTTTCGCATTTTCAACATCGACGACAGCAACAATGGATCGCATATCAACGTGGCCGTTAGTGGCTTGACGTTGACCGGTGGCGATATCGTTGGTGTGGGTGGTGCCATCTTCAACAATGAAAGTTTATCGATCAGCAACAGCACCTTGACTGCGAATGCCGCCACAGGTCGAGGCGGAGCTATCGTCAATGGAAACGATGCTAATCTGAATCTGACCGGCAGTACGCTGTCTAATAACCGAACTCGCGACGATGGCGGCGGCATCGTCAACTTTGGGACAGCCAGCGTCGTCGAAAGTACCATTTCCGGGAATTCCGCAGTCCAAGATGGTGGCGGAATTTTCAGCTACTTCTACGACTCGTTGACCGTGCGCAACAGCACCATTTCAGGGAACTCGGCATCGGGCAGCGGCGGTGCGATCTTCAATCTAAATGGCACAATCAATGTCAACAGCAGCACACTCACCAACAACACCGCATCGAACAGCGGCGGTGGCATTTTCGGAACCAACGCCGGTCCCACGGTCATCAATGTCGCCAATAGCATCGTTTCCGGGAATACGGCGCCTTCGAATCCCAATGTTTCGGGAACCCTGGATAGCAACAGCTCTAATATTCTCAGTGGCAACCCGCTGTTGGGCCCGCTGGCCAACAACGGCGGACCGACGAAGACGCATGCATTGCTAACCGGTAGCCCCGCGATCGACGCGGGATCATCATCGGAACTCTTTGACCAGCGCGGCGTGCCGCGCCCGATCGACGATCCCGTGGCGCCGGGTAGCGGCACTGATATCGGCGCTTACGAATTGGAGTCGACGCTGCCGACGGTTGTCTCCGTTGACACGAATCTTTCCTTCATCGCTGATGCGAACGTCGGAACCGATGCGTTTGCTGTCGCCGTTGTATTCAGCGAACCGATGGATTCGGGCGTCACTCCAGTCTTGACGTTCAATCCTACCGCAAGCACGGCGCTGGCAAATGGAACGGGCCTCTGGTCCGGCGGCAACCAAACCTACACGGTGACTTACGACGTTGTCGACACCGGCGTGGATATCGCCAACGTGACCATCGATGTCACGGGAGCGAAAGACATTGCCGGCAACGGGCAAGTCGACTACACGCCCGAGATTGAGTTCTCCGTCGACACGCTCAATCCAACCGTAGCGGTCGATATCGTTGCCGCGACGATGGACGCGGGCAGCACATCGGTGGTGAACTTTCTGTTCAGCGAGTCGGTGAGTGACTTCGGTGACAGTGACATCACCGTTATCCGAGGAACGCTTTCACCGATCTCAGGCAGCGGCACCACCTACAGCGCCACGTTTACGCCACAGGTCGGTGCGGAACTTACCGCTGCGATAACAGTCGCCACCAATCGCTTTACTGATGCTGCGGGCAATTCCAATGTGAATTCAAGCAGCGACACTGTTGAACTATTGCCATCGCGTGGACTTGTCGTGGACACAACCGCATACGGACGCGATGGAAATTACACGCTTGGCCAATTGAGTTTGAACGAAGCTGTGTTCTTGGCAAATTTGGTTTCCGGTCCAGACACCATCTCGTTCGGATCGTATTTTGATACTCCCCGAACAATCAATGTCTCCGGAAGTGTGCTGTCGATCACCGACACTTTGACGATCGCCGGTCCCGGCCAGGAATTGCTAACGCTCAATGCGTTTAATAACAGTCGAGTCTTGGATTTCACCGGCACGACGGGCGACCTGACTGTATCGGGTCTGAAGCTGACCCGTGGACAGACGACTCAGTACGGCGGCGGCATTCGATTTCTATCCTCTGGCGATCTCACGTTGATTGCCAGCACGGTTAGTGAAAGTACAGGCTATTATGGCGGCGGGATTTACGCGCCCGCAGGCGACGTGTTTGTCATCAACAGTACCGTCAGCGGAAACACCGCGGGCATTTCTGGCGGCGGGATATTTGCATCCAATTCGAGCGCCACCGTGACGGTGATCGACAGCACGGTTAGTGGAAACGTTGCAAGCACTGGCCATGGTGGCGGTATCAATTCCTATTTGGGCGATCTCTCGTTAATTGGTAGCACAATCAGCGGAAATAGTGCGTCTCTCTATGGCGGCGGTATTCTGACGGGTCCAAACTCGGTCTCGATCGATCGCAGTACGATCTTCGGTAACAGCGCGCAGGTTGGCGGCGGAATTCGGGCTTTCAGCACGAATGCGAATCCAAGCTTCACGGTTACGAATTCGATCATCTACGGGAATACCGCCAGCGCGGCGCCTCAACTAGCGCATAATCTTGGGAGCGTATTGACGATCAACTACACCTTGATCGGCAGCACGTCAGGCACGTTAATCAATGGATCGACAGGCACGGGCAATCTATTTGGCTGGAATCCGCAACTCGGGCCGCTTGCGGACAACGGCGGCCCCACGCAGACGCATGCGTTGAGCGCGAGCAGCCCAGCGATTGATGCGGGCAATCCTACGATCGCATTCAACGCGACCGAGTACGACCAACGCGGTTTGCCCTTTGTTCGAGTCTTTGATGGGAACGCATCCGCCGGTTCACGAATTGACATGGGCGCGTTTGAGTTTCAAACGCTGCCGACGTTGGTCGTTGATAGTCTAGGTGACATCGATGACGATGACTATTCGGCCGGCGAACTGACCCTTCGCGAAGCTGTGTACCTCGCCAACGTCGCCCCAGGCATCAACACCATCACATTCGGATCGCTTTTCGACACGGTGCAGTCGATCAACCTGACCGCTGGCGAACTTCAAATCAACGAATCGTTGGCGGTCATCGGCCCCGGCCAAGATTTGCTGACGATTGATGCGCAAGGTGCATCACGTGTCGTGAACTTCTCCTCGTTCAATGACGATCTTTCGATCTCGGGTCTGACCCTCACCGGCGGACAGACCACCGGCGACGGCGGCGGAATTATCTTCAACTCCAGCGGCAACCTTGCCCTCACTGGCAGCACCGTCAGCGACAACACGTCAACCTTCAGAGGCGGCGGTATCTACACCGTCAATGGCAACGTAAATCTGAATAGCAGCACGGTCAGCGGGAACAGCATCACGGGCAGTGATGCGTATGGCGGTGGTATCTATTCGTTTAGCGGCCCGGTCAACCTGACCAGCAGCACGATCAGCGGCAATAGCATCACAGGAACTGGCACGTCAGCGGGTGGTGGTGTTTATACGTCATCTGGAAACGTGACGCTGACGAACAGCACCGTCAGTGGAAACCAGGCCAACACGGCTGCCAACTCCTTTGGCGGCGGCATCGCCACACGATCTGGCAGCTTGGCTGCAAGCGGTAGCACAATCAGCGAGAACCAAGCACACTCCGCGGGAGGAATCTGGGTCGAATATTCCCCGCCTGTGACGATCTACAACTCGATCATCGCCGAGAATCCTTCCACGAATGCGGAACTTAGTCTGGGTAGCGGGACGCGAACGATTGACTACAGCCTGATCAGTTTTTCCGCAGCGACATTTGGCATCGGGAATCTATCCTTCCAAGCTCCCATGCTTGGTCCGCTTGCTGACAACGGTGGACCGACGCAGACTCATGCGCTCTTACCCGGCAGTCCAGCGTTCAATGCGGGCGACCCCGCAATCGTGTTTAACGCTGCCGAGTTTGACCAGCGCGGCAGTGGTTTCGACCGTGTAAAATTTGGCCGAATCGACATCGGGTCTTTCGAGCGAAATGGCTACGATTTTGGTGATTCGCCAAGCCCTTATCCCACGCTGTTGACCAACAACGGTGCAGCCCACGAACCAATCGGTCCAACCTTGGGCCAGCTCCGTGACGCCGAAGGGGACGGCCAAGCCGATGACGGTGCCGATGAAGACGGCGTGACATTCAACGCAGGCACCATCTTGATCGGTGCGACTGACGCCACGGTGACCGTGAACGTTCAAGGCGGACCAGCGAAACTGGATGCCTGGATCGACTTCGATGGCGACGGTTCGTGGAACGCAGTAGAACAAGTGTTTGAATCGGTCGATGTCGTCAACGGTGACAATGTTTTGACCTTCAGCGTTCCCGCAACTGCGATCGGAGGCTTGACCCAGGCCCGCTTCCGGCTCAGTACCGCCGGCAACTTGAGCCCAGGTGGTTTCGCCAGTGATGGCGAAGTCGAAGACTATCCGGTCACGATCATCGATTTGGCGCCACCGTCGGTCACATCGGTCACCGCATTCCGCATCGTCGGCTCCGTCGCGACGACATCGTCGCTGATCAGCGATGCTGACGTTGGTGTCCACAAAGTGGCTTTTGTCATTCAGTTCAGTGAAGCGATGGACCAAAACGCGATTCCGGTACTGACTTTCGATAAAGACGTGACGTCGACCTTGGTCAATGCCGACGGCTTTTGGCCAATCACCAACGGCAACGTCAGCTTCGTCGTATTTTACGATGTCCTCGACGCCAACATTAGAATCGACGACGTGACCATCGATATCACTGGCGCAACGGACGTTTTTGCAAACGCGCAGTTGGACTACACGCCGGAGATCGAGTTCTCGATCGATACGCTCAATCCAACGGTCACGGTGGATTTTGCAACCGATGCATTGGACGGCAGCGGCTCGTCACTGGTCAGCTTTAACGTGAGCGAGACCATGACAGGTTTCGACGTTGGAGACGTTGCGACGATTGGTGGTACGCTTTCGGGGTTCGTACTCAACGACCCGTTCTATAGCGCAATCTTCACGCCGAACGTTGGCTTTGAGGGCACCGCTCGTGTCACCGTGGTCGCCGGAAGTGTCAGCGATGCGGCCGGAAACTTTGCTGCGGAAGCTCTCGATACGATCGAAGTTCTACCATCGCGCGGACTCATCGTTGACACGTCGACCGATGTCGTCGACGGCGATTATTCGCCCAATGAACTCAGTCTGCGTGAAGCGGTTCTCTTGGCGAATCTGGTTCCCGATGATGTGATCACGTTTGACGCGGCCGTCTTTACCGGCGGCGCGAACAGTTTGATCCGACTGACGCAAGGTGAGCTGCTGATCACGGCGGGATTGACCATCGACGGTTCCCTCGGCACGGAGATCGTGATCACCGCTGACGCGAGTTCGAATGACGTTCTAGTACCGGGCACCTACGTCACGGATGTCGCCGCGAGCCTCGCCGCGAATGCCAGTTCACTCGACGATAACTCTCGTGTTGTGAACTTCTCTGCCGCCACTGGCGATCTAACGTTGGTAGGGCTGACGGTGACCGGCGGTCGCACCACCGGTGCCAATGACATTGGCGGAGGCATCCGGTTCGATTCAATGGACGGTCTGACGCTTACCAGCAGCACCGTCAGTGGTAACTCGACCACAGGCGAATTAGGCCTTGGCGGCGGCATCTACGCTTTTGGCGATGCAACCTTGGATAGCAGCACGCTCAGCGGCAATCGCACCTACGGAAACGAAGGCATCGGCGGCGGTATTTTCGCTCGGCATGGTGACGTGATCCTGACCAGCAGCACGATCAGCGGCAACAGCACCTCGGGCGACTTTGCCGATGGCGGCGGCATCGCAGCTCGCTACGGTGACATCACGCTGATGGAAAGTACCATCAGCGGCAACAGTGGTTCGGATGGCGGCGGCATCTTCATGTTTAGAGGCGGCTTGTCACTGTCGCACAGTACGATCAGCGGCAACGTGGCGGAAGAAAGGGGAGGTGGCGTTTTTGTAATCAATTACGGCTACAACCCTCCGCTGACGATCGAAAGCTCGATCGTTGCGGGGAATACCGACAACGGTTCTGGCCCCGACCTGCATCCTGACCCCGACAGCACGCAAACGATCAACCATAGCCTGATTGGCATATCGGCGCTAACGATCACTGGCAGCAACAATCAAATCGGCAGCGTGGCAACTCCCGTCGAACCGCTGCTCGGTGCGCTGGCCGATAACGGAGGCCCAACACAGACGCATGCGTTGTTGCCTGGTAGTCCGGCAATCAATGCTGGCGACCCTGGGTTCAGTTCACCGCCCAATTTCGATCAACGTGGATTCGCTCGCGTTGCTGGCGGACAGATTGATATGGGTGCGTTCGAGGCCCAGGAGACTCCGAGTCTCACGGTCACAACACCCAACGACATCATTGACGAAAACGATCAGTTCACGTCGTTACGTGAGGCAATCAGATTCGCCAACGCCTTACCGGGTTCCCAAACGATCACGTTCGATGCCAATATTTTTCTTGGAGATGGGAACAGTTTGATCCGTCTGACCCAAGGCGAACTCGAGATCACCGATATGCTGACGATCGATGGCACGACCGGCTTGAACGTGACGATCACGGGCGATGCACTAGGCAATGACGAGTTGGTTCTAGGCACATTGATCACTGACGTCGCCGCCTCCGTAAACTTGCAACTAGATAACAACTCGCGGGTCCTGAATTTTTCCAGCACCACAGGCGATCTGACAGTCAATGGTCTGACAGTCACCGGCGGCCAGGCGCTTGATGGCGGCGGCATTCGTTTCAATTCAGACGGTGTGCTCTCACTCATCAGCAGTACGATCAGTGGCAATTCGGCTTACCAAGGCGGGGGCATCTGGAATAAGGGTACGGCGATCGTCACCAGCAGCGTGCTCAGCGGCAATTCGGCTTACCAAGGCGGCGGCGGCGGCATCTGGAACTTAGGTACGATGACCGTCACCAACAGCACACTCAGCGGAAATATTGGCGGCATCGGCAGCGGCGGCGGAATCAACAACGTCTCCGGTACGGTGACCGTCACCAGCAGCACGCTCAGCGGCAATTCGGCTTTCGCAGGCGGCGGCATTAACAACGTGTCCGGTACGGTGACCGTCAACAACAGCATCGTGGCAGGCAGCACTTCAGGCGGAGACCTTGTCGGTACCTTCAACGGTACCTTCAATCTCATCCAGGATGGATCGGGAGGGTTGGTGGACACGATTGTCGGCAATCCACTGCTCGGCCCACTGGCCAACAACGGCGGCCCGACGCTAACGCACGCGATATCGCCAGTGTCTCCTGCGTTCAATGCGGGCGATCCAGCGATCCCATTCAACGTTGGTGAATTTGACCAACGTGGCAGCACACCTTTTAGCCGTGTATTGTTCGGCCGAATCGACATCGGTGCTTTTGAAAGTAGCGGCTTTGATTTCGGTGATGCACCCGATTCGTATGGAACGTTGCTGGCCAGCGAAGGTGCACGGCACGAAGCAGTCGGCCCGACTTTGGGTGCAACGCGTGATGGCGAGAGCGATGCGGTGGCACCGCTGGATGGTAGCGGCGACGGCGCCGATGACGACGGAGTCATCTTCGGCACGATCCAAGTCGGACAGACCGATGCGAGTGTGACGGTCAATGTTCAGGGTGCCGCAGGCAAGCTGGATGCCTGGATCGATTTCAACGGTGACGGGACCTTCGATGGACTCGGTGAGCGGATCGCCAGCCGTGCGCTCGTGAACGTCGGTGACAACGTCGTGCTGTTCGATGTGCCCGCCGATGCCGTCAGCGGTCAGACGCTTTACGCGAGAATTCGCTTGAGCACCGCCGGTGGACTCGGTCCACGTGGCCTGGCCTTGGACGGTGAAGTCGAGGATCACCCCCTGACCATCAACCCGCCCGACTTCTCGCGATTTTTCGCTGACAGCGGCCAGTCGCTGGTCAATAGCTCGCTGAGCTATAGCGTAAGTATGGGGGATCTCGATGGCGACGGCGACCTGGACGCCTTCGTCGCCAATGTTCAAGGCGACCACCAGGTGTGGATTAACACCGGCGGCGTGTTCGCGGGCAGCCAAACGCTGGCCAATAGTTTGCGCAGCACTAGCGTGAGTTTGGGGGATCTCGATGGCGACGGCGACCTGGACGCTTTCGTCGCCAATGATCAAGGCGCCCACCAAGTGTGGACCAACACCGGCGGCGTGTTCGCGGGCAGCCAGACGCTGGCCAATAACTTGCGTAGCTTTAGCGTGAGTTTGGGGGATTTCGATGGCGACGGCGACCTGGACGCCTTTGTTGCCAACAATAGCGACGACCACCAGGTGTGGACCAACGCGGGCGGCGTGTTCACCAACAGCCAGTCTCTGGTCAATGGTTTGCGCAGCTATAGCGTGAGTTTGGGGGATATCGACGGCGACGGCGACCTAGACGCCTTCGTTGCCAACGTTGGCGACGACCACCAAGTGTGGACCAACACCAACGGCGTGTTCACCAATAGCCAGTCGCTGGCCAATAGTTCGAATAGCCGTAGTGTACGTTTGGGGGACGTCGATGGCGACGGCGACCTGGACGCTTTTGTCGCCAATTATCAAGGCGACCACCAGGTGTGGACCAACACCGGCGGCGTGTTCGCGGGCAGCCAGTCGCTGGTCAATAGCTCGCTGAGCTATAGCGTAAGTATGGGGGATCTCGATGGCGACGGCGACCTGGACGCTTTTGTCGCCAACTATCAAGGCGACCACCAGGTGTGGACCAACACCAACGGTGTGTTCGCGGGCAGCCAGACGCTGGCGAATAGCTTGGGTGGTCTTAGCGTGAGTTTGGGGGACGTCGATAGCGACGGCGACTTGGACGCCTTGGTCGTCAACTATACCGGCGACCACCAGGTGTGGACCAACGTCAAACCTGACTTCGGTGATGCACCCGATTCGTATGGAACATTGCTGGCTAGCGACGGTGCACGGCACGATACGGTTGGCCCGACTTTGGGTGCAACGCGAGATATTGAGAGCGATGCGGTGGCACCCCTGGACGGTAGCGGCGACGGCGCCGATGACGACGGGGTCTTCTTCGGCACGATCCAAGTCGGGACCGCCATCGCTGGCGTGAACATTGATTTGCAAAACGCCGCGTCGGCTCGCGTCGATGCCTGGATCGATTTTGATGGCAACGGAGTCTGGGACGCCAGCGATCGAATTCTTGACAATGTGTTCGTCAGTGGCGGTTTGCAAACTCTGAACTTTGTTGTGCCCGCCAACGCCGTGGTCGGTGACACCTACGCTCGTGTTCGGGTCAGCTCCGCCGGTGGACTCGGTCCCCATGGCCCGGCATTGGACGGCGAGGTGGAGGACTACTTGGTCACCATCACCAAAAATGTTGTTTTCAACTTGCCGACCGGAGTCAGCAATGACGTCAACCTGCAACTCAATGGCGCCAACGTCGAGGTGACTGATAACAACAATGGGGGTGCCGTAATGTTCACGACGCCACTTTCATCGACACAGTCGCTGACGATCAATGGCGGAACGTTAAACGACAATGTGAACATCGATTTTGACGCGACCACGGCGGGTGGATTCTTTTCGTTTGTTGGTGGCATCGCCTTCAATGGTTCCAATGGAATCGACAAATTGGTCGTCAACGGCACTGGAACTTCGCGAGCAACCTACCATTCCAGCAATAGCACGCTGGGTGATGCAAGTATCACTACACGTGACGGCGCGAATACAAGTGTCGTCGCTTTCACTGGGGTTGAACCACTGGCAGTGACCGGAATGTTGACCTTTGCGGTCGATGGCACCCTAAATGTCGGTGCCGACACGTTGACGATCGAATCAACGTTGATGGCAGCACTCGATGACCTGACCTTGCTGGACGGTGGCACAATCACATCGGCGTCGGGACTGGCGTTGGGATCCGGCGAGAGCTTGATTGGAAACGGAACCATTGACGGGCCGTTCGCTGGCCAAAGCGGCTCGACCGTTTTATTGACCGGCGACCTCACCATCGGTGATGCCGCGGCGTTCAACGGATTCGATACCGACGGCATCCTACGAATCGCCAACCACACGCTAACCTTGATGGATGCGAACCAAGTCGTGCTGGGATCGCTGACCACGCTTGGCAGCAGTGGCAACGCCGGTACGATCATCGCCGCCAACGGAGCACTGATCGACTTCGGCGACAACCTGACCGGTTTCGGCACGCTCGACACGCCCAACGACCTCGCGCTGATGTCCCTGATCAATGGCAGCGTGGATGGCACCAGCCCTGCCCAGCCAATCACATTGCCGGGTTATTCCAAAGGCATCGGCAGCCTGAACAACGTCAACATCACCGGCACACACAGTCCCGGCTTCAGCCCGGCCCAAGTGGTCAACGGCAGCGTGACCTACGCGGCCAGCGCCACGACCATCATCGAGCTGGGCGGTACGACCCCCGGCAGCAGTGGCCATGATCAATTGATTCACACCGGCGCTGTGGCCTTGGGTGGCGACATACAGGTTGTCGAACTCAATGGATTCACACCGAACGTGGGTGATTCATTTGTACTGATGACGTCCAGTGCCGGATTCACCGGCGACTTCGACCGCGTCGAACTTCCCGCCGCACCGCTGGGAAGTGACTGGGACCTCAAGGTTGGCTCCAACGAAGTGCGTTTAACGCTGGTCGACCTCGCCCAAGTCGGCGCGGTGCTCATGGATAACGATACCGGCCAACGTTCACAGATCAGAACGCTTGAAGTTCAGTTTGAAGGAAGCGTCGATATTGAGCCCGGTGCGTTTACTCTCACTAAGCGGGGAAGTCAGGGGGGAACCGTCGATATCACTTTCACCTATCAAGACGACGCCAACGACAACACGATCGCGACGATCCTGTTTGAGTCCACGTCAGTGTTTACCCGTGGTACGCAAAACTCGCTCGTCGACGGTAACTATGAACTTTCCGTTGATCCCAACAAAGTAAGTCGCGCCGGAACTTCCGTCCGACTAGACGGAGACGGCAATGGACTGCAAGGCGGCGACTATGGAATCGGAACGTTAGAAAGCGACAACTTCTTCGCACACTTCGGAGATACCTCTGGCGATCGCATCGTTGGCGTTCCCGAGTACGGTCAGTTCATTCAAACATTCTTCAAACCGACCAACGACGCTGCATTTAATGATCTTTATGACTTCGACGGAGACGGTGTTGTTGGCATCCCCGACTATGGCCAGTTCATTCAGCGGTTTTTTAAGGGAATTGAATACGAGTAACGCCAGCGTTCTATAGCCTAGTAATCGAAAAAAAACCTTAAACCACACAAGAAAATTGAGTTAGAAATGAATCGTGTATTGATCCTAATAATCTTAGTTTGCTCATCCGCGGGCGTTTCGCGAGGCGCGATGGTGCTCACGTTCGATGTAAACGCGAATCTGCCCGACAATCAGGCAAACCTAAACCTTGCTGCGAATGCCAGTTTTGATGTTGCCATCAACATCGCATTAGAGGCGGGCGATTCGCTTTCCGCCTACGCCTTCAAGATTCGGTTTGACAGCGAGGAATTGATTCTCAACAGTATTGTTCGCACAACGCCGAACGTTCAGTTCTTTACCATTGACAGTTCTGCTACGAATCGTAACGGAAATGATGATGCGAGGCTTGGCAACACCAATTACCAAGAGGTTGGCGTTAGCGCCATTACCAATCCCGTTTTCATTGGTGGAAATCCGATCTCCGGACCCTTCAACTTCCGGGCAGCACTGTTGACATTTCAAAGTACTGGCTCGCTCGTAAGCGGTGATACTGATCTGATCTTTGAGCTTGCCGCCGGTGACGGTTTCACCGACGCAAATGGACTCTCCGCAGTACCCAACTTATCCTCGTCAGGCAATATCAATGCAACTGCCGTCCCCGAACCAAGCTCGTTGGCTACCTTCGGACTGTTCTGTTGCGTAGCGCTGGGTCGGCGTCGTAGACGGAGCTCGGGACAGAAAATGTCCTAGTTGCTCTAGGTCGTACGAGGAGATTATTAAAACTGCAGAGTGATGTGGAAAAGTGAAGTCAGAAATTGCCAGGCTTGCCAACACGAAACCTTTTTCCATCTGCCCGCTCGTAGCCTCGTCCAATACAAAGTCCATTTTCCCACCACCGCGAACAAAGATGGAAACGAAGAGTTGAACGAAACTGATTCAATCACAGACATTGAACCAACGTCGAACTCGTTGCGATCGGTCCACACAAGCAACCTGCCCGAGATCCTGTCTCAGCTTGGGATTTCGTTAATGGTGACGACTTACCAGGCCGGTAAGTTGGTGATGTTGCGGGCCGAGAATGGCGTGCTGAACACGCACTTTCGTCTGTTCGACAAACCGATGGGGATGGCGGTCCAGCCCAACCGAATCGCCATCGGGTCGGAAATGCAGGTTTGGGAGTTCCATAATATCCCGGCTGTTTGCGAGAAGCTCGATACTGCTCGCGAGGCAACGGATGATCTGCCCGCTCGCCAGGCCAGTCCTCATCCGCATGATGCTTGTTTCCTGCCGCGAGTGTCGCACTTTACCGGTGATATCGACATCCACGAGATGGCTTGGATCGATGACGATGTCGTATTCGTCAACACGCGGTTCTCGTGTTTGGCTCGGCGCAGTGGCACGTTCAATTTTGAACCCGTTTGGCGGCCCTCGTTTATCACGAAGTACATCCCTGGCGACTGTTGTCACCTCAACGGGATGGCGACCCGCGACGGCAAAGTCGACTGTGTTACGGCGCTGGGTGAAACCGACGAACCCGGTGGATGGCGAGCCAACAAGAAAGACGGTGGCCTGTTGATCGATGTCGCATCCAATGAGATCGTCGCCCGCGGACTATCGATGCCTCATTCCCCGCGTTGGTACAACGGAAACTTGTATTTGTTGCATTCCGGCACCGGTGGATTCGGCGTGATCGATCCGGTGACGGGCGCGTACGAATCGATCATCGAGTTGCCCGGGTTCACTCGCGGGCTTTCCTTTTGTGGACCGCTGGCGTTTATCGGCTTGTCCCAGGTCCGCGAGACGTCTGTGTTCGGCGGCGTACCGATTGCCGAGCGAGAACTCGCCGAACGAACCTGCGGCGTTTGGGTGGTAAACATTGAATCTGGTCAGATCGTCGCCTTCGTCAAGTTCGAGGACGCCGTGCAAGAGATTTTCGCCGTCGAAGTGCTGCACGGATCGACTTACCCCGAACTGGTTAACGAAGACTGCGAGTTGTTAGCGGGTTCGTATGAGTTGCCCGACGCGGCGCTCGCGGACGTACCAGCCGAACTACGCCGTTAAGATGTTTGGAATTGCCCACGAAAAGTTGACAGTGGATGGAGAGATGTCAGACTTCTCTGACAGGAGATCCGAACCATGGACAAGCGTCGAACATTCAGCCGAGAATTCAAACTGGCCGCCGTAAAGAAAATCATCGAACAGGGGCTGACGTATGCCGTTGTCGCCAAAGATTTGAGTATCCGTGAAACCATGCTTCGCAAATGGAAGAAGTCCTTTGATGAAGAAGGGACATTTCCAGCCACCCCGCCGGCAGCCAGTCGGTCGAGGCCGAGTTGAAGCGGCTCTGTTAGGAGGACCGACAACTCAAGATGGAACACGACATTTTAGAAAAAGCGACGGCGTTCTTCGCCAAAGAAAGCAACTGAGGCTCAAGTTCATTGACAAGCATCGCGACCGGTGGCCGATCGCGGTGCTCTGTCGAACTCTCGAAGTATCGCGTGCGGCGTACTACCGGTTCACTCATCTCGATGTCACGGCAACCGAAACGAAACAAACGCAAATCACTCGGGCCATCCAAGAGGTTCATTTAGAGAAGCATTTCGATGCTTACGGAAGTCCAAGAATGCACCGAGAACTGATCATTCGCGGTATTGAGTGCTGCCGGAACACTGTCGCAAAGTGCATGCGGATAACAGGAATCCAAGCCAATCGCCGAACCAAATTCAGAATCTCGACCACCGACTCCAACCACGACCAACCGATCGCCCCCAATCTGCTTAACCAAAACTTCTCTACTGAAACCATCGATCAAGTTTGGCTCACTGATATCACGTACATACCGACCAAAGAGGGATTCACTTATCTGTGCGCCTTTGTCGATCTGCATTCACGCAAGATCATTGGCTAGAACACCAGTCTCAACATCGATTCTGAATTGGTGGTCGCGGCGTTGGATCAATCACTTGCGTGTCGTTCCTCCAGAGCTGGGCTGGTAGTTCATAGTGATCGCGGTTCGCAATATGCCAGCGAACATTTCCGAAGCCGATTACCCACCAACGAAATCATTCAAAGCATGAGTCGTCGCGGCAACTGCTACGACAACGCTCCGATGGAATCGTTCTTCAAGAGCTACAAGACAGAAGAAGCCCAGCAGATTTACGAAACGCACGAACACGCCACACGTCGGACCACATTGAACGCTTTTACAATCCTCGCCGCCTGCACTCGTCACTGGATTACCGAAGTCCAATCGAGTTCGAGCAAGCGATCAAAGAACCGTTACTCGTCGGCGCGATCTGATCCACATGACGCACCAATTACCTTCCCGTTAGGACCGATCCACTGTCAACTTTTCGTGGCAATTCCGTAATTCCTGCTGAATTCTCTGCTTATTGCCGGAAGAGCTCAGTTGTTCAGACAAACAACTCGCTGGCACGCCCATTCGATGATACTGACTCGGTACAGCTAGACTTTTTCGGCTAGCAGCTTGTCGACGACTTGCTCGATTGTTTTGTCGGCGGTGGCGCCTTTCCAGTTCAGTTCGCCGCTCCACCAATGGCGGATGTAGCCGTTTTTGTCGACGACGTAGACGGTAGGCCACATCGTGTTGCCCCAGGCGGCCCAGGATTTTGAATCGAGGTCGATTTGGATGGGGAACGTCAATCCCTTTTCTTTCGCGGCCGCACGAACGGCACCGGCGTCTCGTTCGCGACTGGTTTCCGGCGTTTGGATGCCGATCACGACGACCTCGTCGTCGGAATACGTTTCGGCCCAGCGCCTGTAGATGTCAAAGTTGGCGTGACAGTTGTGACATTGAAACGCGTAGAAATGGACCAGCACGACTTTGCCACGCAATTTTCCCATCGACAGAGGCGATGAATTGATCCACTCCTGCGACGGCCCAAAATTGGGTGCCATCGCGTAGATCCGCGACAACCGACTGGGATCGTATCGCTCACCCAACATCTTCGACAACTTCCCCCGTTGCTCTGGGCGAAAGACTTGGTTCATCACGCTTTGTTCGGCGGCCACTTTCTTGGTCACATCGGCGCGAAGTTCGGCTAACGATTCGTCACCATACTTTGTCGCCGCAAGCTTCTGCTGAGCCGCCTGGCTGGCCTCGGCAACCTCAGCAATCTTTGCCTGTTGGGCGGCATCGATCCCAAGTTCCTGGGCAACGTCGTCTCGCAAAAGAATCCGACTGCCCTGCGCGTAGAACTCCAACTGGCGTAAACGCTGACTTTGCTGGTCCGACGCATTTTCGGAAAACCAGTCCCGTACCCGTCCTTCAAGTTCATCAACGACGACCAAACGCTGGTCGGTCGGCAAATTTCGAGCGGGGAACCATACTGGATCGATCTCTTGAAACAGACTCTCCAGACCGACGACCTGGTCAGCGGTCAGGTCCAATTCCCGGTGCACTTCGGGAGCATGAACGAGCCCCAACAAATAGCGTGGCACCAGGTCGCTTTCACCCGCGGCCAGAACGTGCTGAATCGCCAAAAGTGGGGTCAAAGCAGCAAGTACCCCTAGCACATACGGCAAAACCCGTCGGTAGCCGAAAGAAGAGCGAATCATAGGACGTTTCCGGTCGAGGCAAGTAGAATTTGCGAGAAACAGAGAATAGGCGAGAAGAGTTGCGTCAACTTCCATCCTATCAATGCTGACCAACCGAAAGAGTCCGCCAAAAGGTCGGATTATGCGGCCTTCTCGGGTCGACAGCGGATCAGGGCACGCCCGAAAACATTGACATTCCTTGCCAAACCAGTAAACTATCGAGTCCTACCGCTAAGTCCCACCCTCGAGCTTGAAGCCGGCTCTGACCCCTCGAAAATCGCCAGCCATCGGATGCTGGTGTTTGTCAGACTACCCTTCACTGTCTCTCCCACCTCCCCGCATGACGCTCGGCCTTCGGGTCGTCCGCTGGTCGCATGAAAATGAAAACGCTCCAACGCCGAACCTCACATCGGGTTCGCAGATTGTTGATCGGATCATGCCTGTTCGGATCAATCGCCGCCTCTCCTATCGCCGTAGGACAGGATCCCCTGGTTGATCCTCCGGCAGAAGTCGCCAACGGTGCGATTGATGCTATCGAAGCTCCTTCAACGACGCTGGCAGTTGATGAGGCGGAACCGATCGTTCCAACCCCAGCCGTTTCTGGGATCAGTGCTCCGGACAGCGACGTTTTCAGCAGCGACGCTTCTGCGAATGGCGAACTGCGTTTCTCGTTCAATGGAACGCCTTGGCGTGAAGTCATTCGCTGGGTCGCCGACCAGTCTGGCTTGGCACTTCATGTTGGCGACCTGCCGCCCGGCAGTTTTACTTACTCGGATGCGTCAGCTTACGAAGTATCTGGCGCAATCGATCGAATCAACCTGTTCTTGCTCGCCGAAGGTTACACGCTCGTTCGCAGTGGGCAACTGTTGTCAGTGATCAACCTCGGTGACCCTCGCAGCCTTCAACAACTCGACCTGTTGGCCAAACAAATTCCGGTCGAATCGCTCGAAGACATGCCAAGCAACCACGAAGTGGTGAAGTGCATTTTCGCGCTCGGTGAAATCGAAGCGGACGACGCAGTTGATGAGCTGGCGGCACTTAGCTTGATGTCGTCTCCCAAGGTGCTGTCAAAGACCAATCAATTAATGATCACGGACACGGTCGCAAAGCTTCGTAACGTTCGCGACGTGCTGTCCGCTTTCGAACCCAGCTTCATGGACAACGGAACGGTCGTGAAGACGTTCTCGCTGCAACACGTCGAAGCCGAAGACGTCTTGCTGGTCGCGCGTCCGCACTTGGGTTTGGCCACGGGCGAGATGATTGGCATCGATGTCAGTCTGTCGGCTGACCTGCTCGGCAAACACATCTTCGTCACGGGCGTCGAAGACAAAGTCAAAGTAATCGAGCGACTGGTCGAGTCGATCGACCAGCCAAAATCAAACGGGCTGGAAATCGGCGGCGAGATGACGTTGCAGTCTCACTTGGTCGAAGGTGGCAACGTCGACACGGTCTACAACGTGTTGCAAACATTGTTGTCCGGCAAAACGGTTCGGCTTTCCGTCGACAAGGACGCTAGCTCGATCGTTGCTCTTGCGACCGCCGATGTTCAAAAACAAATTCAAGACACGGTCAAGCAAGTCCAAGCATCCGATGCCGTGTTCGAAGTGATCCCGCTGAACCACACCGATCCGTACTTTGTGATCACATTGTTGGAACAGATGCTTGACCTGCCATCGCCGCTGGATGATCCAGACGACGTCGATCCGGCGGCACCACGGATCGATGCCGATCCAGGGAACAAGCGACTGTTTGTGCGTGCCAAGCGGCACGAACTTGATCAAATCAGAACGATCGTGGACGGCTTGGAATCAAGCGCCGCTGCTTCGGCGAACCCCACCAATCACGCCGCTGATTCACTAGGTACCGAACAAGTTCGAGTGATTCCGATCAAGGGGCAACGAGCCGAAGACGCATTGGAAACTGCGGCAACGTTTTGGCGATCCGGGAACCCCGTGATTGTTTACCCGACGCTTGGCGGACCACAGAACTCGACCGAGCGGGTGCCAGCGAAGAAAAACGATGGCTCAAAAGATGCGGCACCCAACGAGACAAAATCGGCTAAGGAACTGGCGTTTCGAACGCATGCTGCGTCGATGCCTGCTGCCTCACCCCATCGAGACGCTGGGCCACGCCAACTGACGGTTGTATCAAACGCAAAAGCCCCGACGATTCGTTGCCAGGTTACTCCACAAGGAATCCTGTTGCAGTCCGACGACACCGAAGCACTCGATCGTTTCGAATCACATCTAAAAACGATCGCCGGTCCTGCGGATCTGCTGCCGCCCGAACCCGTTGTATTCTATCTACAGCATTGCCGACCCGATGACGCGTTGCGGATCTTGGGCGAATTGCTCGAAGGAGGCCAATCGGCTCGCGAAGGCGAAGCCGGAACGCTGGTTAACGGATACGTTTCCGGTGGACCATCAGGGTCGTATCTCAGCATGATCTCGTCGCGCGAAGGAACGACGACCATGATGGCAGGTTCCATCACTGTCGTTGCCGATTCGCGACTGAATCGGTTGATCGTCCAGGGCACCGCCGAAGACATCGAAGAAGTCGCCGGCTACCTCACGATTATCGACAAGGACGAAAGTATCGCGTCGATCGAAACCTATGGCCGGTCAAAAGTCATCGAACTGCAACACACCAAAGCTGCTGATGTTGCCGATTCGATTCGAGACGCGTTTGTTGGCCGAGTCGCCGAAGACACCAAGTCTCAAAACGGTGCCGCGGGACCGTCCAGTTTGAAAGGTGGCGTTGAACCTCGCCCAACCACTGCAGCAGCGAAAGCCGCGGCCGCAAAACAAGCTGCCAAAGAAGAGCCAGCCCGCAACCTGGAACCCAAGATGACGGTTGCCGTTCATGAGGCAACGAATTCACTGATCATCACGGCACCGGAAGCGTTGCTTGCCGAAGTTGAATCGTTGATCGAGCGAATCGATTCGCGTGGCGAACAGGCTGTCGAAGTCATCACACCAATGAACAGCGAGATCTACGGATTGCTGTTGCAGCAGTTGACGTCCGACGAAAAATCGACTGGCGCCATTCGATCAACGGCTAAGCCAGCATCGACTTCTCGCAGCACATCATCGCGAGGCCGATAGATGACTGACTTTGTGAAACCAAGGTGGCGAAGAAAATCGATTGTCGCCGCCGCCGTCTTGCTATCGGCCTTCTCGGCGCCGACTATCGCCAACGCACAGTCTGGTCTGCGCGAATCGCTTGAGAGACTCGACCGAAACCAGAATGGTCAGATTGATCCGGACGAAATCACACCGCTTGCACGTCCCTATTTGGAACGCGTTGGCGAGGCACGCCGGATGTCACTGGAACGCTCTAACGACATTTCCAAATGGCAAGAGGCTGCACGAGTCTATTACGCATTGGTCAACGGCGTGGCCAGAAAGAGCGTTGAGCCTGATCTTGAAAGCAGCGTGAGGAAATTCGGCCCCGCCGAGGACGAGGTGCTGATTCCCGAGTTCGGTTTGCCGGAGATCAAGTATCCCTACACTCAAGAAGACCTCGACGATGCCGAACGCATTTTGCGAAGGCTTGATCGAGACCACGATGGATTCATCGATCGCGCAGAGGCTCGTCGTGGCGACTGGACTCACCGCGATCCGTTCGAAGTCGACTACGACTTTGATGGTCGGCTCAGCCGATTGGAATTGAGCCAACGGTACGCTCGTCGGCGATTGCTCGATGGTGCGTCCGGAGAATTGGTCAAACGCGCCCAACGAGTCGGAAACGGCATCCGCCCATCCGGCAACGAATCCAAACGTTCCGACGGCGACGATTCAAGATGGTGGCGTCGTGGCGGCAGCAGTTACTATTTGACGGCATCTGTCCTGGGGCGCTTCGACAAAGACCGCAACGGTCGACTCGACCCCATCGAGAGCGTGGGGCTCGGTATCCCAACCGGCCGGATCGATGTGGATCGAGACGGCGAGTTGTCGCGAGACGAATTGCATGCGTACCTGAGCGGATTGCAAGACGAAGTCGGTGATGAATCGCTCGGCGTGCCGACTTGGTTTTACGAACGCGACCAAAATCGCGACGAACAGGTCACGATGGCTGAGTACACGGACGAGTGGTCCGAAGAATCGCTTGCCACATTCACCGCACTCGATGTCAATGATGACGGCTTGCTGACGCTAGCCGAAGTATCACAGTCTGCTGCGATGATGGGCGGAAGCTTTGCCAATACAAACGCAGAAGTTTTGCCGCCTCGTAAGACAACGATTTCGGAAATCACCATCGACGAAGATTTCTTAATCTCCGATTTGAATGTCCAACTTTCAATCACACACTCGTATCTGAGCCAACTGGACGGATACCTGATCAGCCCCGAGGGCGTGCGATTGGAACTGTTCACGGCGATCGGCGGCAGCGATGACAATTTTGACCGAACCATCTTTGACGACCAAAGTGATACTCACCTCACGAAAGCTCGAGCACCTTTCAATGGATCCTATTTGCCCGAAGCTGTCACGAATCGCCAACCTGGACTGAGCCAGTTCAACGGAAAGAAGGCCACAGGAACGTGGCAATTAGTGATCACCGGCGCGAGAAGCGAGCGATTTGGCATGCTGCATCAATGGTCGCTGAACATCAAACCGCAAGACCGCTTGTCGCTCGAGCCCGAGAAAGTGCCGGCCGAAATTCCGATCGACGAACCCCTGGGCGTTTTCGCCATACCAAACGACGCTCCGCAAGCCATCGGCGGAAGCTAGGCCGAACGTTTTCGACCGCGTGACGTGCTGCCAAAGTCCCGGTCGATGGTGCTTTGCATCGCCGGTTGTTCGGGTTGATCAGCAGCCAACCAACGCTTTTCCGACAGAAACGATGTTGCGGTCCGCAACAACGAATCACGGAAACGCGATGCGTCTTGTCCTTCTTCGATCCACGCCCGAACTTCGATGCGTTGCGATCGCTTTCCAACGCAAACAAGCGTCGCTTGTGGCGCGGGCGACAGCAAGACATCAGGTTGGTCGATCACCAACTCGTACAACATCCGGCACAGGTCCGCCGGACGCTGATCGCGAGTGACCGCGACCTCGAAAGGAATCGCACGCAGTCGGCCCGCTCCCATCCAATTGATCACGTCTTCACTGACAAAACTCTTGTTGGGAATGATGACTTCGCGCCCATCATTATCCGTCACCACAGTCGTGCGAAGCTTCTGCGCAGCGATACGTCCAGTTACTTTTCCGACGGTAACCAAGTCACCTAGCCGCGCCGGTTTTTCAAACAGCACAATCAAGCCGCCGAACAGATTTCGCACCATGTCCTGCAAACCAAATCCAAGTCCGATCGTTAGCCCGACTGCCAACCACTGGATGGCTTGCCAACGGACACCGATCAGCGAACAGGCCATGAAGCAACCAACGCCGAACAACAGGCACCGGCCTAGCACCAACGAGAAATGCTCCATGCCTTCGTCAAAGGAAACTCGCTGCAACACGAGAGCGTCGAACAGAGCTGGCAACAGTTTGGCGAGCTGGAAAGCAACAAACAACGTTCCAAACGCCATCACCAAATTCATGGCAGTGATCGGTTCACCATCTGCAATCCAAACCACCGGGTTGCCCAAGTGCGCGTTGGGAAACACGTCCACCCAAATCCATCCGATACAACCTATGGTGGCGACCACGAGCGCGAACTGAAACAGAAATGCGAGGTGATGCTTCAATTCCAAGAAGTGTTCGCCAAGCACGCCTGCATCGCCAACCGACGTTTCGGGTTCCAGGATTCCGTACTCGTCGTACTTTCGTGGCGGCGGAGTCGTGCCGGTCAACTTTTGCCAAGCACCCGCGGACAGGATCTTAACCGCTCCCCAAAGTGTTGCTGCGATTGCTAGTCCAGCAAGCATCCAAATCGCTCGCTGTATCAATTCGCTAGCAGTAAATCCGTACCCAAGCCCCGACAGTCCGATCATTGCCAACGGAAACCCGACGCCCACTAAATACACTACGAATCGAACACGGTGAATCACCGAACCGCCGAACTTGGCGATCATCGGTTCCAGAAATCCACCGGTCGGTCGAAGTGCCAAGTGCGCGGTCCACGTGACCAACATCATCGCGGCGATGAAACCAAAACGAGCGGTTGAGTCTCGCCACATGCCATGATCAATCACACCAATCAACGTGACCACGTATGCAGCCAAAACCAGTCCCGCACCAATCAACGTCAAATACGTCATCGCTCGTGATCGACCGGGCAATTCAACATTGATGTGACGATCTAGGTATCCAAAGTTGCGAAGCAATTGACGGGGAACCTCGACGAACAGCGACACAAGACTTGCGGCATAGAAACCACTCGACGCGTGCAACGTCGACTCTGAAACGACTCCATTGCCAAGCCATCGCCCGATCGCATAGAAGATCGCAGGAATCAAGATTGCGGTCAGTGTTGTCAGAATGCTGGCGGCTGCTTTTCGAGCATCCGCGGTCGACTCTTTCATTCGGTTGCCAGAGCCAATCTTGATCAGCCATGACCGGACTCGCCAACGAAACAAGCACAGAAGAACGACTGACGCCACCAATCCAATTCCGCTAACCGGAGTCGCGCGCCACTTTCGCTGGATCGCTTGACCAAAGTCATGGCTGCGGCGTGAATCCAGAACCGCTCCGAGCCCGCTGGGGATCTTTCCGACGTCGCTGAAACCCAGCGGATCGTCACTGCGAATCCAGGTGATTTGTCGATCGATTAGGCGACGGTAATCGCGAGTCAACTGCGTGGAAGCGGTAGTCGTCGCGTCAAGCTCGCCAAGTTTTTGTTGATAGTCATGGTATCCGCTGCGCAGCGACTTTAGCCACTGAGCCCGCTGGCGAAGCAAGTCTTGAACCTGCGACACGACCGAGGCATTCTGGTCACTCTTGGGGTTCATTCCGCCGGCGGTCAAGATTGCCGAGGCCTGTGCGACAACGTCGGTTCCGTCGTGTCGGATTAGGTCGAGTTCCAACTGCTCGGTCCGCGCTCGTTTGAGTTCTTCGCCGGCAAACAAGGTTTGCGAATCCTGAACTTGCCAAGCGTCAAGCTGTTCTTTCTTATGACGAAGCAGTAGACCAACCGTAGGAGTCAAACCATAGTGATCAAGCTTGGCCGCGACGTCAGTGAAGTCTCGCGTGGTTTCATCCAGTTTGGTCGCCGCCACGTTGAGTCGATCGGTCAGACGGTCATGCGTCTCGGCAAGTTCAACCCACTGATCCGCCAATTCGGCATTACGTTCGGCGACGTCGGCAGCAACTGGCGATGCGGTTCGCGCGATTTGACGAAACTGATCGGCGCTTTTGCGTGCCGATTGAATCATCGTCAATCCAAACGGTAACATTCGCTCGATAGGCGTCGGAAACGGCTCGCGGTAGCCGTCGTCACTTCGACGATCAGTGAACCGCGAACGTTGCGAGTCGCTGCGGGTGCTGGCGAGACGCGTGATTGAACCGCTGGGCGTGGCGAGCAACGTCGTTGACGAATCTGAAATCGATTCGGATTGCCTTGGCTGAGTGTGGGTTGTCGCGTTGGCAGGCAAAGCCCTGACCGGTACCGACGTCGTTGTCGATGAATGAACGACGACCGGCTGGCTGCTCGGATAAGAGTTTGTCGGGTACGAAGTCGTCGGGTACGAAGTCGTCGGATAGGACGACACAGGATAAGACGAACTAGGGTAGACCGTCGTCGGATACGAGTTGGTCGGATACGAGTTGGTCGGATACGAGTTTGTCGGAAATGAACTAACCGGATAAGAACTTGTTATCGGCTGGTGATAGATGATGTTCTGGGCGAACCCAACCTGAGCACCCATTACCGCAAGAAACGCTAGCCATATCGCGGTGGTCGACGCCGTCAGCGAACGTGCGTGGTGCGGAAAATTTGCGAATGGGCAGATGCTTCGATGGGCCATCTTCGACCGTTGCCTGGAAAGGTGACGAATAGAAACCACGCGAGAAATCAACCGATTCGTCTCGTCTCGCAAATGAACCAACGGGGAATAGCGAATATCGCGGTTCGATGCCACACCGATCGTGTTTCACAGCCGTCCAATCGGTGCCCAAGGCCTGATGAGAAGCCCGGCTCGGGGTTAGACTATGCCTTCATTTCTGCCAGCCACTGCATTCCCCAATTTCCGAGAGCCAATCGTGTCGTTCTTGAAAGCCATCTCAGCGTCGATCGCATTCAGTTTTCTGATCGTTCCGATCGCAACTGCTGACAATTCTGTTTTCGTCGGCCAACCGGAAATGATCCAATCCAGCGGAGCCGGCGAGGGGCCTGTCTGGCACCCCCAACTGGGGCTTCTGACCAGTGGCGACGGCAACATCAATCGACGCGCACTCGACAATTCGAGTCATGTGTTTCGCGACGGAGCCGGATCCAACGGGCTGTTGTTTGATCGTCAGGGCCGATTGGTAATCTGCGAAAACGTCAATCGCCGAGTGACTCGGCTCGAAGCCGACGGCAAGCTAACCGTCCTGGCCGACTCGTACGACGGCATGAAGTTCAATCAACCGAACGACTTGACGATCGATTCGAAAAACCGGATCTACTTTACCGATCCTCAGTACGGCGACCGATCGAACATGCAGATGCTCGACGCCAATGGCAAACACGTCGAAGGCATCTACCGAATCGATCTCGACGGAACCGTCACACGCATCATCACTCATGAAGTCGACCGCCCCAACGGGCTGATCATCACGCCAGATGACAAGTACTTGTACGTTGCTGACAACAACAATGGACTTGGTGGTGCTCGCAAACTTTGGCGTTTCGACATGCGTCCCGACGGCACGCCCGACTTGGCGTCGCAAAAGATGCTGTACGACTGGCAGACCACGCGAGGACCGGACGGGATGAAGTTAGATCTTTCGGGGCGTCTTTACGTTGCCGCTGGTTTGAACGAGCCTCGCCTGCCCGAGCAGACAGCGACGCCACCAACCGCCGGCATCTATGTGTTTATGCCCGACGGAAAACAAGTCGCGTTCGCACCTATTTTGCAAGATGAGACCACCAACTGCGCCTTCGGCGGCCCCGATGGCAAGACGCTGTTTGTAACGGCAGGCGGAACGTTGTGGTCGATCCCAACAGCTCAACCCGGATACCAGATTCAATGACAATTCAGTGGTTTCCCGGGCACATGCACAAAGCCCGGTTGGAAATGGAAGCGTTGCTTCCGAAAGTGCACTTGGTCATCGAAGTCCTGGACGCGCGGATTCCGTATTCGAGCGAGAATCCGTTGCTGGCCGAAATACGCGGCGACAAGCCTTGTCTGAAAATACTTTCAAAGAGCGATTTGGCCGACGACAGCATGACGGAATTATGGCTGGACTACTTTGGCCGATCGGCCAACATGCGTGCTCATGCCGTGACCACCGAAGACGTGCCGACGATCCGCCGCATCAAGCATCTGGCGATCCGCATGTTGCCGGAACGTGAAAACAAACAGATCAACGCGATGATCATGGGCATTCCCAATGTTGGAAAGTCGACGATCATCAATTTTTTAGCCGGCAAGAAAGTCGCCAAGACAGGCAACACCCCCGCCGTCACCAAGAGCCAACAACGTGTCAACATCGGTGACGGAATCACGTTGTACGACACGCCCGGCATGATGTGGCCGAACGTGCACAACCCGAACAGCGGCTATCGCTTGGCGTTATTGGGATCGATCAAAGAAACGGCGATGGACTATGCCGAGATCGGATTCTTTGCCGCACGGTTCATGCTGGACTATTATCCAAAACAATTGACCGAACGATACGACCTGGATGAAGTTCCGGCATCTGAACTTGAAACGATCGAAGCGATCGGACGAAAACGCGGATGCTTAGGCAAGAGCAGCGTGGTCGACATTGACCGTGCGTCGCGAATCTTGGTGACAGAATTGCGGCAGGGTGTCTTTGGGTTGTTGACGTTGGAATCGCCTGAAATCATGGAAAAAGAGAAAGCCGAAACCGCCGCCGCCGTCGCTGCCAAGAACGAAAGCGCAGCAACTCGCGACGCCCGCCGGAAACAAAAGTTTGTCGCCAAGCAAAAGGCAAAGCGAGAATCTCGCGAGAGACGCTAGTCCGATAAAAATTCGACACGGCGACTCGAATTCGATACTATGGAAGTGACGGAAGCACACCAGGCTCATCTTTGGACTTATCCGTCCACCTGCTTCCCGCAGAAAACCACCGCTGGCGATTTGCGAAATGAATGCCCTCGGTTTTCCGGCACGTCGTTCACGACTAGGCCCTGTGGCCCTGATTTCGGTCACGGCGCTTGCGACGAAGGTCTGGTTGCTGATTCTGTGGGAATACCGCAACTATTTGCCACCTAACTTTGACTCGGCTTTTCTTAACGGAATGCAAGGCAATTTCTACGGTTGGTATGCAACCGCGTTTTATGCCCACATTGTTGCCGGTCCAATTTCGATTGTGTCGGCAGCGTTCTTGATGTCTAGTGGACTGCGTTCGCGACACCTAAAGTTGCACCGGAGCCTCGCAAAGTACCACATCACGCTGGTGATCGCAGTCCTTGTTCCCACTGGATTGGCGATGTCGATTCGTGCACACGCTGGACCGATTGCGGGTGTCGGATTTGCTGCACTTTCAATAGCCACCGGCGTGACAGCCGTGATGGCGATGCAGACGGCCAGATCCGGACGAATGGATGATCACCGGCGTTGGACAACACGCTGCTTTTTGCTGCTGCTATCGCCACTGATTCTGCGTGTCGTCGCGGGTGCGGCAAGCTACATCGAAGCCGAATCTGAATGGTTTTACCGCGTCAATGCGTGGGCCAGCTGGATCACGCCGATCGTCCTTTTCGAGTCCTGGGTTTTGCAACAAAAGGGTCATGCGATGAAGAGTTCAATGAAATTGCGTCGTGTCCGAAATCAGATGGGCTTTACTTTGGTCGAGTTGCTTGTCGTGATCGCGATTATCGGCGTATTGGTTGGATTGTTGTTGCCGTCGATGCGGTTTTCTAACGAAGCGGCCAGACGGATGTCTTGTTCGAACAACTTCAAGCAGATCGGATTTTCGATTCACAACTACCATTCGGCCTTTAAGAGACTGCCGATGGCGATGGGAGGAACCGAAGCCAACGAGCATCGCATCAGTGGACTCGTCGGGCTTGTTCCGTTCATCGAGTGTCAATCTCTATGGGAACAAATTTCAAATCCTGCTGTCATCGACAGCGTGGCCTATCCTGCGATGGGGCCAGCTCCCTGGGTTTCGGAGTACTCGCCCTGGCGAGAACAGATGCAGACGTTGCACTGTCCTAGTTCACCGTTTTTGTCTAATGAGTTTGGCTTGACCAGCTATACGTTCTGCATTGGCGACTCGCCAAACGACGTTCATACGCCGAAATCGATGCGGGGCATGTTCGGATGTCAAATCACGACAACGTTCCGAGACGTATCAGACGGGCTAAGCAACACAATCGCAATGACCGAGATGGCAGTCATCGACGATCGCCAAGTGAACGGCCAATTCGCGATATCACAGCCGATCTCGCTACTTGATAATCCTTCGCTTTGCCGCAACCTGGTGGATCCCGAGCGACCGAACTACTACACAGACGAAATCAAACTTGGCAGTCTGGGGCGAGGTGGCCGGTGGGCGGACGGTGCAGCCGGATTCTCGCTGGCCAATACCCTATTGCCGCCCAACCAACCGAGTTGTGCGGTTGGCGGCAGCGTCGCAGTCGACGGAATCTACTCGGCCGGCAGTCTGCACCAGGGCGGTTGCCACGTCTTGATGGGCGATGGAGCGGTGAAGTTTATCACGGACTCGATCGAAGCCGGCGACGCGGCTTTGATTCCTATCGTATCGGAGCCGACCGAAACTGCGGTTGACACGGATGCCAGCCAAGCAAAGCCGGATCCCAGCCCCTACGGATTATGGGGTGCTCTCGGGACGGCCAATAACGGCGAAGACATTGACGCATTGATGGACTTCTAGCTGCGTCGGATTCTCGCAAGGTGTTGGTGCTTCTAGCTCGGACTTGACCAAAGTCCGTCCATATCGACTGATACAGACGTCGCAGCAAACCAGGGCGGGTTTGTTGCGGCTTTGCCTGATTCCGTCTGCCCGGTACGATCAGCATCTACCATCCGGAAACTTGAACCCTAGTCACCGCAATGTCTGCTGAAGAATTACGACTTTCGGAAAGCCGTCGTCGGCAAGTCAATTGGCATCGCTGGGGGCCTTACCTGTCGGAACGCCAATGGGGCACCGTCCGCGAGGACTATAGCGACGGTGGTGATGCGACGTGGAGCTATTTCCCGCACGACCATGCTCGCAGCCGCGCGTATCGCTGGGGCGAAGACGGGTTGCTAGGAATCAGCGATCGACAGTGCCGACTGTGTTTCAATGTCGGCCTTTGGAATGGTAACGACAGCATCTTGAAAGAACGACTGTTTGGCGTGACCGGGCCAGAGGGCAACCACGGGGAAGACGTCAAAGAGTGCTACTACTATCTGGATAGCGCGCCGACACACAGCTACATGAAGGCGCTCTACAAGTATCCTCAGTCGCGATACCCGTATGAAGAACTAGTCGCGATCAGCAGCCAACGAAGTCGTACGGACGACGAGTACGAGATGCTGGACACACCCGCGTTTGACGGTTCACGCTACTTTGATGTCGTCGCCGAATACGCGAAGGCGGCTGCCGATGATCTACTGATTCGTCTTTCGATCACAAATCGTGGTCCCGCAGCGGCACAGCTGCATGTAGTTCCACAATTCTTTTTCCGTAACACATGGACATGGAAGTGCACCGAAGAAGGATGCACCGTGCGTCCGACCATGCGACTGCAAGACGGCGTGATCAAAACAAATCACGAGACGCTTGGCCAATTCTGGATGGCATGCGAACAGGTCAACGACTCGGCGAAAAAGAACGGTTCAACCGAATTCCAATGGCTTTTCACCGACAACGAAACGAATATCAAGCGACATCCGGGACTGCCTAGCGAATCTGAATTCTTCAAAGACGGTTTCAACAATTTCATTGTCAACGGAGACGCTAACGCGGTAAACCCAGATCAACGCGGCACCAAATGTGGCGCCTACGCAAAACTGGACATCAAAGCAGGCGAAACCGTCACGATCCAGTTACGGATGACGCACGTCGACGAGCCTCTAATCGCCGAAACCGCGAGCGGCGACGCCAAGAAGTTTGCAACGCTCGCGTTCGACAGGTCGTTCGAAGAAACCTTCGCCAAGCGAATCAATGAAACGGACGATTTCTATCGCACGATCATCGATGATAAACTTGACGCCCAGCAAAAGGCCATCATGCGGCAAGCGTACGCGGGATTGCTGTGGACCAAACAGTTCTATCACTACAGCGTTGCGACTTGGCTGGACGGCGATCCCAACGGCATTGAAACGAGCCCAGCGCGTGCAGGTGGGCGAAACAGCGAATGGCGCCACCTGTTCAATCGCGACGTAATCTCAATGCCTGACAAATGGGAATACCCTTGGTACGCGGCCTGGGACCTGGCTTTTCACATGGTGCCATTTGCGAAGCTGGATTCGCACTTTGCAAAAGAGCAGATGATTCTGTTTTTACGTGAATGGTACATGCATCCGAATGGCCAGATTCCCGCGTATGAGTGGCAACTTGGCGACGTCAATCCGCCCGTCCATGCTTGGGGCGTTTGGGAAATTTACAAAGCCACCGGCGAAACGGACGGACGTGACCGCGTCTTTTTAGCGCGCGCGTTTCAGAAGTTGCTGTTGAACTTCACATGGTGGGTGAACCAAAAAGACCCTCGCGGGAAAAACATCTTCGCTGGCGGTTTCTTGGGACTCGATAATATCGGTGTGTTCGACCGCAGCAAACCGTTGCCGCAGGGCCACCTTGAACAGGCTGACGGAACGTCATGGATGGCGTTCTATTGCGGATCGATGCTGCGGATCGCAATGGAATTGGCCGAAGACGATATGGCCTATGGTGACATGGCCAGTAAGTTCTTTGAGCATTACGTTGCGATCGCCGAAGCGATGAATTCGATGGACGGCACCGGTCTTTGGGACGAAGAGGACGGATTCTATTACGACCACCTGTACCTGGACGGAAAATCGATTCCGATCCGCGTCCGATCGTTGGTGGGGCTGTTTCCGCTGACGACCGCGGTCGTACTGGAAGAAGAGCTGATCAACAAACTGCCCGGTTTCAGACGCCGGATGAAGTGGTTCTTGGACAACCGCGACGATCTAAGCCAGCACATGACGTACATGGAGTTCGAATGTCCCGAAGGACAAACCGGCGGCAAACGCTTGTTGGCGATTCCATCGGAAACTCGGCTGCGACGCCTGATCGAAGTGATGCTTGACGAGAATGAGTTTTTGTCGCCGTTCGGAATTCGTAGCATGTCGGCGATCCACCGTGACCAACCGTTCGTGTTCGACTTTGGGGGTCAGCACCACGAAGTCCGTTACGTACCGGGCGAAAGCGACAGCGGTATGTTTGGCGGTAACAGCAATTGGCGTGGACCGATTTGGTTCCCCATGAACTTCTTGCTGATCCAAGCCATGAAACGCTACTACGGATATTATGGCGACGACATGAGAGTCGAATGCCCAACGGGCAGCGGCAATCTGATGACGTTGATGGAAGTCTCGCATGAACTGGAACGACGACTGATCTCGTTGTTCGAAGTCGACGAGAAAGGATTCCGCCCGTCTCACGGAAACGACGACGTCTATCAAAAAGATCCTGCGTGGAAAGACTTGATCCTGTTCTACGAGTACTTCCATGCTGACTCGGGCAAAGGTCTTGGCGCGAGTCATCAAACAGGCTGGACGGCACTTGTCGCAACAATGATACGAAGCAACTGCGAAGGTACCTGAGTCACGCCGTCGCAAGCACTCGTCCGGTCGCGCTTTCCTTGACCTTTGCCACTTCGGCGGGTGTTCCCGTCGCGACAACGCGGCCACCCTCACCTGCCGCTCCCGGACCAAGATCGATGATATGATCAGCCGCTTGCATCAGCAACGCATTGTGTTCGACCACCAACAAACTGTGGCCATCGTCGATCAGTGCGTCAAAACAGTCGACTAATCGAACAATGTCAGCAAAGTGCAAACCTGTGGTTGGTTCGTCCATGATGAACAATGTGCGCCGGCGTTTAGCACTGGCCAGAAACGTAGCCAGCTTCAACCGTTGCCCTTCGCCGCTCGACAAAGTCGTCGCGGGCTGGCCAAGCTTGATGTAGTCGAGCCCTACGTCCAGCATTCGTTGTAGGCGATCTTGCACTTTGTCGTCGCCGCGAAAGAACGAGTGCGCCTCGCGGACTGACATTTGCAACACATCGTCGATCGTTCGGTCGCGATAGCGTACTTTCAAGATGTCTTCGCGGTAACGCGTGCCGCGACAGACCGGACAACGCATCGACACATCCGCCAAAAACTGCATGTCGATTTCCAGCACGCCGGCGCCTTCGCAATTTTCGCACTGGCCCTTGGCACTGTTAAAACTAAAATGTCCAGGCGAAAAGTTTCGCACTCGTGCATCAACCGTGTCGGCGAATGTTTTTCGAATCGGATCGAATGCTTTGACATAAGTGACCGGCGCACTTCTGGCCGACCGACTGATCGGCGACTGGTCGACCATCACACAGTCGTCGATCTGGCTGAGCCCGCGGATCGAACCGAACGGCAATGGCTTCGTCGACTCGCCCATCTTTGCCGCACGAATAGCGCCAAAAAGCGTGTCCTGAACCAGCGAACTTTTCCCACTGCCGGATACTCCGGTCACCAAAGTCAACACGTTCAGCGGAAAATCAACGTCGACGTTTTGTAAATTGTGTCCGCTGGCTCCCGTCAACGTGATGTGACTGTGCGGAGTCCGCGGTATGTGATTTCGCAGCGTCCCGCCTCGTCGCCCCGTTAAGAACTGGCCTGTCAAACTGTCTTCGTCGGCCAACATTTCCGCCATGGTGCCTTCGAACATCACTTTGCCACCAGCGACACCTGCGGTCGGGCCAATCTCGATCAAGCGATCAGCCAAACGAATCATCGTTTCATCATGCTCGACCACGATCACCGAATTGCCCCGATCACGAAGCCCGACAATGGCGTGCGACAAGCGATCAACGTCGGCAGGATGCAGCCCTGCGGTCGGCTCATCAAGAACGTACAACATATTGACCAGACTGCTGCCCAGTGCCGACGTCAAGGCAACTCGCTGCGTTTCGCCACCCGAAAGAGTTCGCAAAGTCCGATCGAGTTGTAGGTAGCCAAGCCCGACGTCCTGCAAGTATCCGATCCGGTCAGTGATTTGCGTGATCGGTTCTCTTGCAATCACGGTTTCTCGCGCCGCCAATTTCATGGCATCGAAAAACGACGAGACCTGGTCAGCCTGCATCGCAAGCAGATCCGCAAAGTTGCGTCCGTCGATTCGGTATGCCAGGGCTTCCGGTTTCAGACGCTTGCCGTGGCACGCATCGCATGGAGCGTACGATCGAAAACGCGAGGCAAAGATGCGGACGTGCATCTTGTACTTCTTGCGGTCTAGCCAAGCAAAGAAACCGTTGAGTCCACCAAAGTTTCGTTCGGGAACTCCGCCAACAATCAACTTTCGATGTTTCGCCTTCAACTTGCGAAACGGCACGTCAACCGGGATGCCGTAGTCATCCGCCAATTCCAGCAGCTCGAACTTCTCGTGTTCGTACGACGGAGTGTTCCAGGGTGCGATCGCACCTTCGGCAAGCGACAACGACTTGTCCGGCACGACCAAGTCCATGTCCATGCTGACCACATCGCCAAAACCTTCGCAAACCGGACAAGCGCCGAGCGGATTGTTGAAGTTGAACAATCGTGGCACGGGATCGGGATAATCGATATCGCAGGCATCACAGCGACGATCGCGGCTTGCCACTCGCCGAATCCAATCACGCCCATCAATCGTGACGGTGGCACGCGTGTTAGTGGCCGGCAAGGTTGGTTTATCCGTGATCGCGTTCGCCGTCACGCTCAGGAACACGACCGCGCGACCGTTGCCTTCGTTCATGGCCGTTTCCATCGACTCCGTGAGTCGTTCGATCGAGTCGGCACCGGTCACCCGGTCAACGATCACCGTGATCTCCATCCCGTTCTTGCCAATCTTCTTTGCTAATCGCGCGCGATCTTCATCGGACAAGTGGAATGTTTCGTCTCCAGCGACAAGCCGCAGGTAGCCTTCCTGTTGCAATCCCAACAGAATTTCGCTGGCCGCTTTGGGATTGGGCAACCAGATCGAGAACCCGATCATCATGCGAGTGCCATCTGGTTGGCCCGACAACTGTTGGGCGACGACGGCCGGATCATCGCTTTCAACGATTTCGCCACAGGAATAGCAAAACAGCGTTGCCACTTTGGCGAACAGCAACCGCAAGTGATCCGCGATTTCGGTCGACGTGCCGACGGTGCTGCGGTTGGTTTTGGATCCGCCGGCCCGAGTCACTGCGATGGCGGGCGGGATCCCATCGATCAAGTCGCAATCTGGCTTGTCGAGCCGCTGCAGGAACTGACGTGTGTAGGCCGAAAAACTCTCGATATAGCATCGCTGTCCCTCGGCATACAAAGTGTCCAAGGCGAGGGAAGTTTTACCGCTGCCCGAAACGCCACAAATTGCGACCAACTTGCCCCGAGGAATGTCGATGTCGACGTTTTGCAGGTTATGGACGCGGCAACCGCGAACGGAAATGACATCAGGCGACAAGACAATCGGTTCCGGTTTAAAAAGGACATCAATGGACGCGTCAATTCTGACACCATTTGGCGTTTGAACGAAGGGTGGCGCGCCGAACAGGGGCCAACCATACGCCAAAGTCGCAAATCACTTGAGCTTTATGTCCTGAAGCCGAAAAAAATGAATTTTGAGTTGGTTTTGGCAGGTATCGGAGTTTGGGCTGTTCGCCAGCCTGCAATCGGGTAACATTTCCGATGGTTGGTTCGTCGATTTTGAAACTGTCGCCTGGATCCCTCATCGGTTCCACCGCGACACCCGTTCCCTTTTCGTTCGTCCCACTTGGTAGGTCTCCAAGCTGGCCTCTTTCTTTTTGGCCCGGAAAGTAAACGACGGGTCGTGAATCCTTGCCTAGGAGTTAGCGTTGGGAAGGAAATTGTATTGCGGAAACTTGAGCTTTAATGTCTCAAGCTCCGACCTCGAAGAGTTGTTTGCTCAGTTCGGGACAGTCGATAGTGCTCAGGTCATCACAGATCGTGACACTGGTCGAAGTAAAGGTTTTGGTTTTGTTGAAATGGGCACCGACGAGGAAGCTCAAGCGGCGATCAGTGGCCTGCACGAAAAAGAACACGACGGTCGCTCGTTGACCGTTAACGAAGCTCGTCCACGCGAAGATCGTGGCGGCGGCGGTGGTGGTGGCGGCGGACGCGGCGGTTACGGCGGTGGCGGCGGTGGTCGTGGCGGTTACGGTGGTGGCGGCGGTGGCGGTGGCGGTGGCCGTGGTGGCGATCGCGGCGGCTACGGTGGCGGTGGTGGTGGCGGCGGACGCGGTGGCGATCGCTACTAAGCCGAACACAGCTACGAAGCTAAAGAAATCAGTCAAACACTGAATAACGAAAGGGTGCCCGGTTTATGCCGAGCACCCTTTTTTCGTAACGACGTCAAACTGCTAACCCCATTTGCAAGCGGTGCAAATGAACCCACGCGACTGTCGCTTGATTCAGTCGACACAAGTTCGCCCATACACGCGGATCGCCGTAGAATCGGTCATAATGCCTCAAACTGTGAGGACCGTTTTTTTTGGGGGGTGTAGTGATTAAGTTCGGTTTGCGATGGGCCATCATGACGCTGCTGATGATGATGCTTTTGTCGAGTTCACCTGTCCACGCGCAAGAAGACATCGATCCGGTTCGGGCCGGCGATCAGATCGAGGTCCTGTCGTTTTCAACTTGGTATCCCGGCGTCGTTGAAAGCTATGCCGCTGGCAAAGCGATGGTGAAATACACATCGTCGTTCGGTGAAAAGTCGTCTGAGTTCGACGTCACGAAAATGCGTTTCCCCAACAATGAAGGGCATTGGACGGTTTGGAAGGACGCAACAGGCAAGTTTCGCGTTGAAGCACGGTACATTTCGCGGACAAAAACGGACGTCACGATTCGCAAGGCTGATGGCAACGAAGCAACGGTGCCAATTGCCGGTTTGCACCCGACAATTCGTGCACTGCTTGCCAAGACCCCCGTCACCGCCGACATCGTGGCCCCCGTCCGCGCTGGTGATCAAGTGGAAGTGCAGTCTTGGAAAAAATGGTATCCCGGTACAGTCAAGTCGTTTTCGAACGACAAAGCAACGGTTGAATACAACGTGGGTCGATCCAGTCCAAGCACCGGATCCTTCAAGTTAGAAGATATCCGCTTTGCCAATGGCGAAGGGCACTGGCAGATCTGGAAAGACGCCAGCGAAAAGTTCCAAGTCGAAGCAAGATTCATTTCACGAACGGAAACGGATGTCACGATTCGCAAAACCGATGGCAGCGATGTCACGATGCCGATCGCCAGCTTGCACGGATCGCTGCGAACGCTGCTTGCAAAAACACCGATCACCAGCGAGCTGAACAAGATTGATGGAGCGGTGCCCATTCGCGTCGACGATCAAATTCAAGCTCGCGTTAGTTCGACTTGGTATGACGGCGTCGTCAAAGAAGTCCGAGTGGTAGGCGCGCTGATTGAATACGACGCAGGAACTTGGGGTAAAAAGACCGAACTGTTTGAACTAGATGACCTTCGTTATCCCAATGGCGAAGGGCATTGGCGTCTGTGGGCGAGCGCGACCGGCGATTCGCAGATCATGGGCCGCTTCATGGCTCGCGATGAAACGCACGTCACCATCTTGAAGGAAGACAAGACCGAGATCCGTGTCGCGATCGAACAACTAAGCACTCCGCTTAAGAAGTTACTTCGCGAAACACCTGTGATTGCTCGCCGCCCACCCTTGGTCGAACTGGCAGGTGCAGGTTTAATTTCCGAAACCCCAAGTCGTCCTTCGATCGGAACGTCGATCCCAGGGACAAACCGCGGCGCTAGCGGTCCCGATTTGTCGACGTTGACAATTGCGTTAGGCCCACGCGTTTCTCAGCAGACGGTCGCCTTGCCACAAAGCGGCACAGCGTTTTCCATCGAACCGAAACATACGGTCGGATCGGTTATTCCCATCGGAGGAAGCGAGGGATGGATCGCAGTCGGGACGCACGATACCTCGTGGAGCTCGAGAGACGCAAAAATGCTTTCCCAACTTTATTGGGCTAGCTTGACGCAAAAGAAATCGTCGGCCGGTCCGAAATTCTATCCTGACCAACGATTTGTGACTTATTCACCGCAACAGCGACGCGCGGTGGTCGCGAGTGTCCGTGGAACGTGGAGCGAACCGCACCAACTTTCGTTCTATCGCATCGACGCTGGCCAAGCGACTGCGGTGCCCGAATTCACCGTCAACATTCCGAAAAAGAAAAACAGTTTTAACCGTGACCCTGTTCGGGCCGAGTTGATCGGCGATCACCAAATGCTGTTCGGCTACGGTGGAATGGTGTCGCTATGGGATCTGGACGAACGTCGCGTGATCTATCAAGTCGGCGATTTGCAATCGAGTAACTTTCAACTCAACACCGACCATCAACACTTCGCAGCGATGAGCGGAACAAACACGGTCGGTGTTTATGAAACGGCAACAGGACAATTGTCCGGTCAAGGCAGTTTAGAAGGCAGTGGCGATACAACGGCATGTTTCAGTCACGATGGCAAACGGTTGGTGGTGGCGACCCGATCGGAGATTTATCGCTGGGATTTGATCGGCACCAACCCAGTTCAAACGCTGCCCATCGGTGGTGTTCAAGTCAAACGAGACACTCCGCTGGCGGATTTGGGTGGTGGTTGGCTGGTTGCCGGGCCACAGTTGTACAGCAGCGGATTGGGGTTGATCGCGTGGGCGTACGACAGCGCTCGCAATGCGAGTTTTGGCAGACCTGATCTGCGCAAGTACATCGACGACGTCAACATCCATCACCAGCAAATGCTTGGCACCAAGATGCTGGTCGCAGCGACGATGGGAGGATCCAAGGGCAAGTCGGCACTTGTTGGCGTCGCTGGCGTACCGCACCGAGACGCGGTTGAAATGATGAAACAAGTCGATCCTGAATCTATTCGAATGCTGGTCCGTGGTAGCCGAATCAAGATTGACCCTCAGGCTCCGCCACAAATCGCAGCAGGACTACGTAGGGCCGCGAAAGCAAATGGCTGGATCGAGGACTCGACGAGCGAAGCCACATTGACGGGATCAGCCGGCCCGGGAGAGACGCAAACGTTGACTTACCGAACCATCGGATTTGGAACTCGCAGTGGAAGTGGCGAAGAGACCCACTCCGTCACGCCATGGATTCAAAAAGCCAGCGTTGTCTATCAAGACCAATCGGCATGGAGTACTGCGGTGGGCGGCGTCCCTTATTCGGTCCATCTAAGCGGAGACGAACAGTTGGGCAACGAACTTCAAAAATCGAGCAACGCAAGCTACGCGCTCTTCGACAACCTCCGAGTCCCGGAAGAAATCATCTATCCGAAATACCAACGTGGCCTTGGCGTTACCCTACTGACTATCAAAGGCTTCGTCGACATCGCCAACTAGGTTTCGCTGAATCGAAGCAAGCGATGCGTCAGCGAAGCAAGACCACGTCAAAGGCACGAAACTTAAGAAAGGGTTCCGTGTGAATGCTACCGACGCTTTCGTCGGACGGCATACCAAACCGGGAACAACACACAGGCCGCGAGCGATGAAGGTTCTGGCACCGCGGTTAGTGTGATCGAATCACCGCTGCCATTGACCGTCCAAACATAGGGCGCCGCAAGGCTGTTGATACCAAGGCTGCTAAATGATTGACCCTGAAAACTGAACGAGCCAACGATCGGGGATCCGCTAATGTAGTTCCGCGGCATCGTGATAGCCGAACTGGAAACACTGAAAGGATCACCCTGGAATACGCTTCCAGGTGTTCTACCCCCACTACCAAACACAGAGGATGTAGCGATCGCAGTGCTGTAGATTTCCGTCTCCGTTCCGCTCGGGGATGCAAAACTGAGATCTCCACCGGATGGCGTGATACCGCCAAAACTGAACGAAAGCCCGGGATTGCCGACCCCACTTAGGTCCAAACTGCCTGCGTACGAGAAAACCACATCGCCAGCCATCTCACGCATTTGAACGACAACGGCAGCCTGTGTCGCCGAAACATTCAAGCAGACAAGCAACACAAAAGCAGTTAAGAAGGTACGCATTTTACTTGCCGATCAGATTGTTTGGTTGTGACGCATCACTGTAGACGCGTCAGGACCCGATGTCCAATGATTTCAGTGCTCGTGCGTCACAGCCCCTCAGTAAACCTGGGAAAGGTGATTCAAAATTCACAAAGCCCCCCTTACGCAATCTCAGAATTGCCGTCCATGACGCGGATCTTTCTTTTCCTTGTCAATTTCTGCCAGCGGTGCAATTGGTAAATCGAGACTTTGAGCTGATTCGGATTCACCGCTTCTGACTTCAGATGACGATTGGCGTCGAAGTTGATTGATCACCAACAAAGCGTCGTGCGCAGATACTCGTCCGTCACCACTGACGTCGAGGTAATGCGCGTCACGCGGGCGTGGTCCGTCGAGGTCGAACTCTCCGTTGTTACGACGCAGCGCGTTGATGATCAGCAGAGCGTCTAGCGCCGTCGTTCGACCGTCACCGCTGACGTCCGAAAACTCGACGGGGTTGGTCCAAACCAAGTCGACCGTGGCGGGTTGCAACGAGAACATCCGCTCGCCATTAACGCTGCCGTCCAAATCACCGTCACCTCCATCATCGCCGGTCAAGCGGATTCGATCGGAGAGCAACTCGACTGTTTCGTCGGACTCGCCGCCATACTCAGCAAAGAACGGTTCTAGCGGATTGATTCGATCGTCCAAGGTGTAAACCAAGTTGATCGCAGCATCAGTTGGTGTCCGAATCTCAACGGTCGCAGTCGCTCCTTCTGAGAGCCCGTTTACCGAAAACGAGAGGCGACCGATTGGAAATTCACGACTGATTGTTTGGTGAATAATCGCATCTTCTGCCGCGATATCACCAAGTGTCGTTCCCGGTGAACTGATGAACGTAACCGGGCCACCCACCGTCTCGATCGATGCCACGTTGCTTTGCAAGTAATCAAGGACCCCGTCTTCATTCGCATCCGGTCCAGCAAGCGCATTGAGCTCGTTGCGGTTGCTAATTCCGTCGCCATCGATGTCAACATTAACACCCATCGGAGTCAACGTAACATCGTCGGGGGTCGTCATATTTATCAGGAAAGACTGCGGCGTCGACGCACCAAGATCGTCACCGAGATCGGCAACAACACGGTAAAGTCCGATCGGCAAGTTGGCGAACTGGAAACGGCCTTCGTCGTCCACCATCAATGTTTGCTCGAATGAACCATCGTTGCCTTCGTCGATCATCACCACGCGGCTGAGTAGCGGAGCATCACTTGTTTCACGGCGTCCGTTACCATTGGAATCGACAAATAATTCGCCGGAAATCGAACCCGTATCCAGAACAGTGATCGTCACAGGACGAGTCACGCCACCGCCATCATCCTCAACTTCAACATTGAACGTGTAAGTCGCGGGGCCTTGGTCGGCGGTCGGCGTCCAGTGGAGCACTCCGAATTCGTCAATCGTGACGCCATCGGGAGCGCTAGAGAGGTTGTAGAACAACGCGTCTCCATCCTGGTCGATGGCGAAGGTTGGCAACGTCAGTGCAAACGTTTCAGTAATAGTCGCCGGCGCAATCGGTGGCAGTACGGGAAGGTCATTGCTGGGGTTCACCGTCACTTCGCGTGATGTCGTAACGATTTGACCATCAGCATCCGTGACAGTCACGGTGATCGTGAAATTCCCGTCACGGCCAAAAGTATGCGTCGGCGTGTTAGTCGTTTGTAAAGCGGACCCGTCACCGAAGTCCCATACCGTCGAAGTCGCATCGGCATCCGTGATCACCACCGCGGCACTGAACGACAAATCTTCGATGATTGAACCAGGCAGAATAAGCTCGACTTGCGGAACATCATTGTTGACAACCACATCGCGTTGAACTTCAAACGTTTCGCCATCATTGTCGATCACCCGGAAGGTCACCTGGTAAGTACCTTCGGCATAGAGGTGGCCGAGCCCAGCAAGTCCGGTTCGTCCGAGGACAACGACGATGTCATCCGTGATGTCCTGGATCAGAGATCCATCACCCCAATCAACGGTGTAGGACCAGTTGACGCGATTGATTTGTCTCGATGGGTCGAAGACACTGAATTCAAGCGATCCAGATCTTCCCTCGGCCGAAAAGTCTTCGTCAATCGAGATGTCCAACGTAGGAGACGTTTCTTTCACAACAACGGTGAATGAGTCTGTCTGGACCTCATCGTCAGCAAACAGACTGACATTCACGACGTAGTCGCCGGCATGACCATAAACCGTCTCGAGAGAGAAATTGCGAGCGGACGTGCCCGAGAACGTTTGCGTATCTCCGTTACCATAGTCGACCAAAACGGTGACTTCGTCGGACCCCGGATCATTCACAAGTGTTCGCGTTGCAGAGAACAATCCCTCTGCCGTCGTTTGATCGTCGCCAACAGTGAGAACGGCTTTCACTTCTTCGACATGGAAAGTCCGAGAAGCGGTAAAGACGTCGTCACCAACTCTGAGCGTCGCAGTCGCCGTGTAGATACCCGAATCAAGAGACTTTAATGTTAGCTGGTTTGTGGATTCACCAGAAAAATTGGCGGATCCACCAGTCACCGTCCACTGCACATCACCAGTAAGGTTAGAAGTCGAATTGACGATGACCGAGGCTCCTTCTAGCGCCGATCCAACGTCATCGATCTCAATTGCTGGCTTGACAACAAAATCGAGCCCCTCGAAGGTTTCTGGTACATCAATGTCTAAGAAATACGCCTGTTCGCCAGTGAACTCCGCGATATTTTGTCCCGGTGATGGCGTGATTGTTTGCTGGTCAACTTCGATGATCAACAAATACCGACCATCCGAATCCGTCGGGGTTTGGAACACGACGCCCGCGTCCGCTGTCACTCGAAAACCTTCGACTGGCTTGTCAGACGTGTCCGTTACTCGTCCTTGCACCAGAGCGTATCCAACCGAGACAGGCAGCACGATTGTTGTGGATGCGCCTGCCGCATCCGTTGCGGTAATTTGCATGGTCGCATGACCGGACTGGCTACCGGCTTCGATGTCGATGCTCGATCCATTGACCGTCGCCCGAATCGAGTCGCCGATGGTTTGCACCGAGTAAGCAAGCAAACCGTTCTGATCATCGCTGAAAAGTGTGCTGAGCGCAAATGAGCGTCGTTCATCAGATTTCAAAGCGAATCCGAACGGGCCGACAAACGTTGGAGCGGCGTTGTCGTCCGCGTGAAGCACGCCGCCACGGTTTAAAACACCGCCCAGCAAAAGGTCTCTCTGTATCGGATCGATCGAAGTACCTCGCACGTCGACATGAATCAACGGTTCAGCGGGCGAGGCAATTTGCGGAACGAGAACCAAGACATCTGCAATCAGTATCCCGTCGGCCGATCCCGCCAACACTGTGATATTCAGATCCTCCTCGTCTCCCTCATAGGAACCGACGAGTTGGAGCTGCCGCGACCCGAGCGGTAATCCTGAACTTGCTACACGCTGATCTGCGAAGCCAATGACTTCTCCATTGATTTGGTAGATCGCCTGCGAAACGTGCGATGCATCACCGTGCCACAAAGCGTAAACATCAAACGGACGCTTGACATCAATATTGTCGACGGCCCAGGTCAATGAGTCCCCGGCGTCACTGAGTGTCGCGTCCAGAGCAAGATAGCTGCCGGCGACCGCATCGGGATTGCTTCCCGAGAACCAGTCACCCGAGGTACCTTTGATCGAAGCGTCCTCGAAGCGGATTCCTAGGAAAGAAGAAATGTCGATATTGTTCAAGCCCGCCTGAGCGTACTCTTCTCCCGAAGCATCCAGAATGCGCAGGTTCGTTAGATCCGCGAGCGGCGAAAGATCGGTCACCTGATTTCCCGATACATTCAAATACCGAAGCTCTGTTAAGAATCTGATCGCAACGACACCCGTGATACCTCGATTGCGTTGATCCGCAAGGCTAAGCGAACGAAGGGTTGTTAGTGAATTAAGATTCCCCAACCCGGTCAGACGATTGCCGTCTAGATTGAGATGCTGAATATGTTGCAATCCGGTAGTACCATCATTCCCAGGGCGAAGAAGACTGATCGCAGCCGAGCTCAAATCGTTGCGCGACAAATCGAGCCAGCGAAGATTGACCAGGTGTTGCACTCCGTCGATCGATGTCAGTCCAAGTCCGAATAGATCGAGCGACGAGATCGAACCGAGATCACTTGCAAAGACAGGGCGAGCGAAATGTTCTGATCCATCACTCGACCTTTCGATCGTTGTTCCCAAGGCATCTGCAATCGCCAAAGCCAACACCGAGTTGCCGATAGAGACTTGCCCGGATTGCAAGCCGGCACTGGCAGCGCCGATCACAATCCTAGGATCTCGATGCTGACGCGGCGACCGCGAGTCCGAGAACCGTTCCTCAGGAAGTGGGCTCCCGATCGCATCGTTGCTGGCGGCACCGCGTAGCTCGAACAACTCACCGATCAGGCTATCATCACCGCTATCACCGAAAATACGATCTTTCCCGGCACCGCCGATCAAGACGTCATCCCCGTCGCCACCACGCAAAACGTCATCTGACGAAGTGTCATGCGCGTCGCCCAATCGCGGAACGTCAAGTTCAAGTGAGTATTCCTGGGTCGTCGAAGTCCCATCGGCTACGCGTGATACACCAATCAAGTATTCACCGGCAACCAAGTTGCGGATGTCCAAATGATTGAAATCGGAAGCGATCATTCGGCCTTCGGAATCGAGCAATTGCCCTGACACTCCGCGTCCGTTTCCACCCAAGAAAAGTCCAGTGTCATCCGACAAAACCATCTCTTCAAATACCGCATCGCCATCGGCAACGTTCAACTGCACAACAAGCGAGCGATATCCAAGTTCGAACAAGTGGCGAATCTGATCGATGTCAGCCGACAGATCGATCGTCTGCAATGTCGGGGTCTCATCCAATGTGATCGTACCTTGGATCACAAAGTTTTCATCAAGTTCGTCACCGGTGATCACTAGGTCATTACGACCACCGGCAATCTGGAACGTAACGGAACCGGAAGTTGGCATCCCGGTGCTGTTGTCGCTTTCAATAGGTGCCGCAGTTCTGTCCGGAACATCTGCCGCCCACAAGCGTCCGCCCAGCACATTGTCGGTCCGATAGCCTTCCATGACCACATTGCCGCCACTGCTTGTCATCTGATCGAAGGTGCCCGACGATTGTGGGGTATCAACAAATTCCTCCAACAGCTTGACCGTAGAATCGACGATATGGAACGTCGACAAGCCGAGCGTTACTTCTCCGAAAGCCTCTTCTTGCGATTGGTACCCAACTAACAATTCGTCTCCATCAAGTATCGCATCGGTCGAGAAGATATAGCGACCCGTACCGAGGCTGCTCTCCGATATTTTATTACCCTTGTCATTGAACGCGTTTATGCGAAGTTCTTTATTGCCGTTGTTGCCGATCGTCACCAGGACTGAACCGTCGGTGAAGGTTCGGAACATTCCGTTGCTGCGAGTCGCATCGGGCACATCAATGGTCGCGATTCGTTCAACTGACGATCCGTCGTAGAAAAAGACTCGATCCTGAACCAAGTAGAAAACGCCATCGACGGTCGTCTGAAACCCGTACGCTAAGTCGTCAAAGTCGTCAGAAAACTCATCCAACGGATCGATGCTAGAGCCATCAGTGACATAGACGCCGAGATTCCCCGAACTCTTATCGGACGCAGCGAAAATCAGTAGTCCTTCTTGCGCGGTCAACGAGTCAGCACCAGGAATGAATTCGAATTGGTCACTAACGACGGTAGGTTCTTCCTGATCGATTTCCATCCTCGAAAGTTCGCCGTTGTTGGCGAAGAAGATCGCGTTAGTTGTTGTCGCAATCGGAGTTCGTCGTGATTGTTCAACGATGGCCAGTTCCGACGAACCATCGTCTTCAAATCGGATGACCGCAAGGACGCGTGTAAAGTTAGATTGATCGAACGCAGAGAAGTAAAGATCGCCACCGAATTCCATCAGTTCGGATCCTGGCTGCAGGTTCAGATTGTCGGGATTACCAACTGGCTTGGTGTCCGTTCCATCGGTGACGAAAAAGCTGACCGTCGATGATTCTTCGAGCAGTTCAAATACGCTGGTCGAAAATACGAGACGATCGTCGATCGCCGTCAGATTGGCCGGATTCGCTGACTCCGGTCCTGCGATGGTTTCATAAACCAAACGAGTTCCTGAAGCACTTCCATCGGTGACGTACAGTTCGCTTCCCTTATCTTCTGCGACCGCAACGAAGAAGACACGTTCACCGAATCCACCACCCGAAACAGGCGTTAGTTCTTCAAGCAAACTCAGTGCGGGCGCCGAGTCGACGGGCGTCCTAGTGGCCGAACCGCGCAGTCGCAGTTCTGCTGATCCGATGCTGGCCGGATCGTCGAATACAGTCAGCAGTCGCGACAAATCAATCTCGTAAACGCCAGTTTGATTTGAATCGAACACCACACTGGGCACGTTGTCGAAGGCGTTGCCCCCGCTGATGATCCCCGATGCGCCACGGGTTGCCGGAACAAACTGGTCAGTGGTTGGCAACAAACGAATCACATCGCCAATCTGTCCGTCGCCGACCGTCCGGAAACGGTACCAGTCTGTTTCGGTGCTTGCTTGAATGGTTGATTTAACCTGAAGTTGTCCTTGCGAATCACGCGACACATCACCTATTCCGCGTATCGAATCATTTCCAAGATCCACGACAAGTGATTCATCGGGAAGGAAGACACGCCGTTGACTTCCAGGAACGACGTAAAGAATTCCGCCGCGTAGATCACCAGCCGACGTCGTCGCTTCTGGGTCGGCAAGGATCAAATCGTCGATGCGATCCCCGTTGAGGTCGATTGCGTTACCGCCGGCTAATCCGAAGTTGCTAGCACCGACTGGCGACGAAATGGAGGTCACCGGCGTGGGACGCTGCAACCCAACATTGATTGACCGAACGCTTCCACCATCAATTGCGTCGTAAAAAATATTGGTCCCTGCCAAGATTGGATTTGAAAAACTAAATCCAAGATCCTGTTTTCCGTTGCCGTCAAAGTCACCAATCGAAACGCGAGCGTCCAGAAGACTGCGACCTGATGCTGGAATTCGGGCAAAGGTTACAGCCACTTCACGGTTTGCAAAATCGTCGTCGCTCGTCAGTTCTTGTCCGGTATAGATCAGCAGCGATCCAGACCCGGGGCCTGGATTGCCGAGATCACTGATCGCGATCAGATCAGCGAAACCGTCGTTGTCCAGATCTTTGACGACGATGGGCAACTCGGCGTTAAGTGCCCCCTGATTTCCTAAATCAGGATTGTTCGGGTCGCGAAGTCCCGCCGTCTCGGCCGCCAACTGCAGAATTGGCGAAGCTAATCGACCTCCGAAACCGAAGCTACCGCCGGTCCGCAGATACGTTCGCGAGATCACCACGTCTGGCTCAACAGACCCGTTGGTGCTGAACTCCCATCCACGCGGCACGGTTGCCACGATGTCATCAAGACCATCACCGTTGATATCGCCAAAATCAAAGAATGCTTCCGGCGAACCACCCACATACATGACTGATGCTGGATCGTCAAAGTGCGTTGCCGCAACAACGCCAGAATCTTCTAGCCCGCGAACAATGGTGGTCAAGTAGTTGCTGTTACCGGTCGAGTTGTTGACCACCTGATCATGAATTTGCTGACCATCAAGCACTCCGCCATAGTTCACGTTAGCAACGCCACGACGCAGGCTGGGTTCCTTGCCAAAAATCGCTAAATCTGCAAACTCGTCGTTGTTGTAGCGAATCCATTCCGCCTGGATCGGCACATCAACTGATCGATTAAGCGAGGCCAATTGCTTGCCGAACAGGTCAAACTGGTGGTCGAGATCCTGATACTCAAAACCACCCATGGGGATCGCAAAAAGTTGGGCCGAGTTTTGCGTCAGGTTGCTTCCGCTGATCATATTAACGCTGGTCACCCCATCCGTGCGGGCAGCATCGCTGAAACTAGTACGAGCGTAGGTCAGATCATCAAAGCCATCGCCGTCAACATCAACGGGGCCGCTGATCCATTCGATCGTACCGGCGTTCGGATAGTTCAAAACGTAGTCCGCTGCATCACGGATATCGGACTGATCGCCGAACAAGAAATTCGGATCTACGTGTCCGAGGAAAACGTAGGCTTTTGTTTCCCCCGGTACAACAAAGTCGGGACGGCCGTCCGCGTTGATGTCGCCCAGCGGCACCACTTCGCTAATCATCTCGTCACGACGTCCACCTTCGATTCGTGCCGCAGTCGCCACAGCAAAGCCAGCATCATTCAGCCCGATTGCTTGACTAGGAGTCGCGCTCAGCACACTTCGGTCCGCGGTCTCGTACTCAAATACGAGCGATGGCAGCGACGGTCCGAGTGGTGCTTGGTTCACGATTTCGTTATCGACGACCGAGACTCGGTAGCCACCGAGTCCATAGGGAAGTTGCCGGGGAACTTGCCCATCCTCGAACCCAAGGTAGGAAAAGGAAAAGATGTTCTCGGAACGAACCGTCATCGCACGCCCCCTCAGCGAAACCAGAATCAAACGAGCTCGCGTCGCGTCGTAGAAAGCTTGCACATCGAATTGCAAAAGCTGATCGTTTAGTTCTCGGTTGATATTGTCAGCAATCGATTCGCCGGATTGGCCCGAGGAGACGTCAAATCGAACCGTCACCGTGGGTTGCCCAGAAATGTCCAGCACGAATGCAGCGCCAACCGTTTGCCCATCGCCAATCAAATCGAGTCTTGGTGCCGAAGTCGCGACAATCACTTGACCGACCGGGTTGTTGACCCCGATCAGGTACACATCCGGCTGTCCAGACGTGGGCGTGTAGTTGCCGGTTTGCGGATCCACCAAAGCCGGGATCACTTCCGCACCATTGCGTCCGCTGGCTTGGTTGATGCTGCTCCACAAGCTTTCCATTTCGGAATCATCAAAATCAACGACCAGATCATTGGATGCCAGCGGATCGGCCGCTGCAGACGCCGGTAGAACAAACCAGTCACCACCATCTCCGTCGTGCAGCGTCAAGTTCTCAAGCGAATCCCCAACAAATTGGACAGGCGTCGCAAAGGCGGGCGAGTCGTTCGATCGATCTTGACCAGCGATCACCTCAAACCGATCCCACACAGACGCCGGTGAAGCGATTGAGTCACCGACGATCAAATCGTTGCCGCCTTCGCCATCAAGGCTGTCATTGCCACCACCGCCGATGATTTGGTCGAGTCCGTCACCACCAAAAATCACATCCCCATAGGGCGAACCGACAAGCAAATCGTTTCCAGATCCGCCACGAATGATGAAATTCGCTGCTCCGCCACCAACCTGACGGTCGCCAGGTGAGACACCATAGGTTTGCCGTTGGTCGTTGGTTCCATCGACAAGGTCAAACTGGAATCCAGATACGTTGACAATCTCGTCATCAAGAATGCTATAGGAAGCCTCGTCCAATCTGACTTGGTCAGCACCCGCGCGGGTGTCAAACTCAGTTGCCTCGATCTGACGTGCGCGATAACTCGCCGAGTGGATAACGAATTCGTTGCCATTGGTTTCGAAACGCTGGTTCGCCGTGTCCCAAACCTTGGCTGCTAGCTGCCAGGCGTTTAGCAACGGTTGATAGCGCAGTGTGACGAAGTCCGGCACTGGCCTGCCGCGATCATCGATGTCTCCACCAAGGTACAACACACGGTCATACCCATCGCCGCCTTCGATCTCGTCGGCGAGCGTCAGATCGAGTTCGCCGACATCCGACGGAATGATCTGGAACACATCGTTGCCATCACCACCGATCAAAATATCCGATGCAAAGCCGTCCACACCACCGGTGATGATGTCATCACCGTCGCCACCGATCACCCAGTCCTCACCGGGACCGCCACGAAGAATGTCGTCACCGGCGCCGCCAACGATTACGTCACGACGAAGGAACGTGTTGGACTGTGACCCCAATTCAACCCGCGCGGATCCCAGTGCAACGTCGCCGCCGAAGTCGATGCCCAGGTTGTACGACGTCGGGCTGCCGTTGGTGCTGCGAACACGGAGATAAAGTCGCTGGCCGTCAGGATACAGCGCGTTGCCGCGAACAAGTGACGTCCGCGAGGGCCTGGTTGGATCCAACGCAGCAGCTTCTGTTTCAAGAGTCCCCACCGAGGCAAGCTCGTTGATGCCATCATCATCGACGTATTCGTACAATTCGACTTCGATGGCATCGTCATCTGACAATGAATCGACGACAACGCGCAGCTGTTCCGAGGGCGTCATCCCTGAACTTACGAAAGTGAACCAATCCACATCGGTTGGCGAGTCGAGCGTCAACTTTTCGAAGTAGATCGTTTCGCGAAGTCGGGATGGTTGACCATTTTCGGAATCGGAGATTTCATACGCCCGCGAAAAATCATCGGCGTCACCGAAGACTTCGTTGCGCGGATCGGCGTCCGCAATGTCAACCAAGATCGCAGTTCCTCCGGCGTACTCGACGGTGTCGTCGCCAGCGCCTGCGCCCGTCCACACGGTCTTTTGTACGGTCGGTCCGACAAAGACTTGATCGTCGCCGGCACCGGCGTTGATGATGATGGCAGTGAAGTCGCCTTCGGCAGGCAATAGGTCGCCTGACAACTCAAGCGATCTCGCCACAAGTTGTCGCGCATCGTCGCCAACGGCGCCACGAATTTCCTCGACGCGTTGCACCAAATCGCTCGGATCCCAAACCAGCGAACCGTCCGGATTGGTAGCGGAAAAGTCGAGTCGAACTTGAGCATCAAACGAGAAGAAACCATTGTTCTCGGTCAGCCGCGTGATCAGATGATGGTTACCCAGCAGTCCCGGTTCAGTGACAAAGTCCACCGATATGATGTCGTCACGCTCGGTCGCACCGTAGTACCAAACGGAATCGTTGTTTCGAGCATACTCGAGCCATTCTTCATCCTCTGGGACACCAAAGTTTTCGAGCAGATTTCCATCGACGTCGTGAAGCTGGTCGCGGCCATCACCGCCGTACATGAAGTCGAGTCCCGTGCCCGCATACAAAAAGTCGTCTTGATCTCGACCGAGCATTCGATTTAGCCCGGTGTCCTCGGCCTCGCCGTCGTCATCAAAGATCCCGTACGGCGAAGTCGTCGCAGGATCGCTCGACCAGGCGTACAAGTAGTTCCTCCCCACGCCGCCTAGCAAATCATCGTTGCCGGTTCCCGCGAACAGACGATCGATGTCACTCGAACGTCCTTCACCGGAATCACCCCAAAGTCGGTCGTCGCCACCTAGTCCAAACACAGTGTCGCTTCCGCGTCCGCCGTCAAGTCGATCGCGACCGGCTGAACCGATCAGCGTGTCATCGCCTGATCCACCTTGGAAAACACCTACCCAGTCACGACTGCGTGCGGCCAAGTCACTGGTGTCAAACGACGCATCGAAACCGATCGTATCATTCCCGGCCAAACCGTTGATCTGATATTGCTCGACCAGCGTGTTCCCCATGGCGTCTTGAACGCGAATGTCGATTTGCCGAAGAGGTTGATTGCCAACCTGGTAATTGACGATCGCTTGATTACCGTTGCCAGCGATCGTAATCACGTCGTTTTGATCGGAACCATTGACGATCATGATGTCTGTCGCATTGTCCAAACCGAACGGCGTCTCATCCGGCCCGTCGGCGAAGCCACCATCGAGGACGTCCAGGTCATCACCGTACTCGGCTGCAACATCGAGTCGCAGGAAATCGATTCCGCGACCGCCGTATAATCGATCGTCGCCGTCGTGTCCTTCCAGTTCATCAACGTTCCCGCCACCAAACAGCACATCGTTGCCGCCACCGCCCTGAAGTAAGTCATCGCCGAACCCACCGACGATCAAGTCATCGCCGCCGAAGGTTCGGAAGTCGTCGTTGCTGTCGTAGTCGGGGCCCGCCAAAGCGTCGCCCAGCAAACGGTCGTCGCCACCGCCACCGATTAGCACGTCTTGACGCAGATTACCTAGCAGTTCATCGGCGCCCTCACCGCCGTCCAGGTATTCACCGCGAAGTGAGACTTCCCCAGCACCTGTTGTATGAGCATAAGCCCACAAAACATCATTGCCGCTGCCACCGAACGAACGCTGCCCGAACGTCTGATGGGTCCCATCGATATTGACGCCCGACCCGCCGATAATGAAGTCATCACCTGAATCGCCATAGCTGAAATCGATGTTCTGTAATCCTTCGATCGTATCGTTGCCAGCACCCCCGCGAATGACATCGTTGCCAGGCGTTCCTCGCAGAATGTCATTTCCACGTCCGCCATCGATGTACGCCGATCCGCTGCCACCGCTGATGTCATCGTTGCCGCCGCCACCGAAGATGAAGTTGATTCCGCCACCGCCAAAGATCAAATCGTTCCCGTCTTCCAGCGAACCTTCTAGCGGACCATCAATGACGACCGCGGGTACCATCGCGGGGAAGACAATGCTGGACGCATTGGCGTCATACTCGGTCGGCCGGACCAACGTCGCCAGCAACACGTCCCGCTCATAGATCAATCGTCCGCCCCAAACGACGTCGTCGCCTTCATCGCCACGAATGGTGTCGCTGCCGATGCCGCCGACAAGTTCGTCGTCGCCATCGCCGCCGCGAATCACATCACTGCCTGCGCCCGCATCGACGAAGTCGTTGCCCGCACCGGCGATTACGACATCATTGCCTGCACCCGTGAACGCTTCGTCGTTTCCATCGCCAAGGAACACGCTGTCGTTCCCGCTGCCACTACGAACGATGTCATCGCCAGCGCCCGACGAAATGTTGTTGTTTCCGTCGCCCGCATCGATGACGTCGACACCAGAACCCGTGCGGATCCGGTCGCCACCACGACCCACCGTGACGATGCGGTTGTTACCGCCGCCAGCATCGATGTAGTTCGAACCCGATCCAAGGACGTCGATGATGTCGTCGCCGCCATCACCTAGGATGCGATTGTTGCCGCCCATGTCGGTGACTTGACCACCCGAGTTCACCCCGGTTTGCGTTAGCCCAAGTCCCGCACCGCGTAGATCGATTAGGTCATCACCGAATCCTGAATCGACGATATCAAACCCTTCGCCAGCGTAGATTCGGTTGTTGCCGCTGCCCGCGTTGATCACATCATCGCCATCGCCGGATCGGATCAAGTCATCGCCGTCGCCCGTTGAGATCACATCGTTCCCGCCGTAGGTAAACACGCGAGTCAGCCCGGCGGAATCGGTGACCGTATCGATTCCTTCGGTTCCATAGATCAAATCGTTACCCGCGCCACCGTCAAAATAGTGTGGCGACGCGTCGGGCGTACCTTGCAGAATCGCATAGTTTTCACTGTCCCGAGGCGCAATCGCACCGACTAACAGATCGTTACCATCGCCGCCATACAATTGATCGCTGCCATAGCCACCGAACAATTCGTCATCGGCCGGGCCTCCTCGCAGCACGTCGTCCCCATCGCCGCCTTGCAAAAAATCGCGTCCCACGCCGGTGCCGTCTTCGGCTTCGCCGTAAACAGTATCGTTGCCGTCATCACCGGACAGCGTATCGTCACCGTCACCACCGAACAGAACGTCGTCGCCATCGCCGCCGCCGACATAGTCCGCACCGGTGCCTCCGTGGATGCGGTCGTTGCCTCCGCCGCCTTGCAGTTGATCGTCTTCTTCACCGCCAAAGATTTGGTCGTTGCCATCGCCGCCGTCGATCAGATCCGCGTCGGTCACATTGAAGCTCAGCACTCTGCCGTCGGGTAATGTACGAGTGATCGTGCCTAGCGCGCTTGCGCCCAATCCGTTTGCGTCGCCATTTCCATAAAGCCGGTCATCACCGCTGCCGCCGAAAATCACGTCGTCGCCGCCACCACCATACGCCGTCAACCGTCCCGTACCGCCAGTGATCTCGTCGCGACCCAGACGACCGAATGCCGTGATCGGACGTGCATAGTTTTCGTCGACAAACAGTCCGTCATCGCCTTCGCCGAGATCCACAAAGACACTCGTCACACCGCTGAACCGCTGATCTGTTCCATAACCGGTGATGATGGTTTCGCCGGTGTCCTCGTCCCCGCTGACAAAAATGATGTCGTCACCGTCGGATAGATCACCCTCGACACGCAGCGCCGCATTCGGCCCGGCGTGAATCACCAATTGTCCACCGGGCTCGACATGACCAAGCACCGGGTTGGCTGGTTCGGGACGCGGAAAGTCGTAGTTGACCAAGACCTTCGGCCCCAGCGTCGTTGAAACGCGGATGCCAAACGCTTTGACGTAGGCTGTGACAAAAAAGTCCAGTTGTCCCGAAGGATCAAAGATCCACAACGGCCCCAGCCCGGGCGCGTTGCCCAACTGCAGATTTGAAATTACTTCGTCGAACCGAATCTTGCCGTCGAGGTTTGGATCGTTCAAATCGAGGTTCAACTGAGCCCCGATGCCAATGTCCACACCTGCCTTAGCGACCAATAAATCGAGTTGCCCACCAGCAGTCACTGCAAACCGAAACGTCAGTTCCGGAACGTCACTGATTTTGTTGCCGTTTTCAAAAACAGCCCGGTCGTCAAAGAAAAAGCCGTCCAGCAAATCGATCGCTCGGCCGCTATCGGCGTACGCAAATATACCCGCAGTGTCATAGCCAAACGCAAAATCGATGGTTGTCGAAAACTGTCCGCCGAAGGCCAGCGAAAATGCGGGGAAGACCGGAATCGACTGACTAAATTCAAACGACGCTTGCAAACGCGGGGCTTGATACTTCAACAGATCGACATCGTTGCCGAACAGCAGTCCTATGGCCGAAGTAGGATCTTTCAACAACGGAATCGAAAACATTCCGGGCGTCACCGTCAACTCGCCGCTGCTGTTGTATTGAGGTTCCTCTTGCGGAATGTTACGCAGATAGTCGCGAATCTCCGCAGCGTCCTCGCCGACGGTATCGAGAAAATCGTCAAAGTTTGATTGCCCGCCCATCGGAACGGGCACAAGCTCTCCGGTAACGTCGTCGATCGCCGTGTCAAAGTTGCCCAGCGGCAGGATGATCGTTTGGGCGTTGGTCGGGATATCGATCAGTTCTACAATGTTCGCAACCGCGCCAACGAACTGGCCGACCGTTTCGCCGCCTTCGCCAAATGCGCCAATCAGATCGACAAACGTTGTCGGGCCGATCAACTCCGAGATTCCGGGGATCGGCGACGTCAAACGATCGAGCACAGGCCGGATCGGATCAAGGAAGTCGTTGACCGGTGCCAGCACGGGTGCCAACACGTTCGTCACGAACGAACCCAAGTCCAGCCCCACGTTGGTGATCGAAACGGTCGGCAACGCGATCGAATCGATCACTCCAGCAAGCGTCGTTTCGGCCGGATCGTCAAACGTCAAATGCAGATCGGCGACCAGCGACGGGATGCCCTCGATCGTCGTGTTGATGCCGGTATTGATTTGGGCATGCAGCGACCCTACAAAATCGGCCGACAAATTGATTTGCGAGAGAGCGCCGCCAATGGTCGACAACGTGTAACGACCGGCAGGCAGGTCGACACCAAAGCTGCCGCGAATGGCGTTGATCGCTTCGGTAGAGACGAGATTCTCGTCCAATCTCGCACGGCGGCGAAGATCATCGCTCAGATTCTCTGGTGCGATCGTTTCAACGGTGACAAACAATGGTCCCAAGCGACCTTCGCCGACCAGATCTTCGATTCCAGCAAAGTAGTCGATCGAAAACTCGGTTTGATCGCCGAATTCGACATACGGACCTTCCGAACGAGTGAAACCGACAATCAGGTTCAGACCGTAGCCCGCTGTGATCGCCGCTTGTCCTTCCAGATCCAAACCGAGCGCACTGCCACCGACGTCCAAATTGATCGGCGTTCGCAATTCCAATCCAGCGCGACCGATACTGATTTCGTACGCGATTTCGTCGAGTCCATCCACTACCACACCGACATCCGCCAGCGTGATTTCGCCGTCATTGTTCAGATCCCGCAGTACGTTCAGTCCTGGTAATGTGTCACCTGGCCCCAGCACGTCGTACAAGATCCGTTGCCCGACGATCGACACGGCGTCGTCAAACGTTGCTCCGCGAAGTTCATCGGCTAGCGGCGCAACAAAGGATTCGACAAACGAAACCGCATCAGCCAAACCTTCGCCAATCAATGGCACCGGAATGCCCAACACTTCGTCACCCAGGTAGTCATCGATCACGCCGAACAAGCCTTGCAGCCCTTCGGCCAGTGCGATCAATCCGTCGCCAAGTGAAATGTTCGATGTTGCAGCTTGGATATCTGGAACCGCAATGACGTTGTTGGCGGTACTACCGGAAGCGTCGATCGTCACGCCCGGATCCAAAACGTCGAATTGAAACGACGTTAGATCATTCCATTGAATTTGAAACGGTTCAGTCGATCCCAAGAACGTGACGGGAAGATCGACCCCCAACGAGATTGAATCTTCATCAAAGTTGAACTCAAAATCGCTTGCCGAAAGTTCGAGCAAAGGTTTGCGTCCGCCACTCCATGTTCCCACCGGTGCGATCGACAGCTCGGCTCGGTCGGTGTTCTCCGCCGTTCCATCAAAGTTCAATCCATCGGCATCCAGCGCGATCCGCCCCGGCCCTACGTCAACCCCCAACGACAGGACGGAAGTCGTAAACGCGATATCGTCCGCATAGGCTCGAGCGGTCGCATAAAAACCCGACGTGTCGAACACAACAACGGCGTCATCAAAGTTCGCGTGGTCCAATTCGTCGAGATCCAATCCCAGGTGGGCCCGAAGTTCGCCGCCCGCCTGAACACCCACACTGCCCGACGTGTTGAAATCGACCAGCCCATCCAATTGCGACAATCCCAGATCGCTTAGATCTAAATCAAATGATGCCGAAGTGGTTTCGTCGAAACCAAGATTTAAATCGACACGGAAGATATGTTCGACAAGGTCGTAGGAAAGGTCTAGTTCTTCCGGCGCAAGCCCTAGCATCGACTCGATCTCGGTTTCCAGCGTGTTGAGCGAACCGTTGGGATCGTTGCTGATCCGGTCCACAAGTTCGGCGACATAGTCAACCGCATTCAGAATTTCGCCTAATGAAGTGTTGACCAATGGCAGTTGACGGTCCAGTAAATCTTCACCGGTCAAGTTGGTGATGAAATCTGCCAACTTGCGAATCAGATTCGTAATGTCTTCAACCGATAGACGACCGAACTGGATCAGATTGTCAAAGTTTTCGGTGGTCAGTGAAAAGTTTTCGGGTTGCAAACGGAATTGCGGATCCACTGCAATGATGTTGTCCCACTGCAACTCAATCCGCGGCTGTTCCGCGGGCAGCGGTTGCTCATTCAAACCGGCCAAGTCCAACGTCACATCCGCGTCGACGAACAAGTCCAAATCGACATCTAGGTCCAGACTATTGAACGGATCGATCAGCGAGCGAGTCAGGTCGGCTAATGTCAGATAGTCTTGTCCCGCGGGCATCGGCACACCCAGCGAAATCGATCCGCTCAGCGACGCCGAACCGTTATCCACGGTCGCGGAGACTAGATCCCCGATGCCAGCGGTTGCAACAAGGTTGCTGGCCACTGCCGAAAATTCGGCGTGCAGTTGTGGGGCTCGCGAAATACGAATGCGAGGCTCCCGCTGTGCTGGCGTCGTCAGGTCACCCGACACAATCCTTCCTGCACCGGTTTGATCGATGCCGATTAGCCCAAGTTCAAGCGGAATTGCGTTGAGCACTTCGCCCTGACTACGATCAATCGTGACCGACAACTCGCCACCGCTGACCGGAACGGTTTGATCGACCAGCATCGCCCGATAGGTCGACGGACCAGAAGCGCTGGCAACCGGTTGAAGCGATGCAGAAAGAACAACTGCTCCATTACGTCGGACTTCGTATTGATCGATGTACTGTGCAACTGTCATCGACGAGTCGTGCGCGATGTCGATTGTTTCGGTCGTCCCGTCCCGCAGTTGGATTTGAATCGGAACAACGGAATTCGCCCCGATTCGGCGATCAAACTCGCCACCTTCGTACAAATGACGCAGCGGCGTTTGGGGCTGGATCGATTCGGCGGGCAGCGGGATGGTCAGCAGACGGCTCAAAAACTGTCCGTCGTCATCAAGATCGGAAAGACTCGGGAACAATTCGGCAAATGCTTGCCCCATCGGCGAATTCGCTTCGACAATTGAAAGCGTGGTCGACTGATTAGAGGTTGGGCCGCCCGCATGGGCGACAACGATCCGTCCCCTCGAAAGGCTCGCCGACAAGCGGTTTCGCACCGCCCTATCTCCAAACCCGTTGGTCAGCGACTTCAGCAGGTCATCGAAGGTTGATGTTGGCCCGAAAGGTCCAACCGAAAAAGGTTCAATCGTCAGCGGCTCGAACGCTCCACTGTTGTCATAACCCAGTGTGATTGTGTCGCCACCGAGTAATGCATGGTTATCGCCGAAGACTTCCGACAACAGCGTTCGCACAGACAAAGGAGAAACTGATAGCGGTAGAGAACGACGTTCAATGTCGCCGATGACCGGCGCTGGAACCGGGCCGAAAGAATCATTCACAAGCCCCATCGCGACAAATAAACGCGAGTCACCACTAGGATCAACTTCCAACGAGAACGTTCCGGGAACGCTCTCCACATTGCTGATCACCAAGCGGTCACCCACCACATTCGCATCGATCACTTCACCGCCATTTTCGGACAATCGCAGACCGCGAACAATATCGAACAGCGTGGTGTCCTGGTCGACTAGATCTAACACCAGCGTCCTGGCAACGCCGTCGCTCAGTCTTGCGATCAACGATGGCCGCGTGCCTTGAAGGTCTGGCAGGAACAATCGACCGGTCACGTCGCTAAGCAGCGTATTGCTGTTAACCGCGGCATCGAGATTCTGGGGCAATTCGGGAAACAACCGCGGCCCACGAAGTACTCCATCGCTGTCCAGGTCCACGTCGAATGGAATAAACGAGCGTAGCCAGAGTGAACCGGTACTACCGTCGGCGTATTCGATCGCAAAAGCATCCGATAGTGAACTGGACACACCGTCTTGGCGAGTCAAGTCAGTGATCTCGATCGCGTCGTCCTTGAAAACCGCACGGATCAACGGCGTGCCATCGCGCGAGACGTTCAGAAACTGCACAAATTGGCCGAGGGTCAACCCGCCGAATGTTGGAACTTCAACGTCAATTTGGGTGCCATCAAACAGTCGCATCGTCAGGTCGGCAATTTTTCGGTCGCCCACCAATGCATTCCCAGAAGTCTGGTATTTATAGTCGTCGCTACCGTTGAACCTCGCAAATCCCTGTTCGAGGAACAGTTCAATTCGGGTGTCTTCAGCATGACGATGCAAAACGGTGTCCGAAAGCGGAGTGCCCGATATCAAACCGTCGACTTCGAAGCGCTTGGATCCAAACAGCACGGTCGCCAGATCGCCACCGGCGGCGAATTGCCAGTTTTGCTCGGCCAGTGTGGTTTGAATTGCTGCGCGGTTATTGTTCAAAACGACTCGTGCCAACTCGTTTCCTGCATTGTCCCTGGCAACCAATTGCTCAATCGCTGACTCCAACGTGTATCCGCGAGCATCGCCGGGCAACGTAAAAACGGCTTCGCTACCATCGGCTCGAAGAATCCGAAAAGTTTGGTCGATCAAGCCCATGGTTTTGCCGAGACGCCGATCGATCAAGATGTCCAGAGGAGTCCGCGGATCAACTTCGGTTTCAACGTCGACGAAAACTGACAATTCGGGATTCGTCGACAGTTTGCTGCCGACACGCGTCGTCAATGAGTCGCTGAAGATGTACTCGTCTTGATCAGGATTGATGCCTCGGTCGTCGAGATGTTGCGAGGCGAACAACAGATCGAAAATGCCGTTGCCTCCGGGCGTTGAATCTGACAATCCGAACGCCACCTGATCGATTGTCCCGTTCGCCGGATCAATCTCTCGAAACAAGTCATCCCGTACGACCAAGTAGCGATCATGAATATAGATTCGATCATCGCCCGGCGCAATTCCGACATCGACTCGAGGCTGTAGGTTGGGGAAACTCTGTCGCAGCGAATTCGCGATCTGCAAGAGCGTCGATTCAGCAGTCAGCACGCCGGTGGTGATCGGGATTTCCAGACCATCAACTAACGTCATTTGCGCCGTGTGTTCGCGACCATAGATCAGCGCACCTTCTTCGCGCGTCAACACGTCGGACAACGTCGTCGAATGCAAACGAAAGTAAGTTTCGTTCTCTGGCAATGGCGTGACCGCGTCACCAAGCGGCAATGTGTCCGAGCTCGGGTTAGCTGAAATCACCGGCAGGAAACGCTCGATCAATCTCGATCCGCTGGTCCCCGCGGCGCGGCGGATTTGCAAAACACCACCGGCAACCGCCGTGGTGTTGTCGATCACCGTCAGTCGGTCCTCGACCGGTTGCAAGACATATTCAAAATTATCTTGATCAGACAGCGCATTTTGCAGGTCCTGAATCGTCAGTGAATTGATCGGCCCCAATTCGATATCCACAACGCTGCCATCCAGAAGCGTAAGTTGTAGCGGTTGCGACGGCAGATCCATTCCCGGCATGTCGCGCGGAAAGAAGTGACTCAGCGGCGTCGTGGTGTCCACCAAGCCGACCGCCGAATCGAGTGGCTGACTCGATGGCACGCCCGAACCAGCTGTCTGACTACTGAAAATCGTTTCCCAAAACGGATCGGTCGATAAGACTTGCGTCTTCGGAGTTTGAGCGGTTTGGTATCCGAGATCCTCAAGCACCGCCCGCGACAGCGCGGTTATCTGCGCGGGTGAGAAGTCGTTGTCTGAAAAGAACGGCACCATTGTCTCATCGGGCTCGTAACTTTCTTGATCGAAATGCGAAACCGACGATCCGCCCTGGAACAAAGCCGGCGCATACAACTTGACGGGCATTCCCGGATCATTCGGATTGGACGCCGAAGTGTTCAACCCGGTGAAATACAAACGATTGCTCTTGAACGCGGTCGCTCGGGCTGCGTCGTTGGGCAGACCAATGATCGGCGTGAAGGTCACGCCGGTTTCAGTGATGTCATCGCGATCGGCAAGCGCAATGAATGAATCAAAGACCGCTGGTCGCGTATTAGCCGGTAACGAACCGTTCTCTTTAAAATTGGATAAGAATCCGAAGCCGTGAAGCAACTCGTGAACAGCAATTTTGAAAAAGGGGAACTTTTCAAGATCTGATGGGCCGGACGTCTTGTAGTCCCAAGGAACGTCCAAATTAAACGTGGCGTTGATGACGACGGCGGATTTGCCATCAGCTAACTGCGGCTGTGTCGGACCACCGGAAAGATGGTCGATCAGGCTGACTGGGTACTCCAGCGACGGATCGCCGCCGAAACTGGCATTGCCTGCTTCGGAATGGCTAGGACCAGCAAATGCCAACGTCGTATTGACGCTACCGTCGGGGCGAACTTCGTCCGGGATCGATTGGTAAGTGGCCCCGATCCGATACTCGCCCGCCCCACCAGCTTTGCTGAGCAGAGTTTCAAGATGATCAACCGCTTCGTAGAACGCATATCGGCGAGCTTCGCCAACGGTACGAAGGAACCACTGCTCGGAATCTCTGTAGGCCGAATCGTCAAGAAACCCAACATTCGTAGCGTTAACGAACGCTGGATAAATCTGAACACGATCTTGGCGTGCGGTGTGATCAATCACGTGAAATCGGTCGCGGGACGAATCGAATTCGGAACCGACCACCACGGTCGGCCGGAATTCCAACGTCATCAACGGCGTACCGTCATCGGCCAACACTGTCCCGCGTTCCAGCCATTCAGCCAGTGTGACGTGGTCGTCAATGACTCCCATATCAACCGAATATTCTTGTCCATTCTCAAGCTTTACCCGCAACGTTTGCTGCTCATCGCGCAGATACGTCAAACCGAATCGATCGGCGATCGTTCTCATCGGCGTCGATAGTGCCACGGTCGTTTGATCAATAACAATATCGTTTCGGCCATTCGCGCTGACCGCGTTAGGCCCCCGGGGATCAACGCCGATTGTGTCGACATCAACTTGCCGATTTGACTCACGGCCCGACAAATCAATCTCTAGTTCAAAATCGAACGACGCGTTGCCGTTGATCGTCAGTACGTTGTTGGTGCCATCGTCGCCAGGCGTCATCTGGATTGACGCGATCGGTGAGTCCGCCGCACCGGCGATGACGGACAAGTTGGCTCGGCGGATGATCGGATCCGGCTGCCAAGCTACGCCGATGTCGATCGTCAGCAGTTTCGACGCGGGGTCGTAGTTGACAAATTCGGCAGCGTTCTCGGCGACGGAAGGGATCAGACTGACCAGTTCCTGAATCGAATTGAACGCCGGCAATCCGTCATCGGTTTTCAGAAACTGCAACACGGCGCCGCCGTAGGCATCGGCAAAGCCCGCTACGTCGCCCAACGAAACATCGTCGCCCAACGGCATCGGATAATTCAGCGCATCTCCGGATTCCCAAACACCAAACGTAGCACCGATTTCATCAAGCGTTGTCAGAATGGCTGTCGCGTCGATGCTGGCGAAACCTGTGATTGCACCGGAGTCGTACGGTGCGCCACGAGGTATTTGCAAATCGACCTGCGGCAAAATTGAATCGAACGGATTCGCATCGGTTAGCACGAAGACCGGATTGAATCCACCCGTGTTGAATCCGGATAGCTCGAACTCGAACGGCAACCGCAAATCCAGACCACGACCGACAACTTCGACGCGGAGCGAATTTAAGGCTTCGCTAAGATCCAGCGAGCGCAGTGAATCAAGCGACAGCGTCCCCCCCAACAAATTGCTGGTGTTGATCTGCAATCCGACATCGGCGGACAACGAACCGCCCGTCACCCCGCCGGCCAAGAATCCAACCTGAGCGGAAAAATTGATCGGCACGGCATCGGCGCTGGCCAAACGCAGCACGATATCGGGAATCGCCACCGAGACATTTTCCGCTGCGTCACGAATGACATCGAACGAAAAATCTTCCAGCGATAAATCAAAGGGCAGATCGGTCGCCAACGCATCACCGTCGACAGCATCGAGCAGACTATCGGCTCGCGACGTGATTGGTTCCAACAGCGTCGCCAGCGATGAATCAAATTGCTCGCTCAGATTGAAGTTCAATCGCACGCCCTGCTGGCCAGACTCCAAACCCGGCGCCGAATCCAAAAAGTCAAACTGCGAAATCAACTGAAACGCCGTCGCGGTCGGATTGCTGTCCAAAAAGTTTGCAAGCGGGACAGCCACATCGGTTTCGAATCGGTCAGCAAGTCGATACAGCGACGCAATCGATTCGGTGTCAATCAATGTCGTCCCGGCGACACTTTCAGGAACCAGCGACCCGAGATACGGAATCTCGGCGGCTAGTGCGGGGGCCGAGTCGATCGCCGAAACCACGCGTGAAATCTGGTCGACGGCCTCGCGAAGCCCCGATGCGAACGAATTGATCGCATCGCTACCTACCGCAGCCGCCCCGTCGATCGTCTCTGCCACCCCGTCAAGCGAGCCTTCCCCTTCCGCGGAAACTTGAGCGTAAAGTGGTTGCGGACCGAATACTTCGGTATCGAAGTCGCCTGCCAGCAACTGCCGTTGCTCTAAAGTTTCGGCCAGCATCCTCCGGCGTTTCAAAGAGTCGCGTTTTCGTTCATTGACGGCTGAGTGTGCGGATTTAGAGCGGTTCATGATCGACTGCGACGATGGAGAAAACGGAGTTCGCTGGTCATCTATCGCAGCGAGTTGGACATCGAGGCCGTTTTTCAGGCAGGACAATTCAAAATGCAGCCGTTTTTCAGTGTGAAATCGTTTCGGGGGCCGGCATTTTGAGCTAGTCTAGTCGGTGGATTGAACTGCCGCCGACGATGCATCAAACCTTAATGCTCTCACCACATCCCACGGACAACGACACGACTTCGCCGACGCTGCTGTTTGCGATCCGCGAAGGCAACGCCGTGGCTTGGCAGCGGCTCGTGCGGATTTACGGCCCCTTGGTGGTCGGATGGTGTCGTCGCTGCGGATTGCAAGAATCTGACGCGTTTGACGTCAGCCAAGAGGTGCTGCTAGGCGTCAGCGAGTCGCTGGACCGTTTCGAGCTTCGACCGATACAGACGCCAGGCACCGGATCATTCCGAGGCTGGTTGTGGACGATCACCCGCAACAAGATTGCTGACCACCAACGACGTACTGCTGGTAAAGCCCAAGCTGGTGGCGGCACGGGCGCTCTTCAGCAAATCCTATCGCTGCCGGATCAATCGCCGGAAACGACCGAAGACGTCGCTGATCTGCATCTGCGACTGCTCGGTGAACTAAAACTTTCATTCAACGAAACGACTTGGACAGCGTTTTGGCGGGTCGCTGTCGAAGGCGATGCCGCTAAGGATGTGGCTGATGACTTGGGCATTTCCGTATGGGCTATCTACAAAGCGAAGTCGCGAATACTGGCGAAACTGAGAGAACATTTCGGAGAAAATCTTGAGTAACCAACCAACACGATTGACCATGGGTGAGTCCTAATCAATTTCGCCGTTTTTACTCGTCAGCGCGCTTCATGTCCAAGTCCCAGCGATAGACAAGGTAAAGCAACGATCAGAACCAGCCGGTAACGTCTGACTGGGTTGATGGATTGCCAGCCATTCAGCCGATCCACCGCCGAATCCTCGTGACGGAACCTCACGTGCCGAGACCTACTTCGACGAGCGAGCCATGTCCAACGACGGACACGCTGCGCCGCTGCGCAGAAGGAAAACTAGATTCAGACGACCTAGAAATCGTCATTGATCACATCGACGAATGCGAGTCCTGCCAAAATCGTGTTGAAGAACTTGATTCGAATCCGCATCCTCCGCTTCAGCAGCTAAAGAACCGACCCATTGAACCAACCGATCACACAATCTTTCGTCTGCTATCGGCGAGACGTGATCCTTCTCATCGAAAAACAATCAGTTCGCCGATCCCCGATCGGATTGGCCCCTACGCAGTCAAGCGACTGATCGCTGTCGGCGGGATGGGGTCAATCTACGAGGGTCGCCACGTCAATCTAGGACGCTCCGTTGCCATCAAGTGGCTCAACGGCGAACGCACACTTTCTCGCCGTCGAGCACAACAAGTCTTGCGTGAGTGGCGGGCCCACGGACGGTTAATGCATCCGAATATCGTAACCGCGACCGATGCAGGACTCATTGAAGGATGTCCCTATCTGATTACCGAGCTAATCGATGGCCTGGACCTTTCACGGCTAATCAAAAAGTCCGGATCGCTCTCGATCATCGAAGCCGTAACAATCACTCGCGACGTAGCCGTCGCAATGGACTATGCGCATCAAGAAGGCGTGGCACACTTGGACATCAAACCGTCCAACATCATGCTAGACCGCGGCGGCGTCGTGAAACTTCTGGATTTGGGAACCGCCCAGACGGTCAATCCGGAAACGGAATCCACCGAGTCTCATCGTGGTGCGAATGTCATCGATGATTTCGGAACCCTGGGCTTTCTCGCCCCCGAGAGAATCAATGCATCACAGGATGGCGTGTCGCTGGAAATCCACGATCAGTTTGCTGCCGACATTTACTCGCTCGGTTGCACGCTGCAGTACCTGCTGACGACGAGTGCCCCCTTCGGCAACTTGCCCAGCACGACTGGAAGCACGGGACGCATTGTCGAACTCATCGCCGGCCATCGCCATCAAAAACCACCTCGGATCGAACTGGACGCTACTCAGGGCAGCGACGCGCAACAACAATCCGTGCAGCTTTTGATTGATTCCATGTTGGCGAAGGATCCTACGGCCCGACCGCGCACCATGAAAGATGTTTCGCGAGCACTCTCGGAAATACTCGATCAGGACGCTACGCCGGATGGCGATTTGAGGGCCGATCTGAGCAAATTGATCTTGTCAGCTTCGGAACCCAATGATTGGCCTGAGGCATCGGGCCAAACGGTTGGATTGACGGATTTGATTCGGCCAGCCAAACGGAATCGACTTAGCCGTCTCCTCGTCATCGGACTTTTTGCTTTGGCCTTGGTCCTGTTTTCGACAACGTTTCAATTCTTAGTGAACCGAAGCGTTCGTATTCGAGCCACGAGCAACGTTTCGTCGGCTTCCGTTGCGTTAATCCCACGATTGTCCTTGCCGGGCAACACGTCAACCGAATTGTCTTCGAGCAACCTCAATTCAACAAAGGATGGAAGCGAATTCGCGGACAACCAAAACGAACCAAACAAAATTCTTCCGACCGTGACCCGACGCTCGCCATACGGCTACACGGTGCTTGGAACCGAGTACCACGGCTTTCTAAAATTTGAAGCAGAAACAAATACTGAATTCGCCTCGCAATCCGAACGACTGCTAAGCCGACTGCAGGTATCCGATCCGACCATCAAGCTAGCTGCGGTGTCGACGGTGTCACCGCACGATCAAATTCTTGATATGGCGTGGTCACACGACGGTACACGTCTCGCAGTGCTAACGATCCGAAATCGAATTCGTGTCTACAACTGGGATGGCAAACAGTTCACTCTGCACTACACCATGCGTGGTGACGGCCCATCCCAATGGGCCAGAGCAATTTGTTGGAACCCTGTTGATGGCTCGTTGATCGCTGCGTCGTACAACTTTGTGGGTCTGATTCGATTCGGCAGCAATCATCGGACCACCGTAGACGTGCAGCCAGTATCATTTGACGGGATCACTTCGATTCGCACAGTTACAGATCAAGGACGAGTTCTGATCCTGGTGGCAACACAAAACCAGTTGCACTGCTACGATCCCGAAGTCCGCGATGTCCAAGATCCTTTCGCTAGAATCGATGTGTTGAACTTTGATTCCGTCAGCGATCGCCCCAGCTGTTTACTTCAAACTCCGGCGGGCATTGAGCACTGGATCGCAAATTTCGGTTTGCCCCAAGAATCGCAAAAACAAGCTTCGACAGATGTAGATCTCGCCGAGAATGATACCGATGATTCTGCCGAGTCCCCAAAGTGGTCTTGGCGACTCGTCGGAGCCCATCCAATTGCCGATTCCAAGTCAATCATCGATTTGCGTTATGCAGCAGACGACGAACACTATGTCATGCGCACGGAAAAGGAATTCAGCTTTCATTTGCTAAATGACGGGACAAGAGTCGCTTGTATCCCGCGGGGTGAAACCATTTCCAATCACTACCAGGTCATGCCAGCTAGTAGAGATAGCAAATTCACAATCCTGCAAGGGTTCGTCAATCACTTGGAACTAAGACAAGCAGCAGACTACCCACTGTCCGGAAAGTTTTCAGCGAAGACGACTCGATGCCCCGGAGATCGTCTTTTGTTTCCTCGCGTAGCCATTCATCCGGCGCAAGACAGGCTGGCGGTTGCATGGCGAGGCCATGCCGAAGTGTGGAACCACCGCTTGGAAACCATCTCGCGACTGCCCCGCTGCGACGCGTTCATCGATGCAACACCGTCTCCGCTTCGAAGTGGGTTTGCAATGTTTCGCCACGATGGCTCGGGGATCGCTATTGATGGACGGGGCACTTTCTCCAGCCAACCGATCCCGCGCGCACCGCCCAACGAGGAACATTTCCGAGAAACGAACGTGGCACGATTCTGCGTGCCCAACGGCAAACTCCTTCAAACTTCAAACTCCCAACGACGCTATATGCTGCGTGATGTTTCGTGGATCGATCAAGCGACCGATAAAGAACCGACAACAAAACTGAACAGAAAGCAGACTTCGTTTTCGATATCAATCTTGCCAAAACCTTTGTTTCACGAACTAAGCAAACAACTTCGCGACGCTGACCCGCGTGAGGAGACCGATTGGCGATATTGCTGTATCACTCGGGTCGATCACGACGGCAGAATAGAAAATCTCTTTGTTCGCACGACAACAGGCCAGCCCGCCCGCCTGTCGGTCGCCAGAGACCGACCGTGGTTTTGTGAATCAGATGGCTCCGGCCAAATCGTGGTGCATGAAGTTTCCGAAGCCAAAAGTCGCGTCCTGTTTCAGCATCGTGTTGAAAACATTGGAAACGCTCCTGCCGTCCGCATTAGCCACGATGGTTCATCAATCTTCCTCGCATCAAGTTTCGATGACGGCGTTGAGATTCGGGCCATTCAGTCTTCGACAGGAAACAAAATTTGGCAAGTTAAGACTTCGCAACTCGCTGGATTTTCAAACCTGACGATTGATTCAGTGGGCAATATTGTCGTGATCAATGCAAACACTTGGCTGAAATTGGATCCGACGACAGGTCGCGTCGTTACGGAGATCGATCCTGGACAGCGTTATGGACTGCGACACGACGGAGCGTCACAGAACCCGATCGATCAAGGGTTTGTCAGTTGGATTCGTTCAGCCCATATCTACCCCGCTGCCATTTGGAACGCAGATGCCGAACTTCAAGCAATGGTGTTTGCGACGGAACCGAATAGTTGGGTGTCAATCTCACCCGATGGCGAAGTGCTCGATTCGGTCCAGAGCGATCCGGTAATTGATCGGTTCACTAGCACGGATGGAAACAATTACGAACCCGCAGTTTGGGCGTCTGGGTTCGAACGGACAACCTATCGTCCAGAGCAATCGCTTACCTTCGTCTGCACACACGAAAGCGATCGCTGCACATTCGTTCCACTCGCGATGTTCAGCTCACAAAACGAATGAAGATTCGCGATTGCTGTCAGTGCGTGAACTTGCGTTCCGTTGGACTCATCTCACGAAAGATTAACAGTCTGCGTTTGCGACCCCGATCACCGGCAACGTTCGCTATGGTTTCAGCCACAGATTTTTTTTCTAATCTCTACAGTCGAAAACGCTACATCTATTATTTATTGCGGCTGAAAGGCATCGACGGTCCGCATTGGGGAGCAGTATTTGGCGGAAGAGTCATGCTTTCGGCAATCAAGGCCTGGCTAGCGTTTCGGGCACCTAGCCATTCAACAACGGCGGTGACACTTGGTCAGGAAGCCGAGTACCCTTGTCAATTCCTCTAACGACGTGAACCCGTTTGACGGTTGGTAATACTGGCGAGGTTCATTCTTTCAGCCTGGCAGTACTCTGATGACGATCTCTTTGGTTTGGTTTCGCAATGACCTTCGTCTACACGATCATCGCGCGTTAGTTCGGGCTATCGAGCGATCCGACCAAACCGTTTGCGTGTACGTCCTCGATCCAGCAGCGTTTGGAAAGACCGGTTTTGGGTTTGATCGGATCGGGAAGTTTCGATTGCAGTTCTTACGAGAGTCGCTCGTTGATCTGCGAAAACAATTGCATGCGGTCGGCGGAACTTTACATGTCGTGGTGGGAGATCCTGCTGACACGCTAGCGGCTATCGCGAAGACAGCTCAGGCATCGAGCGTTCATTGCCATCTCGAGTACGCCAGCGAAGAGCGAGATACTCAAGAACGCGTTCGCATCGCATTGGCGCGGATCGACTGTACACTCGAGGTTGCATCGGCGAACACTCTTTACGAAGTCGAAGATTTGCCGTTTGGGGTCGAGGAATTACCAGAACTTTTCACTAAATTTCGTGGGAAGGTTGAAAAACGATACGAACCACCTTCGGCTCTGCCCCCGCCGAATCAGATTCTCAATATTCCCTCAGAGATTGCCGCGAAAATACCGAGCCAAGACATCGATGGCATTCACTTCTTTACTTCGTCCAGCATCGAACCGGATCCTCGCGGTGTGATGAGTTTCCAAGGCGGTGAAACGGCAGGGCTGGCCCGTTTGGATGACTACTTGTGGCAGACTCACGGAATACGAAGCTACAAAGAAACTCGCAACGGAATGATGGGTGCAAATTACTCGTCGAAGTTCTCGCCGTGGCTTGCGATGGGCTGTTTGTCGCCGCGAAAAATCTACGATGAAGTCAAACGCTACGAACAGCAGGTGGCAAAGAACGACTCGACCTACTGGATGTTCTTCGAGTTGTTGTGGCGTGACTACTTTGCGTTCGTCGTCGCCAAACATGGCCGGCGAGTGTTTACCGTCGGCGGAATTCAGCAACAACAGTATTCTTGGAACCAAGACGCGTTCCGCTTTGACGCTTGGCGCGAGGGACGGACGGGTTATCCCTTGATCGACGCCAACATGCGAGAGCTTGCGCGGACCGGATTCATGAGCAATCGAGGCCGTCAAAACGCAGCGAGTTTCTTGACGAAAAATCTTGGTGTTGATTGGCGGATGGGTGCCCAGTGGTTTGAGTCGTTGCTGATCGACTACGACCCTTGCAGCAACTACGGCAATTGGAACTACATCGCCGGAGTCGGTAACGATGCGAGAGAGTTTCGTTGGTTCAACACAATCAAACAGGCGGGCGTTTACGATCCCGACGGAGCGTACGTGAAGCATTGGTTGCCGGAACTCGCCAACGTCCCTCGTGATCAAATTCATACGCCATGGAAAATCTCCGGCGACGAACAACTGAAATTTAGTGTCGGCATTGGAGTGGACTACCCCGCCCCGATCGTCGACCTATTCGCGTCAGCCGATCGGCAGCAGCTTTTATTCACAGGCGAGAAAGACTAAACGGCAGTCCTGCATTGTCGCGAAGCGGCACGATGCTCCGCAAGTTATCTCACAGGTCTGTTTGGCGAATCGAGTGCCCGATGAAAGTCCGGGCATCTGATCTAGAGACCGATTGGTATCCACTCGCCCCACCGAGCAAATCGTGTCGCTTAGAATGCGATCTTTCGAGGATTCCCCGCTTAGAGTCATAATCAAAGGCGAGAGACAAATGTTGCGTGTTTTAAAATTTGCCGTTGCTTCCATTGCGATCTGCGTTCTTCCATGTACTGCCCATGCGGGCGATGAGGATAGCACTGAAGTGAAAACGGTTACCGAAACGGAAAAAGCGGCTGCGACGGGCGTTATGGCAACTGCCGTCAAGGGAACGCCAGTCGTTGATGGTGAAATCGACGAAGTTTGGAGCACAGCCACGCCAATCAAGGTCGACAGGCCGATTGACGAGTTGACTCAGGTATCCAAAGTAGAAATGTCAACGGCAGACGTTCGCGTGCTCTGGAGCAAGGATCAGCTCTCGGTGCTGTGGCAGGTCAATGACTCGCAACTTTCGGCGAAATCCAGTGACGATTGGGCGCATGATTCGATCGAGCTTTTCGTGGATCGAAACCACGCAGCGTCAGCGTCCTACGAAGCGGATGATGCTCAGTACAGAGTCAATTTTGAGGGCATGATCAGCGGCCTCGGCACCGGTTTCTCGGAATCAGATGTCAAGGCAGTGAGCACGAAGACAGAATCCGGCTATCTCGTCGAGATGTCGATCAACATGACCGATTCGCCACTTCATGCCGGTGATCAGCTTGGTTTGGAACTTCAAGTCAACAATGACGACGGCAGCGGCGATCGCGTATCAGTTGCGAAGTGGAGCCATGCTGAAAACGATTCATGGGAGAGCACTGAGAACTTCGGAACCTTGACGTTGAAATAGGCTCGCGTCGTTCAACGCTTGCTCTCGTGACAAACCACTTGGCGATGAAGATTGGTTCGAATCGATCGCCCACTGTCTCAATCTTGAATCAACGAAGCGACCAATAGTTTGAAAGCGGCTTCGATAAACTGCGATTCTCACTGCAGTTGCCGCCCCCATTTGATTGCTCTATTGACGGGGGACAGCTTGTGATGCTGCTGCGAAGCTGACCACCAACAGTAGGCCAAGCAACAGGAACATCAGTAATCCAAATCCCAAGCCGGCCATCAGTTTCCATTTGGATGACTGAAACCGTTTGGGCAAGCTGAGTGGTAGTGCTTCTGGATTCATGAGGAAGGGGTGTTGTTTTGACATCTTGTTCCACTGCAACAGCCGGGTCAGATACCACGGACCAATGATGACCATCCCAAAACCGCTACACAAAAAACAGAGTAAGATCCCTAACCAAAACTGCCTCGCATCCTTGATGATGGCCTCTGCCTTTTTCAATTCGCTCGCGTTTAAATTGCCTTCGGTTGGCAACGCCATCGAAGGCCCGCTGCTCGGAGCATAAGGATTCGCCTGGTCAAAAGGGTCTTGGTTCGACATCATAGCTTCTCTGAAAACTGTCTACGTGAATCCACGTCGCGCGACCCGTCGACATGAAATACCTAAGGACCGAGCGGGAAATAAGTGTCCGATCTAAAAGTATTGGACGAGGCATTGAGTCCCTCATACTGGCCCCGTCGCCCCGTCCACCACAACAGTAATTCTCGGCTCGGTCCTAAGCGTAAAGGCTCGCAACCTACGACTTATCGGTGACTTTCTTTTTGCCGGCCGCCAAGTTTTTGCCCACCTGTTTCAATGTCTTTACGTCTTCGGGATGAATCGAACCGTCGGGCATCGGGCCGGTGTTCAATAGCAAGTTCGCCTTCATCTGTTTCGCGTTGTCCAGCATCGCCATCACTTGCTCGGGCGTCTTGTGCTTGCCGTCATCGGATTTCGTGTAACCCCAACCGTGTGGCTGTAACGTATCGCATAGTTCCAGTGGCACATTGGACTCGCCCTTCCAGTTCCGCTCGGGTGCCTTAAAGTCCTCGGTCCCCAACAGCCCTTGTTTGTATGATGCCAGTACTTGAGGTTGCAGCGAGTGGATGTGGTCGTACAGTTCTTGAGTATGGAACTGGCCCATCTTGCCACGACGTGACAGCGGCACGCCGATGCCGTCCAACCAAATGCCGCCAATAGGACCGTAGTTGGTCAACAATTCGGTGACCTGATTTTTCATGAACTCAACGTAAATCTGCAGATCGTGTTCGGGGCCTTCTGTATAGAACGTCTCCGGAGGATCGTATTTTGGTCGAGCCGAGCCACCCCAACCCCAATTGTTGGGCGCGTGCGGATGCCGCCAATCGCGGCCATGGGAATAGTACAAGTAGAAACCCAGCCCCTTGGCACTGCATTGCTCGGCAAGTTCGCCAACCAAGTCTCGCTTTGCAGGCGTGTTCGTACTCTTGAAGTCCGTGTACTTCGAATCGAACAGACAAAAGCTATCGTGATGACGCGTTGTGATGTTGATGTACTTCATCCCAGATTCGAGCGTCATGTCTGTGATGAAGTCGGCATCGAATTTTTCCGCTGTAAAACGGCTAGCCAATTTTTCGTATTCTGCGACGCGAATCTTTTCCTTGATTTGCACCCACTCGCCACGGCCTAGCAACGAGTAAAGCCCATAGTGAATGAATAGTCCGAACTTGGCGTCTTGAAACCACTTGATCGCTGCTTTGCGAGGATCCTGCTGGTAGAGATCCGCGACGTCCGTCAAGTACGAGGGCACCGTCAACCCTGGATCACCGGCAGACGACTGCACTGCCGATTCTTGCCCCCACAGGTCCACCGAACTGACGGCCAATGCGGCAGCACCAGTGCCTCGGGCAGCTTTGTCTAAGAATTCGCGACGTTTCATTTCTGCCTCGATGCAATGAGTAAGAGTGACAAGTTGTGTTTCTAGCTATTGATTGCTAACCGGTTTGAAAATGGTTGTCTGGCCTTTGGACAGATCCATTCTACGGGTTTGGTCGCCGTAACGAACCGTCAACGGTTTACCACCGAGTGAACGAATTTTTGCTTCGGTCAACTGGCCGTTCTTCCACGCAATGTCGACTTCAAAACCGCCACGTGCCCGCAGTCCGTTCACGGTCCCGCTTTCCCATGCCTGCGGTAGCGCCGGCAGCAGGTGAATTTCGTCAAGCTGGCTCTGCAGGAGCATTTCCGAGATGCCGGCCGTCGCGCCAAAGTTGGCGTCGATTTGAAACTTTTCTCCGCCGTTAAACAAATTTGCGCCCAGTCGCGGCATCACATGCTGAGTCAGCGCTGTCAGTGCCCGCTCACCATCGCCCAGTCTCGCCCACAACGCGACTCGCCAAGCACCGGACCAACCGCCCGAGTACCCTCGATGGATCATGGAGGTCCGCGCCGCATCAAACAGCTCAGGCGTGTCGCGTGGATTGATCTGGCTGCTCGGAAACAGTCCATACATGTGCGAAACGTGACTGTGTTGATCCTCGGGGTTGTCCCAATCGACCGACCATTCCTGAAGCTGGCCATGTTGCCCAATCTGCATCGGTGCGAGACGTGCCCGTGTCTGAATCAACTGCGAACGGAACTCTGAATCGATATCCAGAGTTTCAGATGCGGCGATGCAATTGGCGAACAGATCACGGAGGATTTGCAGATCGATCGTAGGACCCGCGCAAAGCGAGATCCCAGAACGACCAACGCTTTGGCCATCTTTCGTGCCGCCGCCGTGACTGTGTTCGGGTGACAGCGATGGTGACGTGATCAGGCAACCTTCCGAGTTCTCGACCAGAGCATCCATGAAGAACTCAGCGGCGCCTTTGAGAATCGGGTAAGACTTTTGCAAGTGTTCGGTATCGCCAGTAAATCGGTAGTGTTCCCAAAGATGTTGGCACAACCACGCACCACCCATCGGCCACATTCCCCACTGAGCACCGTCCACCGGAGCCGTGCCACGCCAAAGGTCGGTATTGTGATGCACTATCCAACCACCGGCGCGATAGTGCGTTTGAGCCGTTGCCCGCCCCGGTGTTTGCAACTCGGCAACCATGCGAAGTAGCGGTTCGTGACATTCGCTCAGGTTGCCAACTTCCGCGACCCAGTAGTTCATTTCGGTATTGATGTTGATCGTGTACTTGCTCGCCCAAGGCGGATCGAGTTCGTTGTTCCAGATTCCCTGCAGATTCAAAGGTTGAGTCCCCGGACGCGAACCGGCGATCATCAGATAGCGACCGTACTGAAATACCAATTCAGTCAAATGACGCACGGCATCATTGTCGTCGGTCGAGCGACGAACCAGCTCATCGGTCGGCAGCAAATTGGCTTCGTCCACATCAAGGTCGATTGAAACTCGCCCGAACAACGATGAATAGTCGTCAACATGTCGCTGATGCAGTTGGTCGAACGTTTTCCCTTCGACGCCTGAAAGATAGCCGTCAACCTTTTCCTGCGGATCGCAACTGGTGTCTTGGAAATTGACGTAACTCGTCGCGGCTGAGTAACAGATCGTGACTGTGTCCGCATCGCGAACCGTTATTTTTCCGCCGCGCGATACAACCGTTCCGCCGTCGGCCTTCACTTTCACTAGGGCAGCGAATTTCAAACCAGGACCGTCCCACGGCGCGATCAAACTTCTGGACCCGCTCAGTTTGCTTTCACCCCGCGGCGCGACTTGGCCTGTCAACAAAAGCGTGTCGTTGGATGGTGTTTCCGACTGAAACACATGGGAACTGTCCATGAACAAATCAAACGCGATTCTCCCTGGCTGGTCGCAATCCAGATGCATCACAATCGCTTCGTCTGGATGCGATGCAAACACGGTTCGAGTGAAACGTGCTGCACCGACTTGATAGCTTACAGTGCTGATGGCGTTGTCAAGATTCAATTCACGCCGATAGTCACTCGGTGATTGATCATTTGAATCACCGTGATCAAAATCCAGAAACAGATCCCCCAACGGCTGATAGGCTGCTTGGTATTTCGGACGCCCCAACATCTGCTGTGCGATCGCTTCGGCTTCGGCATACTCGTCTCGCTGAAGCAGATCACGAACGGTCGCGAGATGCTGGTAAGCATCCGGATTGTCGTAACATTGGGGGCCGCCGGACCAGAGCGTGTCTTCATTGAGCTGCAACCGTTCCTGGTCGATACCGCCAAAAACCATGGCCCCAAGACGCCCGTTGCCGATCGGCAACGCTTCGGTCCACTCAGTTGCCGGCTGCCGGAACCAGATTTCATTTGTGTAGCTCGAATCACTCTTGGTATCTGCTTGAAGCGGCAAGGTGAGAAGACAAGAAACCAGGAAGAACAAGTTGGATCGAAACATTGAGTGACTCCGCTCCATCGAGCGTTTGATAAATTGATTCGTGTGCTATTGAACGAGCGGCCAGACCATAGACTCACCACTTTCAAGCGAAACCACTTCGCTCAGTTCACCGCCAGCATAAATACGAAATTCACCGTTTCGTGACGCCCGAATGGTAGCCCGAACCAGCGCCGCGTTTTCCCACTGGATGTCGACTTCAAAACCGCCCCCGCTTTCAGCCCATTGATCTTCCCACTAGGCCAGACCGACGGTAACGCGGGCAGCAGGTGCAGGATATACGGTGCGTCGGCAAGTGATTCGTCCGGAACAACCGGAACAAAATGCGTCGGCTCCTTCGGATCTATTTGATACGCGACAAACGCCGCTCCTTCGATTGTCTTCGCATCTACATTCACGCTGCGCAGATGGCTCTGCAACAACATTTCGCACACGCCTGCCGCGCCACCAAAGTTACCGTCGATTTGGAACGGCGGATGAAAATCAAACAGGTTGGGGTAAGCTCGTTGGGAAGTCAGGAATCGATAGATATTGTGCGCCCTGTCGCCATCGTGCAGACGCGACCAGAAACAAGTCTTCCAACCGGTGCTCCAGCCGGTCGACTCGTCGCCCCGATGCTTCATCGTAACCAGAGCCGCCTGATACAACTCTTTTGTTGTCAGTGGCGAAATATCCCGACCGGGATGCAGCGCGATCAAATGAGAGATATGGCGGTGCGTATCCTTTGGGTTGTCCCAGTCCTCTGGCCACTCCTGCAATTGACCGTACTGACCAATCTTTTGAGGGCAAAGCTTCGGAATCATGCCTTGCAGCGTTCTGCGGAACGACTCGTCACATCCAAGAACTGTGGACGCTTCGATGCAGTCGGTGAATAGATTCAGTACGAGTTGCTGATCCCATGACGCGCCGTAAGCCTGCTTGTTCAATTTGCCGTGCTGTTTGGTCAGGTAAGTGTTTTCGGGCGACCAGGTGGGATAGACAACCAGGGTGCCGTCCTTCCAAGGTGCGAGATACTCGACAAAAAACTCCGCGGCGCCTTTCAGGATCGGATAAATTTCTTCGAGGTAGGCACGATCTTTATTGAAGGCATAGTGATCGAACAAGTTCTGGCAAAGCCAGTGCCCGGCCTGCTGATTGCGCCGGCCGTGAACATTCTGTGCGGTGAAGCCAAAGACATTGCCGTTCAGCCCCATGCTCCAGCCTTTATCGACGCCAAAGGTTTCTCGGGCAGTGTGCGCGCCTGATTCCGCGACGATCTTCGTCCACTTAGCAAACGGACCAAACGACTCCGACAGATTCGCGGGATCAACCATCCAGAAATTCATCTGCACATTGATGTCGGTGTGGTAGTCGCAATTCCACGCCGGCTTGAGGTCTGCATTCCAAATTCCCTGCAGATTCGAAGGAACCGGTGCGCCGCGTGAGCAACTCAACTGCAAGTAACGACTGTAGTTGAAGTACAGATTTTCAAGTTCCAAACTGCCATCGCTGGAAACGAGTTTATCGGTGGTCAATCTGGACGGTTCAAAATCCAGCTTCAAACGACAGCGATTCATGTGCGAAGAAACATCGGCGACATGCGACTGCTTAAGAGCACCAAACCCAATCTCGGCCGCCGCCGAGATTGCCTTTTCGCAATCCACTTGGTAGTCACGTCCTTTGAATGACGGATAGACCGGCAGATAGTCGCAATAGCCCGCCAAGTAGATCTTCACATCGCTAGCGCCGGAGATCTTGATCGAGCCATCAGCTTGCGGCGAAATTTCGGCGTCCCCGGCATCGACCTGAACGATTTGCATGAACTCGACATCGTCCTGAACCATCTTCGCTTTACCGCTAAGAGTGATCCGGTTGCCCGCAGCCTTCACATGTGCCACCTGATGCTTAGTGGTGGTCTGGATCGTCAAGTTCAACGTTGCATCGTCGGCCGTAAAGCGGGCCACCACCACATCGTGAGGATAGCTGCAGAAGAACTCTCTGGTGAATGTCCCGTTGCCTACCGAATAGCTGACGGTTCCCAGGCCAGTACGTGAATCGAGCGAGCGATGGTAGTCGCGGATCGATGCCCGATCGTGTCCGGTGGAGATCAACAGATCGGAAAACGGTGCATAGTTCCCCAGCGGCTCGGTGCTGCTGAGATACTTCGTCGACACGCTTTCCATGCTGCCTGGCTTGGTACCGAATTTTCCTTCTCGGTAGGTTTTCCGAACCGTCTCAAAGTCCGCCGGTGCAACGACACGAGTGCCGGACTGCGCAACCGCATCCTGTCCACGCTTGGCGTTCATCCACAACGTGATGTCATTGATTAGCAGATGCTCGGTATCGATACCGCCGGAAAACATGGCCCCCAACCGACCGTTGCCCAGCGGCAGCGCCGTCTGGATGAAGCCGAGCCCCTTGGGTTTTCCTTTCGACGACTTTTCAAAATTGTCGTTGGCCGGCGCGTCGTACCGCAGCACGTAGCGTTCATCGGCCACGGCCAACGTTACAAACGCCAGCAAGATACCAAGCGTAGCTACAAATTTCCCAATGCTCATGACTGATGACTCTCTTGTTGCTTCGATTGAGGCGCGTTCCCACGAGTCACTTTGATGCAGTTCTCTTTCATTGATTGACGTCCGTGCTTTCACTCGTTGGCAAAGACAGGGTGACGCAATCGAGGCCAAAGAATGTGCCCTTGCTGTTGGAATTCTTGCCGACCACCTCAACTCGCAACACATAAGCACTTTCGACCGGCTCGAACTCGCCCAGTTCGATCGCGCCGGTCGGGACAGGCTTGGCGGCATAGAGATCGACTTCCACGCCAGCAGTTTTTCCGTTCACCGAAAAACGCAGAACACCAAAGTCATTCGATTTCGTGGCATACAAAGCCAACCTTTCCGCACCATCACTGGCAGCCGGGATACGAATTTCAATGGCGTCACCGACGTGAGCGCCTTTGAATAACTGATGTGTGCCAAGATTCCACTTGCCCTTGAACTTCATCCTTTTCAAGTCCTGCATCTTCAGCGCGGTCCCGGCCGTCTTCGACAGAACTTGTTCGGGAACAATCTCGACGGAGTCTTTGAACGAATGAGCAGAGGAGACCGCGGGAGCGATGTTGAGATCCGGCACTGGCGGAACGTTGCGCACCTCGACCGGTTCTGGTTTGCGGTTGGAATCGGTGTCCGCAAATCCATACCAAGACATGCCGACGCCATATCCCATCTCGCAGTCCGTCCAGGACCACACCTCCATATCCAACTGCAGCGAACTGCCGAAGGGCATCGTATCCAACGCACGACTACGGCTCTCGACGCTGTAACCATGCGTGTTGCGAACCAACGCCTCCGCCGCAGGCTTGCGGTTCAATTTGTTGTATTCGTGAGCACGCGGTTGGGCATGAAATGGGTGCTCATAGAAGTCAGTGCTGACACCGCCCCATGAATAGGCGTAGTAATCCTCGGTTCCCGTTCCAAATATTGATGGAAAGTCATCTCCATCGACCCAGATCTTCTCATCACCCTCGCCCCACCATCTTTCGACCGGGTTCATGATTGTCAGTGTATCGGCGACGTACACACCACGACCTTTCAGGGTGACGTAATTCCAATCCGAATACGGACGAGTCGGCACCGGGTACTGGCCGTGCCATCCAGCGTGGAAATACATCGAGCGATCATCCCAGTTCCAGTTGCCGGTCTGGACGACCAATTCGGCGTCCACCGGCGCGGCACTGAGGTTTAGCAGCGAGACCTTGCCGCTGTTCTGATAAGGCATTACCCAGCGACACGTCATGGCCCCGTCTTCGGCAACGGTGCTAGACCAACCTTGCACCGGATTCAAACCGATACCCGAACCGAAGAAATCTCCAATCGGACACCAAACCGTTTCCTTGCCGTCGAACTCGATCTTCAGCACCACCTGGCGAGTGACATTTGGATCCTGATAGCTGCCCAGTTTTACCGACACTTCCCGCACCGCGGCCGTACCTGCAGGAAGATCCAGCGACTGCTCACCTCCAGCATCGATCGTAGCGGAAGTCACTAAGACTTTCGGCCCAGCAGATTCAGGAATCTCTTGCCCCGTTCCGCTACCCGGATTCAAGAGCAGCTTGCCCGTCTTTTCAGTCAACTCTTTCGCCGACTCAAATTCCTCCATCGTGAAGGTCTTGATCGGAGTACTTTCGTCGTATTCGCGATAAGTGATCTGAAAAAAGAATGGCATTTGATCCGTGGTCACCTTGCAGCCCTTTGCATAGGGAATTGGAAAAAAATTCACCGCCGAGCGAAGGGACGGATGCGCGAAGGGATACGGAAACAATCCGCTGCCATCAAACATGCTCAGCATGTTTCCTTCCAGCACGGGCTCGTCATCACCATCGAGATAGATCCGCATCTTGACATCAGTGCTTGCGTCCGAGTGACCACGCCAAGGCACCCAAGTGCGCACAATTGCGCCCGGCCCCTCGTGATCCATCAAGACCCATTCCTTTCGTCCGTTGTTTTCTTCGATACGAACAAAGCACTTGTCCTTGTCCCGCGTGTTGTTGTCCTTGTTGTTGAACCAGCCCGCGGGTTCATCGGGCGTCTTTGATGCCCGGTTGTAGCTGCTATGCTGCTTCAGGCGAAAATCCTTTTCCGGATAACGTGCCACTGCATCCCGATCGACCATTTCGTTCAGCAGCGAATCGACCGAAACAGGCTCTTGCGATTGCCCCGCAAGAACAGACAATGCCATCACGGCAGAAAAAAAACAGGCTGTTTTAAAGATCATATTCATCGTCTCGCTGTTCAAAAAATTTCAAATGTGGGTGCGTCTACTAACGCATCCATTTCAAGGGCGACAAAAACGGAGCCCTCTCAGTTACGCATTGTCTGCACCGCTATCCCGCCGGAAATTTGTGGCATCCAACGCTGGAGTTAACAGCGACTGAAAACGAACAAGCCACTTCTTCAAAGTCACTCTTTTTCAGCACTGCCTAGGATCCATCCCACGTGAAGCTCTCGCCTGCGGCAAGATCTTGCTTACGAACTTCGTTGCCGTAGCGAACTTGCAACGGGGTTCCGCCTAGCGAGCGTATCGTAGCGTTGGTTAACCGGCCGTCCTTCCATGCGATGTCCACTTCGAAACCGCCACGAGCACGCAGGCCTTTGACGGATCCACTTTTCCAAACCGCTGGCAACGCGGGCAACAGGTGCACTTCGCCGTCATGACTTTGCAAAAGCATTTCTGCGATTGCCGCCGTCCCGCCGAAATTGCCGTCAATCTGGAACGGTGGATGCGTGTCAAAAAGGTTGGTGAGCGTCATCTTCTTGTGAAGATTGCCAAGCAGCACGTGAGCGCGGTCGCCATCGTGGAAACGAGCCCAAAAATTCACCTTCCATGCCATGCTCCATCCCTTGCCGAAATCTCCGCGTGCTTCCAATGATTTCCTGGCCGCTTCATAGAGATCGGGCGTCGCGTTTTTGGTGATCTGATTGCCAGGATGGAAACCATACAGGTGCGAGGTGTGGCGATGATTTGGGTCCTTTTCTTTGTAGTCTTCGACCCACTCCTGCAAGCGACCGGTCCTGGCACTGATCTGCAATGGCTGCAGTTGGGCGAGCGCCGATTCAAGTTCGCCGCGGAACTCTTTGTCGAAATCTCCTGACGGATCGATCGCCTGATTCGCTTCTAAGAGACTGGTGAAAAGATCGTGAACAATCTGCAAGTCCATCGTCGACGCGTAAGTAAACACCGACTCCGTTCCATCAGCTTTAATGAATGCGTTCTCCGGTGAGTGCGATGGATTGGTGACCAATCGACCGGCCGCCGGTGTTCCTTCGGGTGCTTCGACCAAATAGTCCAACAGAAACTCCGCCGCACCCTTCATCATCGGATACGCCCGCTGAGTCAGGAATTCCTTGTCGCCACCAAAGCGATAGTGCTCCATCAGATCGCGGCTTGCCCAGGCTGCTCCCATCGGCCAAATGCCGTGCACGCCATCCGCCGGAGCCGTCATACCGAAGATGTCCGAAAGGTGATGCAGCGTCCAGCCGCTGGCGCCATAGTGCACCTTGGCTGTCTTCTCTCCAAACGGAACGAGGCTTTCCACGTAATCGAAAAACGGTTGATGACACTCGGCCAAGTTGGTCGTCTGTGCCGGCCAATAGTTCATTTGGAAGTTGATGTTGAAGTGGTAATCGCTGTTCCAAGCCGCGTTGTACTGCTGCGCCCACTTGCCCTGCAGGTTAGCGGGCAGATAGCCAGGACGGGAACTGCTGATCAACAGGTAGCGTCCAAACTGAAAATACAGCGTTTCGAACTGCGGATCATGATTGCCTTTCTTGATGTCTCGCAATCGCTCGTCGGTCGGCTTGTTAACCGCATCGGTTGATCCCAAGTTCAACCGCACACGATTGAACAATGTTTGATAATCAGCTACATGCGCGGCACGCAGATCCTTGTAGGACTTGTTGCTCAGCGATTGCACGTAGTTTTCGCAGCGTGCCGTTGCATCTCCTGTAATGTCCGTGGCACTGTTGTAGCTCGTCGCAGCAACCACCAGAAGCGTCACAACGTCGGCGTCCGAAACCTTCAGTTCTCCGTCGGTGGACGTAACACTGCCGCCACTGACCACAGGACGAAGCTGCGCCTCATAGTCAACGCCAAGCTTCCCTTGCAACACGAGCCTGTAATCCGATGCCGATTTCGTCGTCGCACTTTCACGTGCAAATCGGGCTGTGACGTTGATCTTTCCGGGTTGGCTTGCCGTAAGGTGAATCACAATTGCCTGGTCCGGCGCGCTGACAAACACTTCTCGCGTGTAGGTAACCCCTTCGACCGTGTACTGAGTCCGGTTGATCGCCGTCGTTAGATCCAAATCGCGTCGGTAACCCGAGACCTTGTCCGTGTCGGGAAAATCGAGGTGAACATCGCCAAGCGTCTGGTACGACTTGATCTTCATTGGACGTCCCATCATCGTTCGGCCGGCCAACCGAGTCGCCTCGTCGTTCTTGCCTTCGAACAGCAACCGACGGACTTCCGGCAATGCCTTCAGAGCATCGGGATTGTCGTGATCCGTCGGCACTCCGTCCCAAACGGTTTCCTCGTTAAGCTGGATTCGTTCGTTATTGACTCCGCCGAAAACCATTGCGGCCAGTCGCCCGTTTCCAACCGGCAACGCCTCGGTTTCCCACTTGGTCGCTGGCTTGCGATACCACAGCGTCAGCGGCTCGTCGGGCGCAGCAGCCTCGTCGGTATACGTTTGGTTTGCTTGGGGGTTACTGCTCTCGTCGACGTCATGGCGTGCTGCCCAAGACGTTGCTGGCGAAATCAAACCAGCGATCGCGACTGTCAAAAGAACTCGATGCACTTGACCTGCCTTCTTTGTGATACTCAAGTTTGCGTTCGTACTTGTACCGAATCTAGATAACGGCTTTGCCGATCCGACTGCGTCAGGATCGTTACTCGCTCATTCACTCACTATGACGTCATCAAGACTGACTCCCAGCATCCGCTGGGCGATCGTGTCGAGTTGGTCTTTGGAACCTTGAATGTGCAAGGTGGTTTGCATATGCCGCATCGTTTCACCAGGCTTCAGCGCTGCGGCCGGCGACGATGTTTCAAGTTCATAGAACGGCCCCAACGGTGGTTCGCCCGGTGCAGGTGAACCGTCGTTGTAAGCGTTCAACACGTCACCATCGTACGGTTTTTCTTGATGTTCCCACATCGAATTGACATAGCCACTGGGCGCACTCTGGACATTGTAAGTCACAATATTTAGGACTCCACCGACCGCATCATAGCTGCCTGCGATACCCTTGGATCTCGACGCCGAAACGCCGATCTTGCCCCGATGAGTACCGTCGCCTTTGAAAAACAACACATCGTCGTGGACCGTCAAATAGGCTGGCGGCACCTTTCCAAAGTAGGAGTCGTTGACCGCAAGCCCCAGTTCCGATTCGTCACCAGCTTTAAACGGGATCACTACCGTTGTTTTGGGCGACGGATTGTACATTCCCAAAATCCAAATCGATGGCATCCCGGTTTGGGGTGCCCAGGCTGCATCGCCTCGATTGGTCAGGCGATTGTCAGTTTGGTAAGCGACACACTTGACGCCGCTTGGCAGCGCGGTTCCACCGAGCGAAGCCGCGATCGCGGCCTCGTCAAGCAAACTTACCGTTCGCTGGATCCCCATCGCAAACTCGGTGCCACTGAAGTTGATCATCTCGCAATTGCGTTGAAACTTTGCCGACGTTGCTGATTGCTCGACCAATTCAAACGGCTCGGTATCGATCGCCGCCGGCGTGGTCCAGTCTTCAAACTCGAACTTTGTGTTGGGTTGAAAGAACAAAGCGAATTGACCGCCTTCGGGGCCCAACCAAAAGCGTTCCTCGCCACCGAAGATGTAAATGTGCTCCTCCAGTTGCCCCTTTCGATCTTCATCCGACAACAACCCTGCTTCGATGACCTTGCGGTTGATCCAACCGAAACTCGGCCCGCCTTGCAGATCGACGGTGCTGGTCATCACTCGGCCCTGATAGTCAGGAGCGACTGCGACCGCCGCGCCGTTACTTTCGAGCAAAACGATCGGTGTATGTTTTTTCAAAAAATCCAGATCGGCCCGGAACGTGTTCGCAGCAACGGGGCTCTCCTGAGCATTGGTCATGTTAATTCCGCAATCGATCGTGAGGAACAGGAAAAGTGGTAGGGTGAATCTGGGGAACAGAATCAACATTGATCGCATGACGTGGTTCTCGATGCGGAGAAATGGGTCGGGATAGATTTAAGTGCAGATAAGCAAAAACAGGGCAGTTGGCTCATCGATCAGGCGAGTCCGACAATGACTCTTCAACTTTAACGTCAAAACGCTCGACGAACGGCAGGAATCCTTTTTGCTTGCCGATATGCACACCCCACTCGATATGCTTTCCTTTGCCGCTCTGTGTGAAAGCTTCCGGGCGATAGGCGCCGGCTGCTGTCGGAACCGCGATGATGTTGTGAGTCTTCGAGAAATGGAAACCGTCGTCCGAGTAAAGGATCGAACGCGTAATCGGTTTCGGGCCAGTGGTGCCAATCATCGCGGCCACTCCTGAGTCCTGTGGCCAAACCATCACTTCATGGTTGCCTGGAATGACGGGGTTGTTTTCATACTTCACGTATGGCCCTTCGGGCTTGTCCGCGATGGCGACGCCCATCTGAGTTTGAGCGGGACTTTTTCCCAACTGGCGGCCCTTATAATAGAACCAGTATCTTCCATCACGAACCAACAGGCAGGCATCGTCGATCAAGTGGCTGTCAAAGTCGTCTGCGTTGTCGCTATTCCGTAAAGCCGGATTGGTCGCAAGACGTTCCCAAGGTCCATCAGGTGAATCCGATACCGCGATTCCGATTTTTGAATCTGGATTGAATCCTTTGCCAAACGTTCTCGACGTCCCGGTATAGAACAACCAGTAACGATCCTCGGCAACCAGAATGTTCGGCGTGAACACGCTCGCGCCTTCCCACGTTCCGGCTTCGCCTTTGGCGAGTGCCATTCCTTTTTCGGTCCACTTGTGGCCATCTGACGATGTCGCGCACCAAATGGTTGCATCGTAACCCGGCGAGATCTTGCCTTTCGAGTACCAGACGTAATAGATACCGTCGACCTTGACGATGTCGCTTGGGTCACGCCGCATCACGCCTTCTTCGGCACCAATGCCCGACAGATCGCTATACGAAATTGTTACCGTACCGATGGGCCTATCTTCCGCAACCGCGGCCAGGGAAGTCACTGCAAACAGAGCAGCGGCAAATGATAGTTCGATGGATGTACGTTTCATGAAGTTTAGTTTCTTAGTTAAGGAATCCATTTGACTTTGCGAGCTAAAGTGCTTGCTTTGGATCACACCAAACGTGCGCCGGACGATAACGCGGCCTGAGCGATTTCGTTGTTGCGGTAGGCCTCGATCAATTGTTCCAGCAAATCAATCTGGAAACTGAAATGCGTTCCCAGTTCGGTGTCGGCGTTTCGCCGCGGCGTGTCCCAAATCCGAATGTCGGTCAAGCTAGGAATGATGTCGACGCCGTCGCGAACAGCAGCTTCGACCGATTCGAACTGGTGATGTAGAGCCAGGAATGTACGCTCAGCTTCCATCACCATCGTGTAACCTCGGTCACCGTAGGCTTCTGAAAAAGCTCCATCGATCGTGACCGCTTTGCCACTCTTCTTCAGCGGGCTTTCGCCTTCGTCGACTTTGACTGGCACGTGCCCATTGACGATGATCCCCATTTTCGTATCGACGTCGAATTCGGCGAGCACCTTGTCACAGAACCATTCTTCGTGAATCAAGGCAAAGTAGGGGTTCTTCGTCTCATGATGTGACGCCTTGTCGGCAATGAAGTCACGTTCGAATGTCGCAATGCGGTCCTTACCAAACAGCGGCGAACAAGGACCGCTCCACAGATACCAAAGAATGTCCAAGTCGGCTTCTTCGGGACGATCCATGACTCGGACGAGCAGCTTTTCAAGGGCTACCAGCATGTCGCGTCCCTTGACTGATTCGCCACCGATCTGCATGGACAGAAATTCGCCGTCTTCGTCGACCGGCAAACAGGCGTGAAAAATCAAGTGATTGTCACGAATCAAATACATCGCCCCATGGCTGACAAGCCACCGCATCTGCTCGCCTAGCTTTTGGCTGCTGACAAAGGAGTGCCGGAGGCCTTTTAGACAAAGTTCTTCTTCGGCGGAAAGCTGGTACGGATTTTTCGGATCGATGGTAGGGAAATATGTGTCACGCAGCGGATATTGTGTGCCGCCCAAATCGATCGATCCGTTGTCATAGTCGATCAAGTGCAACAGACGCCGGTGATCCAGTTCCCATTCGGGGCGACGCTGCAACATTTGGCCTTCGAGCTTAAACTGCATCACGGCCGCGGCCTTTTGCATCCGTGCGACCATCTCCATCGAACGCAGTCCGGTGCTCTTTGGCATGAAGTGCACGGCGGGGTCGTCACCGTAAACGTTTTGCGCGAGATGCTCGAGTGAAGTCAGCGGAATGCTATAGCCTTCGTCGATCTGCGTGATCCGGCGGTAACGCAGCGACACTCGCAACACGTTGCAGATCAGTGCCGGATGCCCAAGATGGGCTCCAAGCCACGCGACATCGTGGTTGCCCCAGACAAACGAAACATTTGGCTGTTGACGCAGATAATCCACGACGCGATCACCACGTGGACCGCGATCCCAACAGTCGCCGCCGATAATCAATTCGTAGATGGCAAGGTTACGGACCAACCGCCCGGTAACGTGGATCAGGTTCCAAACACGGTCGCGGTTGGCAAGTTCATTGACGATCGCCGAAATGAATTCCTGACGACGCGACGTGGTCGGTTCATGCAACATTTCGGAGAACAACTCGCGATACTCCACCGGAAAAATTCCGATAGCTCGCTTTAGGCTGTACCCGGCTGCGAGTACGCGAACAAGTTCGAAGAGATTTCGAAGCGTCGTCGTCGCATACGATCGTAATTCCTCGTCGGTGAACGGCTTCTGCCGCAGGACTTTGATGACCTCCGGAGGATAAAAAATCAGTGTAAGAAAATCGCGAAACTCGTCGGCGTCCATGTGGTCGCCGAACATTTTCTCGACCAGAGGCCGTAATGATCCCGAAGCGTTGTTGATCACGTGGCGCAGTTTCTGATCCTCGCCGTGAATATCGCTGATCACATGGATGGCGCCCTTGGGCAGAGTCCGGATGGCCGCGAGCCTAGCGATTTCGGCCATCGCAGAATCGACATTCGGAAACCGCTCGGCGAGCGGTCGGAGAACGGTTAGTGACTTGTCAGAAGGATTGGGCATAACTCAGCGTTTTTGGTCGTGATTCGGGAAGATGTTTGTTAGATCAACGATCGTCGCCAATTCGTTGACGTTTTGATTTCGAAGACGCAAGGCGTTCGGACTCATTCGATTTTTTCTAGCAGAGACTCCAGCCCCACTTGCCAAACGTCGCCTTGGCCCGGATCAGTACCCGATAGCGTTATCCGGCGAGAAAGCTGAGACTTTAGTTTTCTGAATTGGCTCTCACGCTGCGAAGAATCCTGAGTTAGCTTAGCCAACAACCATTGGCACCGAGCCAGATGATAATTTGCCTCGTGGGACAACGTCTTATGCTCGTCAGTCGCATTGTCCGAGTAGCTGAGTTGATGCAACACGTTGGATACTTTGACCCATCCCCAAATCGGCGACGATTCGCCATTGGCCGGCAGCTTCGGCGGGCCGTTGATGGCTTCCAATATTCCGCCAACGTTGTCTTGTTCGAAAGCGATTTCTTGCAGCAGTTTTGCGGCACGCACTTGCAGCGTGACTGCGTTCGGTGAAGTCTTCAAGACCTCGCGAATCATTTCCAGTGATGCCATGGGGTTACCCGATCGCTGAAACAAATCCGCTCGCAGCAACGTTACCGTCAATCGAGACGACTCGGGAAAGTCCGGTTGATTCATTGCGTTTTCAAATGCACGTTCGGCGTTCTGCAGACAAGCATTCGACAGCTTGTCCGAATCCGCTTTCGTACCGACGGTCGCCCAAGATTGCCCGACCCAAACTTGCATCGAATCGGATCGTTCGGCGTCGTGCTTCGCCACCGCGTCGAATAGTTTCCTGAGCAGCCCCACCTGGGCTTCCGAGACAGTGCCGGTCTGTTCCACGTTTTTGATCAGCCCTTTGGCAATCGCCGTGTATCGTGATCCAATTTCGGGATGCGACTTAGCATCAAGTTTGACGAGCGACTGGTAGGCTTCGTTCCATTTTCCGCTAGAAACTTTGATTCGGTACAAAGTATCGAACACCGCGTCAGCAGTCCTTTTGTCGATTTGAACTTTGCCTCTTCTCTTTTTCGATTCTGTCGTGATCGTTCGGGTGACTGCCATCGGCCCCGCCTCGAGCCAGCGTAATGCTTCGCCTTCCTTGCCAAGACGTTCTGCCGCTTTCGAGAGCAGAAGTTTTGCCGAAACCAGATTCGTCGTTGGCGACGCCCCCTTTTTCTGCTGCATCAAAGTGACCGCAACGCGAAGATGCTTTTCCGCCAACTTCAACAGCGACACCATCTCTTTGGGGGCCGGATCTGTAGCGCTTGCTTGATCAATAAAATAGGACCAATACGCATTCCCGGCTGCCAACTGCGCCGACTCAAACTGGTCCGATCCATTTTTGATTTTTAAAAATGTCTCGGCTGCCAACCGCGGCTTCCCGAACGCGAAATACGACTGGGCCAGATGCATCCAAATGGCATCGAGCTGATCGTTATCGGGCCAGCGCTGTTGAACGATCTCAGCAACCATTCTCTGTTGATCCAGCTCACCAAGTTTGTCGGCAATTCCCCAGTGGCACGCGTTGGCTTCCTGGCAAGCGGCGATCGCGATCATCGCAGCCTCACGTGTCGCTGCGTCTCTGGGTGATCCCCATCGAGCCGCCATTTCACCATAGATGCTTGCTTCGATCACTTGCCCTGCAGTGTAAGAAAGATACGCAAGCAGGTAAGTCAGTTCATTGACTTTGGTTTGGTCCTTTTCCGCCTGTGCGATCTGGAAAGCATGACGGCAAAGAAAGAGCGTTTCGCCAAGCGTTTTTCGGTAGTCATCACTCAGGTCAGCTTTCTCTTTCTCGTCGAACGCACCTAACACTTCATAGCTTTCAAACATGTCCCGATAGGCAGCTTCCAAAGCTAGACGGGGACGATCCACCGGAACCTCCTCGATACGCGGGCGCGGTAAGCCGGCTTTCGGTAGCTGAACGTTGCGTTTCGCTACGGGACCACCGTAGGGCGAACGCCGTTGCCGCGTTGCGATCTCGTCTTTCGACACACGTTTCTTTGTATCAGTCGCCGACCCCACCAGACTCGCGATGTTTGACGATTCAATTCCGCGGCTCGATTCTGTTTGGGGATCAGGAACTTCGACAAGCAGCTTTGCCAACAAGCGTCGGTCTAGCTTCTGGTCGGCCAATGGCGGTGTTGATTTCGTAGTCGCTGCAGGTTGCCTCGATTTGTTGTTTTGATCATCTAGATCATTTGCTCGTCGACTGAGAACAAATGCGCCGACAGAGAACAGAAAAAAGCCAATCACCGCAGCCATGCCTGCGACCGGCAACCAATTCGTTCGGCGTCCAGACGTCTTTGCCTCGCGAAAGAGATCCTCCTCATCAACGTTCGACTTTGCCGACACAGGATCGCTATCGCCCATAAGCTTCGGATCGTTCGCGGTCCTAGGTGCCGCCCCACATTCGAATTGATCGGAACGCTCCACCGCCTTCATCGGAGCACGCATCACAGCGTCGAGAACTTCGATCTTTGCACCACAATCGCAAGTGATCAGATCGCCAACGTCGCCGGGTTCGACCACGAAGGACACACCGCACGCATCACAGTGAAACGGCAATTCCGCCATGCTGGCGGCACACAGCGCGATCAACTTGGTCCCACAATCACAGCGGACCGAACTTGGCAGATCCTCGGATTCAATTTCAACAACCCTGTGGCATGCGGGACACTGTCCACGATGATTCATGCTTGGACAACTCGGGCTGGCGGGGACGCGAGCATTTGTATCATTTCTTGTTGGCCGTTACCGGAAGTGTGAGTCCCCAAACAGGTCCGCGGATATTGTTTCGTGGGCGTGGATACTGTTTCGCCATCTGGACTCCCTGAGGCGAAACACCTACGTCCTTGTAAGTTCCACGGTGGGCATTGGCTAGCTTCTTGAACTCCACCGCGTCCGATGGCTTCACTTCCATTCCTCGCGTGTGAACGATCACTCGCGGGTTCGGTCGCGACGCATAGAACTGGGCCGCTTTGTCCGTGAACGCGCCGTCGCCAAGCACATAGATCACGTCAGGCTCAAGCCGGAATGCAGCCCCGATCGCTTCCTTCCCATTCGTTTTCAAACACAGCGGCACCGTCTGCAACCACTGAAACAGATACTGCTTGTTGCGGTCGGTCGCAGGAACCAACTTCAGCACCGCATCCGGATGCATCATCGGATAGGCCGTGTCGCTGTAGAAGATCACATAGAACCGCTGTTTGGGTGTCAGTTGGTTGATCGTCAACATCAATTCATAGAGCGCCGTTTCAAATCGGCCCTTGGTCATGCTGTTGGAATTGTCGATCACGAAAACGTAATTCGTTGCCGCCATTTGGCTGCCGAAAACCGTCGGCGTGACCGGCTTCTGCGTTGGGCTGGTGACGGGCTTGGCCGGTGGTTTGATCGCTTCGCCGACAATCACGCCCGCCAAGTCCGGAACCACGTCTATCAGCTCCATTGGCACCTCGCTCGGCTCGGGCTGGGGATCCGGTTGGGCGACGTCTATTGGTTCGGCAATCTCGAGCGGTGTTACATCCACGATGACTTCGTCGATGACGTCATCCGTCGATGAAACTGACGCAACGAATCCCAGCATCTCAGGCTGTTCTTCAATGAACACAAAACTCGCCAGCAACAAAATCACAGCGACGTGCACCAGAACACTGATCCCGGCGCCACCAAGTTGTCGGCCCAACTGGGCACGCCGCGCGTCCATCCAGAACCGCAAACGCAGCAAACCGCGCCGCCAACCTTCGATGCCTTCCAACTCGCTAGCGATCTCGTCGTGCGATTCGACGTTGCCCACGCTCAATTCGTTCAGATACTCAAGATCAATGGCGGCAGTCTTGTCCTGGAAATCGCCGGTCGACAACGGCGTCCTCATTACGTCGCGGAAACCGTTCGCCTTGGCCCATTCCAACTGAGCGGCCGGAATCTCAAACGGGCTCTCGCCGTCACTGACGATGGTCAAACCGCGGTCTTGTGGCCTATAAAAACCGCCCGCCGTAGCGGCTGGCAAATCTTCACTCACGATGCGCAAGAACTCGTTGCCGTTCGAAACAACAACCAATTCATCGTCGAAACTAGCCGGCGATGACGTGACTGTCATGACGAGCTCCCCATCCGCCGGAAATCCTCCGCACCGCTATCGATTGAGAATGCGGTGGCGGTTGGGGGCCTTAGTTTGGCACTACGTGCATCTCGTTCGGGGCGGACGATCACCTCGATCACATCAGCATTAACCACGGCTGTGATTGGCTTGAATCTTTCGATCATCCGAGCTCCAAAGTTTGCGTTTTCCGTCAGGATAATTAACGCTGAATCAGTCGTTGAGTACCCACCATTGTTCGTCATCGCGATGCGGATCTTGAAACGTTCAACGTGAGCCATCTGCCGTGCCCACCACCGGCATCATGCGGTTGCTCCCTTGGCACTGCTATGACCCGAATCCTGTTTGCCAGCGAACAAGTAGACCGCGAAACCGAAGATCGCGATGACAACGAAACAGATCAGTGGCAAAAAGAACGAAACGCGAACGGACTCTAAAGCTTGCCCTGCAATCGTCATCCCTTCGCCGTCGATCAAAGCGCCTTGGTATCGAGGCATGAAGGCACCGCCAACAATCGCAAAGATTAAGCCGGCCGAACCCAACTTAGCATCATTCGGCGTCAACCCGCTCAGCGCGATGCCATAGATCGTCGGAAACATCAACGACATGCACGCTGAAACAGCAATCAGGCAATACAAACCCGGCAACCCTTGAACGAAAATCGCTCCGATTGTCAGCAAGCAGCCACCCACCGCCAAAATCCCCAACAACAATCCAGGCGAGAGGAATTTCAGGATGAAGGTGCAGATAAACCGACTGGCCAAGAAGATCACCATCGCAACAATATTGTAGTTCTGGGCCTGTGCCGCACTGAGTCCCACCAGCGTCATGCCGTAGTGAATGATGAACGTCCAGCACATGATTTGTGCGCCCACGTAAAACGCTTGTGCTATGACACCGCCAACGTATTGCCAATTGGTCATCAAGTGCTTCATTAGCGTCATGATTGCGATCTCGTCTTCTTCGCCACCCGTGTCCGGCAGTTTCGAGACTGCAAAGACGACCAACATCGCAAGCACGACCATCGCGATGACGACGTACGGCGTCTTCACCACGCTCAAATCGTGAGCCACCATTTCTTGCCGCGCTTCGGGTTGATCTTCGGCGTGCTGCACCATCGTTTGCGTGATCAATCCATCAACTTCACTGGGCAACATCGTGGCGTATTCGGGGTGAGCCTTTTGTTGGGCGTCACGAAACTCGGAGACTTGTAGTCCTGGCAAAATGAACGTGCTTGCGACAACCATCCCGGTCAACGATCCGATCGGGTTGAAAGCTTGTGCAAGGTTCAACCGCTGCGTCGCAGTCTCGCGAGGTCCCATCGACAAAATGTACGGGTTCGCGGTCGTTTCCAAGAACGCGAGACCAAAGGTCAGCACGTAAAACCCAACCAGAAAAATATTGAAGTCCATCAACAAACTGGCGGGTATCGTCAGCAGCGCGCCGATCGCGTAAAGCAACAGACCGATGATGATCCCCGACTTGTACGAGACCTTGCGGATCACCAGAGCCGCCGGGATCGCCATCGTTGCATAGCCGCCATAGAAAGCCCACTGAACCAGGCTACTTTGTGCGTTGCTGATTAAAAAGATCTCTTTGAACGCTCGCACCAACGGGTTGGTGATATCGTTGGCGAATCCCCACAACGCGAACAGCGTTGTCACAATCACGAAGGGATAAAGGAACTTGCGAGGCACCACAGGCAAGTCAGTACGTCTGTCGTCGGTAACACTACCGTCGGATTGAGCGTCGTGATCAGTCATTGAATCGGTTCCTGATGGCACACAGTCGTCGGCGCCGAAGGGCGGTATGACTGGCGCGATTGATTGCAGCGTGAAAAGTCCACGAGAAGCATTTGCGGCACCCTCTGTGCACGCTGAACAGCACATATTACTGAAAAAGGCAGCCGCCAAGATACAGTTTTGCGGCACCTGGGAGGCAATTTGCGACACTTGCACCCATATTCTGAAGAGGCAATCCGCAAACCTTGCCCAGCCAGACGTTCAGACGCCTGTGCCCAATCTCGCATCGGGCGAATCGCAGATTCTAACAACCTGGAAACGCAAAGCCGCCAAGCCGCGAGGACGCAAAGGAAAGCACCCGAGTGGATCAATAATCTTTCCGTTTCTGCGGATTTGCGTTCGAAAATGTGCTTCGCTTTTTAAGACAAAACCACTCTGCGAACTTTTAGTGACCAATGAACGAGAACGAAATCAACAAGATCATCGTTACGACTGCAATCGAAGTTCATCGAACTCTTGGCGGCCAAGGAGACTGCTTGAATCCGTCTACGAAGAAGCCCTTGCCTACGAACCGAAGCAATCTGGATGCGAAGTCAAACGTCAAACGCAAACACACATTCATTACAAAGACGTCACGCTTTCCACACCGCTTCGGATCAACTTTGTGGTCAATGACTTGGTTATCGTCGAGAGCAAGGCGGTCTCGCAATACAACGCGATCTCCGCAACCCGAGTGCCAACCTATCTGAGGCTGCGCAACCTGATGTTGGGTAGGCTGATCAACTTCGATGAGCACTTGGTCAAAATGGCATTCATCATGTCGTGAACAACTTGTGATGCGTCGCATGAGCGTGCCCTTTTGCCACGGGGCTATCCACGCCGCTTGCCACGGGGCTATCCACGCCGCCTATTCTACACACCGCCATGCAGATTAGATTAGACTGACCCCACAGCGCTTGATTGCGTGGGGAATTCGACGTCGGAATAAGGTCACGCCCTACGCAACCCAGCACTTTCATCATCAACGCGAATTCGAAGCAGTCCACTCATGACAACCGGAACCCTTCAGCCGATCGAAGCGGCGGAACCAACAGCCACGATCACTCAACCAGATCCAGGTCATGTCCCGAACAAGCCGCGACGTAGTTTCGAAACGGCGGCCAAGTTGAAGCCGAAAGAGCACGGCGCGTATGCGATTCTGGGAATTCCGATTGTCACATCGCTGTTGATTGCCGGTGCGACGGTGGTGGGCGTTTGCGTTGCAGCCGCATCGATCGCCGGCTTCATGGCGCACGAACCGCTCGTGGTTGCTCTTGGTCACCGCGGTTCACGTGCACAGCGAACCACGCCGGCGGCGAGAAAGCGAACGTTGTTACTAGTTGGCATGATGATTTTCTGTGGCAGCACGGCGATGGCGTTGGGCACCAACGACGTTCGCTTGTCGTTGGTCGCTTGTTTGTTGATGGCCGTGGTCAGCTTTATCATCGCGATCGCTGGATGTCATCGCACTGCGGTCGGTCAACTTTGGGGCGTCGTCGGCTTGTCGGTTCCCTGTGTCCCGATACTGCTTGCCGGTCCGACTTCGCCCGCCCTTGCGATACAGTTGTGGGCGATGTGGTTGATTGGATTCACGTCAACAACAATGGCCGTTCGCAGCGTCATCGCAGCGCAAAAACGGTCGCCACGTGTGACTCACTGGATCGCGATCTTGGCGCTGGTGGCGTTGGCGGGCAGCATCGTATTTGCTGGACACTCGATCGCAATCGTGACGGCACCGATGTTGGCGATGAGCTTGTTACTGTTAATCTTTCCGCCGCCGGCCAAGCAACTCAAACGAGTGGGTTGGACATTGGTGGTTGGCACGGCCGCGTCCGCAGCCTGGATGATAACGATCACGTAGTGGATCGAACGAGCCGTTTAAACCTTTGATTCTTTTTCCGATACGCCCTCTTACGAGAACCACGATGAACGACAATCAACCGACCAAAATGTTCGACCTATCCATTGCAAGCGGCGAGCCGGAAGGAAAACCGAAGTTGGTATTACAGAACGAATCATTCAAGCACATGCGACTTGCGATGCCGGCTGGCAAGACGATTCCCGAACACAAAGCGGCCAAAGAGATCACGGTGCTGTGTCTGAGTGGCCGAGTCGCGTTCACCGCGTCGGAGGAATCATTTGCAATGAATGCCGGCAATCTGATCAGCCTGAGCGCTGGCGAATTGCACTCGTTGACCGCGACAACGGACAGCGTCGTGATCATCACGATGGCAAAGTAAGCAGATTCGTCTGCCTTCGCGTACAGCGGTTTGAAGTTGGGGATCCCGCCAGCGTTAATTCGCCTGCGGTAAGATCGTGAACTCAACCGGGCGGTGATCGCTGGTGATTTTGTCGTCAGGGAAGTCGCCTTCACGTACTAGGACGCGGCATTCCGACTTCCATGTCTTTGCCTCGCCGCCGACGAAGACAAAGTCCAGCAGCGACCCCGGATAGTCATCGACTCCGTCGCCGTTTCCGTCGAACCAGTTTGAATCCACCATCGGCGTTGGACGTACCCATTTGACGACGTCGTTTTTCAAAAACACGTCAAACGCATCGTTGCCTTTGTCGGTCGCGAAAACGTAATCGAAGTTATAGTCGCCGATCGCGATCAGCGGCGTGTCGCCAAGCGATGCTGCCCAGGCACTCAATCCCGCCGCTTGTGCCTGGCGAATTTCGGCTTTCCCTCGAGCCAAGTGGTTCAGCACCAGCGTCAACTCACGTCCCGTCTTGATGTCCTTCACTTCGGTGATGTACGGCGAACGGTAGTTTCCCGGATTCAGCGTGTGAGATTCGAACTCTTTCAATTCGTATTGGTTCACGATCTGGAAGCGGTCTTTGCGAATCGCATAGGCCAACCGGTCGTTGTACCCCGACTTGCTGTATCGACAGGCATAGTCGTTGCCCAAGCGATCACGGATCGTCGCAAAATCTTGCGGACGCACTTCCGAAAATCCATAGATGTCGTAACGCGGCAGCGCCATGATCTGGTCGGCAATCGTATCGGCGTTGGCGCCTTCGGATTCAATGTTCCAGGCCAAGACTCGGATCGCATCGTCATCCGGAAATTCGCTAGGCACAACCGAAATCAATTCGCCCCAAGCGTTGGTCGGCTGATCCAGCGGCGCGTCGACTGTCGCATCAATCGCCTTGGGCTGCGGAATCGATTCAGCAACGGTCGCAGCCGGAATTTCAGCCGGTGTCGACGAAGACACGGACACCGGCGCGGGATCACAACCGCCAGTCACCAGAACGACAACCGACATGACCAGCAGGCAGGCGAAGGTGCGGGCGATGGAAATAGTTTGCGAGGTAGTTTTCGATGTGTGCACGAAAAGCGAATCCAACAAAAAGTAAAGGCGAGTGGGGCGAACACGAAACATCATTCTGGACTGCCGTCGCCGATTGGTACAGACTCAGGAATCAATACGGTTTCCAGCATCGTCACCAGCGAGACGCTGCATGTTGCAGCATCACACCGCATAAAACGCCGTCCGAACCTATCCTACCCAACAGGTTCACGCCGATTTCACAGAATGTTCACTGCCTTGTGGACCAGCAAACAGACGGGAGACCGGTTAAAGTGTGCGGAGAAGAACTCCCGCCAGACAATTGTCTATTTTCACTCTCCCGACAAAAGAACTCCACGATGCCGATCCGATCGCCGTTGCCAATCCCCGCTTTTCAGATTGCTTTCCTGCTGGTTTGTTCAATCGTTCCCACAGCCGCTCTGGCTCACGACGGCCAAGGCGAACATTCGCACGATCATGAATCGGGGAAGGCAATTTTCACCACTCGCGGCGAATCGCGTACCTTGCCGATGGCAAAAGAGGAAGACGCTTTTCAGTTCATTGTGTACGGCGATCGTACGGGCGGAGTTCCCGAAGGCTTGCGTGTCCTTGAACAAGCCGTTGCCGATACCAACTTGCTGGATCCCGACATGGTGATGACCGTCGGTGACCTGATCCAGGGGTACAACGAGACGGAAGAGTGGATGGAGCAGATGACCGAATACAAGGACATCATGAACCAGTTGAAAATGAAGTGGTTCCCGGTCGCTGGCAACCACGACGTCTATTGGCGAGGCAGGACCGAGCCGCCGCAGGGCGAACACGAAGCAAGCTACGAAAAGCATTTCGGTCCGCTGTGGTATTCGTTCGCACACAAGAATTCAGCGTTCGTTGTTCTGTACAGTGACGAGGGCGACCGCGAAAAGAACGTCAAGGGATTCAATTCCGGCAAGCTGCAAACGATGAGCGATGAACAGCTCGACTTCCTTCGCAAAGCGCTCGAACAACACAAATCGGCTGCCCACGTTTTCGTCTTTTTGCACCACCCGCGATGGACAGGCCGTGGATACACGGGCGGCAACTGGGACGTCGTTCATGAAATGCTGAAATCTGCGGGCAATGTCTCAGCCGTGTTCGCCGGACACATTCACCACATGCGTTTCGATGGTCCCAAAGATGGCATTGCGTACTACACCCTGGCGACGACCGGCGGTCACTTGTCAGCCGAAATCCCAGGCGCCGGATACTTGCATCACTTAAACGTGGTTACAGTTCGCCCGGCCGGCGTGACCGTCGCGGCGCTGCCAATCGGATCGGTCATCGACCCGACTGAATTCACACCCGAATTTCTAGCTGAAATCGAAAAGGCACAACGAATTCGACCTGAACAGACTGATCACCAAATGCAACTGCAAGTCGATGGATCGGCGTCCGGTTCGGTGACGTTCGAGATCAAGAACCCGGCACTTCGGCCAGTCGACTTGACGGTATCGTTGGATCAAATCGGGACGGATTGGAAATCATCGCTTGACCATGATCACTTTAAGATCCAGTCGGGCGAATCCAAAGTCATCGAGGTGGCACTTCGTCGCTTGGCTGACCCTGAATCGACGTTGAGTGTTCCCAAAATTCGCTTGGACATGGAATACGTTGGCGAATCGGCGCGAATCGCGATGCCACCTGTCCTGACACCTGTTTCGATGCGTTTGTCGGCGGTCCCTGCTGATTATTTTGCCAACCAACCTGATCGATGTTTGAACATGACGACCGAACAGGATGCAGTCCGAATCGAATCGTCCGAATTGAATCTGCCCGATGGACCGTTCACCGTAGAAGCTTGGTTCAATCCCGACCAATCGGCTGGGATGCGAGGTGCGATCGCCAAAACACAGGGCAGCGAGTTTGCGATCTTCATCGACGAAGGTGTGCCACAGTTTGACGTCCACTTGAACGGCAAATACGTCAGTGCGAAAGCAACGAAAAAGATGCTCAACCATAAGTGGACGCATGTCGCCGGCTTGTACGACGGAACCGAAGTACGCGTCTATGTGGACGGAAAATTGGCCGGTTCGAAAACCGCTAGCGGAAAACGAACTCGTAACGATTTGCCGCTGTATATCGGTGCAGACACGAACGAAAACGGATCAGCGGTGCGAGGTTTTCTTGGCAAAATCAATGAAGTTCGCATCACCGAAGGCGCCGCCTACGAAGCCGACTTTACGCCCGAAAAACGTCATGAAGTCACTCCTGCGACCAGATTGCTGATGCACTTGGACCGGACTCTTGGGCCGTTTGTGCTAGACCACAGCAGTTCGGCAACGATGGGATTGTTGGGGTCTGACGACCGACTTGTCCCGGCCGAGTAGAATAGGACGCAGCGAAGCGACCGGCGTACGCGTTACGCCAGAGTTTCTGTTTCGCTAGACGTTCATGTTGCCAATCGCAATGACGGCTTCGGCACAGTATCTGCAACGCTTTTAGAACTAGTGGTTAGTTTCCACTCCAGCCTTTACGATATCGCTCGGGCGCTGCCGCCCATTCCTTCCCCACGATCCAAGGATTCTCCCCATGATTCGATCCACGTTTTCCTTTGCTTCCGCGTTTGCTGTTGCTGCATTGATGATGCAATCAAGCTTTGCTCAAGAGACGAAAGCACACGACCACGAACACGCCGGCGCGCACGCTGCCATGCCGACTCTTGGCGTTGCGGTGATCCAGCCGACCGCCGGCGGCAAAGTTCGCGGCATGCTGCGTTTGATGCAAAAGGGTGAAAACCTGCAAGTGATGGGCAAGATTCGCAATCTGACGCCTGGTGACCATGGGTTTCACATCCATGAGTTTGGCGACATGCGAAACATGAAAGATGGCACCAGCGCCGGCGGTCACTTCAACCCAAGCGGCGTGCCACACGGCGCCCCTGGTCACGGTCACGTCGGTGACTTGGGCAACATCACTGCAAACGCCGAAGGCGAAGCAACAGTTGATGTCACGCTCGAGCACACGATGTTGCACTTCATCTTGGGTCGCAGCTTTGTTGTCCATGCTGGCAAGGATGACTTGACCAGCCAACCCAGTGGTGACGCTGGCCCTCGCGTCGGCGTTGGTATCATCGGCGCTGGAAATCCAGAGTACAAAGCCGCCGGCAAGTAAACGCCACCATAGCTGTCTCATTGGACGCAATCGAATACGCTCTTGGCGGTTCGATTGCCAAGCACTCGCAGCGTCGATTGGACCAGTTCAAGCGGCGCTGTTTTTTTGCGCTGCCGGATGCGTCGTGCTGCGAGTTGTTTCCCAATCGCTAGTGTCAGGCTGGCCACCGAAGCGGTTGACTTCGCGAACAGACTGGAACAACTGAATCGGCAGCAGCGTGACGCCAAGGATGCAAAGCGTCGCCAGCCCCACCGTGGCACTTGCCAACGCGATTTCCAATCCGGCGAGTGAACCGATGATCGCCAGCACGACACCAAACCCAGCCAACAGCGACTTGAACTCGGTCGGACCAAACGCGGCCAGAGTAAACTCGCCCGTCAACTTGGCTCGCAAGTTCGTCAGTACGGCCATCGCCATCAGCGCGATGACGGCAACCAAGCCGAGGTCCAACCGTCCGCATGCGACCGCTAACCCGACCATCCAATACGTGAATGACAACGGATCGGTAAAGTGGTCCAACAGTTCGCCACCGTTCCGACACTGGCCGGTCGCACGAGCATGCCGGCCGTCGATGCAATCGGCAAAGTGATTTCCGGCAATGCCGACGGCGGCAATCAAACCGCCCCACCAGACCTGAGTCGAAATGGCTAAGCCAATCGCACCGCCGATCGCAGACAAGTGTCCGATCGCCACAATTCCTTCGGGTGGAAACCACCTTGGGATTGGCAAGCGAGGATAGAGAGCGGCGAGAGGCGGACCGATGTAGGGATCCAGCAGGCTGTGGGAAACTCGTTTCGACATCGCTAAGGTTCCTGGGTCAGAAGAGTCTGCTTTTGCAGCGTCAACTAACCCAGAACCTGTCGCCGGAAACACACAGCGCAAAAAATTCTTGCCGCGATCAAAATCTGCCATTTGAAACTTAAGCAGCGAATCACGACAAAAGCGGCAACTGCTATTTACCCGGGAACTTCAGCAATCGTGGCCCGTCGTCTTCTCCGTCGTCATGGTCGTCCTTGACTACCGGCGCGTTCACGTCAATGTCCAGGTTCATTCCAACCGAATACCACTCGTTTTCGTCCAAGAGATCCGACGATTCATCATCACCGTCGCCGGACGTTTCGTCCAGCATTTGATCCGCTGAGTGGATCCACTGAAGCTGCGTGATCAGTCGGCTTTCGATGGTCCCGCTACGGATTTCGCCGATTGATTGACCTGAATCCGCATCCGCCAACTCCCAACCGACTCGGTGGCGGCGAGACAGTTCGCACAGCAGTTCGGCGATCACGATTACGGTGCCCACCGGAACATCTTCCTTGGTATCCACGAAGTCGTTCGACCACTCGGGATCATTCTCGCTGATCCCGACCAAGCGACCATCAGAGGGTTGATCCAAGTCAATCGCCTGGCAATGAGTCCACTGGTATTTGGCGACCAGGATTGCTGCGTCCGCCTTGATTTCGAACGCACGAGCCGGATGCATCGCTTCGGTCGACTGATATCGCAGCGAAAACGCCATTTGCCAAACCTAAAAAACGCAATTGGAAAAGATCGACCAGCAGCTTGCCGATCGATTACGCATCTATAGCGTTTAAGCAGCGGTTGCGGAACCAACGCTGCGATCGCGATGTTGTCGAAAGTATTAGCTAGCCTTCGATTTCTCTTGGCGGATCGGTTGAGGCGGATATCGGAACCGGCCGTGTCGAGCATCGCCGATTTCAAAATACGCTTCGCCGTACTGTGTTTGAATGTCGGCAAAGATTCGGTTCGCAAACTCGCAAACGTCTGTCAGTTCAGCTTCATCAAACGAGACGATCACCGTCTTACGTTTTTCGGCCATCGAGACGGTTTGTTCCAAGTGAAAGGAGAACAGGACTTCCGGATCATCACTTGGACAAACGCTGTAGTAGCCCGAGGTGCCAAGCCGTTTTTCGGCCACGCTGCAACGACCGGGCGACAACGTGATCAGCGTCAAACCGTCTTCTAGGATGCTGATCATTCGCATTTGCAGTTCGTCGTCGGTGTCCTCGGTTTCGACAACAACCATGTCTTGGCAGCCAAGTTGAACCGAGCCGATCGACACGCCTTCGGCCGAACGTCCCGTCAGTGTTTTCGGTACCGAGAAACCGACCTTCACGAGCTTTTCAGCCGCTTCGTTGACGCGTCCGGACGGACTGCGATCGCTGATCGAAAGTTGTTTCTGGACATAGCGGCGAGTGCCGATTGCATCATCCGCTTCCATGCCACAGGCTTGAGCGTACGACATTTTGGAGTTTGGCTTGTTAGCCGTTGTCGTTTTCGGTTTCGTCGACGTACTCAATTTCTGTGCTGCCAAGCTTACGATCACACCCAACAATGCGGCCGAGCCAACCGACACGGCGAGATAGCCGAGCACACAGTATGCGAGGTCACCATCGAGTTGGTCGATCCGACCGGTGACGGTTAGTTGTTCATATCCATAACTGACAAGCGATATGCCGATCGCTGCGTAGATGAACCGAGTGATCAAACCTGGCCGTCCGTAACGCATCGGGAAACCCAACAGGCTTAACAACGATGGACCTTGGAAAAAGAAACAGCACAAAATTGATGGTCCGCCGGCCCCACAGACGACCAATCCCAACGCAACGCCAAGAGCACTCAGCACAAACCACTGAATCGCTTGCTGAGGACTTGCGACTGAGTGAATCGGTTCGAAGACGTATTGCGACTGCTCTTGTGACGGTTCAGTCGCGTTTGTTTCGTCGCTGGCCAATTCGGCACCATCTTCGACTTCGATGCTCCCAACGTCATCGGCCATCGCATCAAGGCCATTCTTGTCTCCGTCACTTTCGTCACCAAGGCCCATGCCGTTGCTGAATCCGGAAAGGTCACCAGATCGGGCGGCGAGCAACATGTCCGCAAACTCGTTGGCTGAGTCATTGGATTTGACGAGCGTGAACCGGCCTGTCAAAGTGCCTGACGTCAACGTTTCTTCATAAGCGGATTCGATCGACGACACAAAGTAGGGGACGACAATTCTGGCGGGCGTGGTCACCGAGTTGGCGGCGTCACCTGTCGGAGCAACGATCAGCGGCGATTTCTCACCTGCGAATGTTTGCAAGAACATCGCTTGTTGTTCGCGTTGATCCAGTCCCGGAAGTCCATCAAAACCATCAAGCGGGTTTTCGGATAGCATCGCGACGTCGGTCAAGCGAACGTGCGCGTTGTCGGTCAGACCGTTTTCTACAAGTTCTTGCCAAGTCATTTCGACGGGCGTTGGATCCATCGTCAACGCATAATGAAGCTGTGGCGTCGCGAAAAACGCGCCAAAGACTAGCGAAAATGTTGCAACGAGACCACCAACGATCACAAGAATCGATCGAGGACGTTTGGAGGTGTAGCCCGTATAACCCATGGAATGTAGCCGTCGCAAAAGTAGAAATTCAGAAACGATGCCCTAAATCAACGCTAGGACGGATTTAGTTAGTGAACTTGCTTTCATGCTCACCCCCCAAAGATTGCGGGTTTTCGTGTTCCGTTTACAACGGTCGTGGCGTCGCGGCACAGTAATCCTGGATCTCGGTCCAGTGTCCTGGCCGATTGTCTGGCTAGCCGTCAAACTAATCTTTCAAGGACTAAGACTGATTTGTCACCTTTTCACTCGCGCGAGACGGACCGCTGGACGAACTGAAAACGCAATCACTGATCGACCCGAGCTTTTTGTTTCGATTTGAACTGAATTTGCAGGAAAATCCGTGCACTTGGTCCAGCAAAGGACTGAAGTTGCCGCCGGAATGTCGTTTGCCGTCGCTGGGTGCCCTTGGCGACCGACCCGTTTTTGCCGACGTTCGGATGGCTTGGTGCAAAGCCGGAATCGGGCTTCAGATCAGCGTCAATGGAAAACGCCAATTGCCCTGGTGCCGAGACTCGCGACTGGAAGATAGTGACGGATTTCACTTTTGGATCGATACGCGTTGCAGCCCGCTGATCCACCGAGCGACTCAATATTGCCATCGATTCCTGTTCATGCCGGCCGGGGGTGGCCCTAAACGCGAACATGCTACCGCGGCGATGATCCCAATCAACCGAGCTCGCTTGCACCCCAAAGCGATTAGTCCTGGCCAACTAAAGATCGTCGGTTTGCCACGCCATGACGGATACGAAATGTCAGGCTTTGTTCCAGCCGACGCGATGACCGGCTTTGACCCGTCGGACCAGCCTCGCGTCAGCCTGTACTTTGCCGTGATCGACCGAGAACTTGGCTGGCAAACGATGGCACTTGGGCCTGAATACCCCGTCATCGAAGACCCAAGCTTGTGGGGCGAAGCCGTCTTGGTCAGCACAAAGGATTAAACCGTGCTGTAAACGTCAAACGGCAGGAACTGCGATTTTCGTGACGCTGGCATAGCGATTCCGGCAGCCTGCAGGACTCTTGAACCAGCTTTTTTCGGGAAAAACAGCGTTCCGATGACAGAATCGGTCGCCAACCCGTTACCAAAACGCCCGCGAATTATAGAATTTCGGTAAGTTCTTGATCCGGAACATTCGATACAACCCCTAAAGTCCCTCACACTCACGCCTAAACACGGCCCCACCACCAGCGACCATCCGGTCTTCGGTGACGGCGGCATCACGAGCACTCCATGACGGCTTCCTCCCCCACGACTATCAAAAACGTTCAATCCGTATCCGGCATCACCGTGCGTTTGGCCGGTGACTCTGGCGACGGCATGCAATTGCTGGGCACGCAATTGACCAATACCAGCGCGCTGGCTGGGAATGACGTCGCCACCTTCCCCGACTTCCCCGCCGAAATCCGCGCACCTCGCGGTACTCGGGCCGGTGTTTCGGGATTTCAGGTCCAGTTTGCGAGCGAAGAGATCTTCACGCCCGGCGATGTCCTGGACGCGCTTGTTGTGATGAACCCGGCGGCGATGGTCACCAACCTCAGTGACCTGCGCAAGGGGGGGATCCTGATCGCGAACGAAGACGGATTCAACGATAAAGAATTCAAGCTCGCCAAAGTCGAATCGAATCCGCTGGACGCCAGCGTGATCGAAGAAACCTATCGCGTCGTCAAAGTTCCGATGACCACGCTGACTCGCGATGCGGTGTCGAGTTTCGATCTAGGCGTCAAGCTTGCCGATCGCTGCAAGAACTTCTTCGCGATGGGGTTGGTGTACTGGCTCTTTGGCCGATCGCTTGAACCGACCTTGCGTTTCATCGAAGCCAAGTTTGGCAAGAAACCAGACGTCGCCGCAGCAAACGTGGCTGCTCTACGCGCCGGTTGGGCATTCGGCGAAACTACCGAAGCGTTCGGCGAGAGCTATCAAGTCGAAGCCGCCGAACTGGTTCCTGGCACGTACCGAAACATCATGGGTAACCAAGCGATCGCAATGGGCTTGGTCGCTGCGTCGCGGATCAGCGGCAAAGACATGTTCTACGGCACTTATCCGATCACGCCGGCCAGTGACATTCTGCACGAGTTGACGAAGTTCAAGAACTTTGGCGTACGTACTTTCCAAGCCGAAGACGAAATCGCAGCGATCTGTTCGACGATCGGCGCAGCGTTCGGTGGATCGATGGCGGTCACGGCCAGCAGTGGTCCCGGCATCGCGCTCAAGGGCGAAGCGATGGGATTGGGCATGATTCTTGAATTGCCGATGATCATCATCGACGTCCAACGCGGTGGTCCTAGCACTGGCTTGCCGACGAAGACCGAGCAAAGCGATTTGTTGCAGGCGATGTTTGGCCGCAACGGCGAATCTCCGCTGCCAGTCCTCGCCCCACGTTCGCCTGGCGATTGTTTCGACATTGCAATCGAAGCCTGGCGTTTGGCGGTCGAGTGCATGTGTCCGGTCATCATTTTGTCGGACGGATATATCGCCAACGGCAGCGAGCCGTGGCGAATACCGAAGATCGCGGATCTGCCGAAGATCAAAATCACTCACCCCGAAGGCAGCGACGGCGAGACGGCTTTCAAGCCGTACCAGCGAGACGAAAACTTGGCTCGTCCTTGGGCGGTCCCAGGAACACCTGGACTGATGCACCGCGTCGGTGGTTTGGAAAAAGAAGACGTGACGGGCAATGTCAGTTACGATCCCGACAATCACCAGCACATGACGGATACGCGAGCAGCGAAGGTCAAGATGATTGCTGACCGAGTGCCGCCACAAGACGTGTTCGGCGCGGAGACAGGCGATTTATTAGTTGTTTCGTGGGGAGGCACGTATGGTTCGAACCATACGGCAGTGGACCGTGTCCGAAAAGCTGGCCACAAGATCAGCCACATTCACTTGCGTTACCTCAACCCGATGCCCGCGAACGTTGGCAAGTTGTTGAAGTCGTTCAAGAAAGTCGTTGTGCCAGAACTGAACTCGGGACAACTGCGAATGTTGTTACGCTCAGAACACTTGGTCGACTGTATCGGCATCAACAAAGTTCAAGGCAAACCATTCTCAGTCACCGAGCTGGTCGAACGGTTTACCGAGATCGTGGTCGCCGCTGAAAACGAATAGTGAATCACCTGGTCAATCTCGACCGCTGATTCGCCTGTTTCAACCCAACATCTAACACTCAAAACCTAGCACTGCTCTCCATGTCCCTTCCTGTACTGAAAGCTGCCGACTTCGCATCCGACCAAGACGTGCGTTGGTGCCCCGGCTGTGGCGACTATTCGATCCTAGCTCAAATGAAAAAGGTATTGCCGGAACTCGGCGTGCCTCGCGAAAAGATCGTCTTCATCAGCGGCATCGGCTGCAGCAGCCGTTTTCCGTACTACATGAACACGTACGGCATGCACTCGATTCACGGGCGTGCGCCAGGTTTCGCGACGGGCCTGAAATCGACTCGTCCCGACCTGATGGTGTGGGTGATCACGGGCGACGGCGATGCCTTGTCGATCGGTGGCAATCACTTCATCCACATGCTGCGCCGAAATATCGACGTCAACGTCGTGCTGTTCAACAACCGCATCTACGGTTTGACCAAGGGTCAATACAGCCCGACCAGCAAGGAAGGTCAGATCACCAAGAGCACGCCGATGGGATCGATCGATCACCCGATCATGCCGCTTTCGCTAGCCCTTGCTGCCGAAGCAACCTTTGTTGCTCGCAGCATCGACGCGCACGTCAAACACCTTGGCGAAACGCTTGCTCGCGCGGCCGCTCACAAAGGCACGTCACTGGTCGAGGTCTACCAAAACTGCAATGTCTTCAATGACGGTGCGATGGCGTACGCCCAAGAAAAGAAACAGCGTGCTCAAAACGTGATCGAGCTGCAGCATGGCAAACCATTGATCTTTGACGAAGGCAAAAAGGGCATTCGTTTGGTTGGCAACCACCTGGAAATCGTCAATACCGCCGATGTGCCAGCGGACGACTTGCTGATCCACGACGAAAAGGCGCCGAACCCATCGATCCACATGATGCTGGCTCGAATGAGTTACCCCGAAATGCCTGAACCGATCGGCGTCCTGCGAGCCGTTGAAGGTGTAGCAACGTACGACGACCAAATCAACGCTCAAGTTGAAACGGCCAAGTCGACCAAGGGCGAAGGCGACCTAGACAAGCTGTTTTCGGCTGGCGACACATGGACCGTCAAATAGGTTGAATCGCCTCGTCGCTTTGATGCGCGAGGCAACGACAGAACATTTCCCAAACGTTGAACTTTCGCGAGAGCATGGACATGGCACGAGGCAATACCTTCTCTGACGTAACCAAGGCAGTTGGTGACACCCCGATGGTCCAGATCAATCGTTTGATCCCCAGCGGCGGTGCGACGGTGTTTGCAAAGTGCGAATTCTTCAACCCGCTCAATAGCGTCAAAGATCGCATCGGCGCGGCCATGATCGCGGCGGGCGAACGTGATGGGCTGATCAACAAAGACACTCACATCGTCGAACCGACCAGCGGCAACACCGGCATCGCGTTGGCGTTTGTTTGCGCGGCCAAAGGCTACAAGTTGACGCTGACGATGCCCGAGTCGATGTCGGTCGAACGTCGGGCGTTGCTGCGAGCAATGGGCGCAAACTTGGTGCTAACGCCAGCCGGCGAAGGCATGAAGGGTGCGATCAATCGTGCGGGCGAATTGGTCAACAACACGCCTGGTGCCTACATGCCTCAGCAGTTCGAAAACCCTGCGAACCCTGCGATCCACGAAGCGACCACGGGTCCCGAAATTTGGGAAGACAGCGGTCACGACATTGATGCAATCGTCGCAGGTGTTGGAACAGGCGGAACGATCACTGGCGTCGCTCGATTCCTAAAAAAACAAAACCCAAACTTCAAAGCTTTCGCCGTCGAGCCCACTCATTCACCCGTGATCAGTGGCGGTAGCCCCGGCAAGCACCGCATTCAAGGCATCGGTGCGGGCTTCGTACCAAAGAACTTGGACGTCTCGATCATTGATGATGTGATCCAGTGCAATGACGACGACGCATTTGAATGGGGCCGCAAGCTGGCCAAGATGGAAGGCATCGTCGGCGGGATCAGCAGCGGCGCTAACATGTGGGCCGCCGCTCAAGTCGCCGCACGCCCCGAAATGAAGGGCAAGCGAATCGTCACGATCATGTGCAGCCTGGGCGAACGCTACCTCAGCACGCCACTTTTCGCTGACCTAGGCATGTGACCAACTGGCAACCCAAATTACCACAGGCTGCTAACCTGTTTGGGACCTGCGAATCTGATCGGCGTTGCAATCGGCTGCAGGCCTTTCTTGCCAGCGAGCTCAGCATGCAGAATCCAGCGTGCAACTATTTGCACGCCGAATGCAGACGATTGCAGTGTTTCGTTTTCTAACGCGTGGCGGCGAAATTTCGAAAATTTCTTCTGCGGCGAATTGCTGTGAAATCGATTGCCGCCTTCGTGCATGATGGCGGTTGGCACATGGCGTGCATTGTGAAAGGAATTGCGTGGAGCCGGATCGACGGAGCCGCGACAATGCCGATCCTCTCGCAGCCCTTCTAGCATGCACGAATTTCCTTCCAATGCACTCTCTTCCCAAGATTCATTGGCAACTTCGGCAGACGGCGACGTCGCTGGCGTGGTGTCGAACGACCGAGTGGAACGAATCAAAGAGTCGATTCACCACGCGACGCACTACTTGCCGTCACAAGGCCCGATCTCGATCTTCGTCCACCACAACACTCTGCATTCGTTCGAAGAATTGCCCTTCGAAGACGCGGTGTTGGTGGGCGGTTCGATGTATCACTGCGAACCGTATTTGTCCGAAGCCCGTTATCGTGACGCCCTGAGCCGCGGACGGATCTGCATCGACGATGTATGCGACGTGCTGCTAACGGATCTGGGCGACGAAGCCGATGACCTGATTGCAACTTTCGGAACTCGCTACACGCTGCGACTTTCTATGTTGCAAATGCCGCCTCACGCAGTCCCCGACGCGGAACTGACATGGTTGTTGGCCGAATCTGATTTGCTTCGCAAGTTCAACGACTCTGTTTCGACTCGCGACATCGAACAGGTCGTCGCCAGCACTCGTAGTTGGGTGCTTCGTCACCGAGCCGGCAACGACACTAAGAGCCGCCCCCCGAACGCGGCACCGACGACGCCACTTAGCAGTGAAGACGCAGCGATGTTGCAGTCGCTGCTAGCCAAGTTTCGCGACCACAACATCGAGTTCTGGTCGCCCGCGAAATGGACCGCGTTCGTTCTAGAGCTGTTGTGGACGGTTTGTCACCGCGGAGTCGAACAGGCTGGTTTGGCGACCCCGTCGATGCCAAAACAGTTGCGACACCGCGACCTTCTGTTAGCGGCAACCGGCATCGATACCGACCAACCGGTTCATGAAACACTGATTCGCTTTTGCGGCTGTTTCCTCGATCAAGGTTTTGCCGGCCTGTCGTTGCCCGAGCGAGAACAAGGATTCGCAGTTTCGTTTGCAAAGCTGTTTCTGCAGCCGTTTTCGATGATGCCTACCTGGATGAAACCGATCCGAGACGAATTGCGGGCGATTGCGAACGGCCAGTGGGACGCGCACGATTCGATTGCACAGTCGATTGAGATGCTCGGCATCGACGAAGCCGAACAGGACGAGTACATCGGCGAAACGTTGCTGGCGATGCGCGGTTGGGCTGGAATGATCTGGCAAATGGAAACCGCCGCGCCGTTCTTTCCAAAGCCGGCACCGGCGGGATCGTTGGACGAGTACCTTGCGATCCACTTGATCTTAGAACGTCACGCGATCGCCGATGCAGGAAAGCGACTGTACGGCACCGAAGACCTGCGTGAAATTCATACTCATGCCTCGGCCAAAGCGTCGGCGACGCCGATTGCCTCGGTCGAACAGCGGACCTATACCGTTTTCCAACTGGCACAAACCGGTGGCTGGATGCCCGCACAATTGCTGACGACGTCATCGCCCCAGTGGCAACGATTGATCAGCGAAATCGAAGCTTTTTCGGAACTCGATCGGCGACGAATCCTTCACCTGGCATATGAAAAACACTACCGAACCGAAGCTCTCGACGCTCTGGCAATCCACGGAAAACGTGTCGCCGCGCGAGCGAAAACCGAAGCCAAATCGCCACCCGCCTATCAAGCGATCTTCTGCATCGACGATCGCGAAGAATCGATTCGTCGGCACCTCGAAGAAGTCGACCCGCAGTGCGAGACTTCTTCGGCGGCCGGTTTCTATGCGGTCGCGATGTATTACCAAGGTGCAGACCACGCCAATTATCGGCCGCTTTGCCCGAACGTGATCACGCCCCAGCACTATGTCCGCGAAGAACCCTTGTTCTCGTCGGTCGAAGACAACGAAAAACGTGCTCAACGCCGTCGCCGCATCGGAACCGTGACTCACCAGGTCCACGCTAGTTCACGAACCATGCTGGGCGGATGGATCACCGGCATCTTTGGTGCGCTAGCGACGTTTCCGTTGGTCGCACGAATTTTGGCGCCAAGATTGACGGCGCAGATTCGCGAACTTGTCGGGTCGCTCACCCGTCCGCCAGCAACCGAGTTGCACATTGAACGGATCACCGAGGAACCGGGGCAGGACTTCGACGCACTCGGCTACAGCTTGCCCGAAATGGCAACGATTGTCGTGCGAATTTTGCAAGACATCGGCATGGTCGAAAACTTCCCTCCGATCACGGTGTTCTTTGGCCACGGATCAAGCAGCCTGAATAATCCGCATGAATCGGCCTACAATTGCGGCGCTTGCAGCGGTGGCCGTGGAGGTCCGAATGCACGAGCGTTTTGCATGATGGCGAACGATTCGCGAGTCCGTGCCATCGTGGCCCAGCGCGGCATCAACTTGACCGACGACGTTCGCTTTGTGGGTGCCTATCACAATACCTGCAGCGATGCAGTCCAGTACTATGACTTGGACTTGTTGCCACGTTCGCATCGCAATCTGTTCCGTCGCATCGAAGCATCTGTTGACGAGGCTCGAGCTCGAAACGCTCATGAACGATCGCGACGGTTCGAATCCGCTCCCTTGGATATGACACCCAAGTTAGCTCTCGAACATGTCGAGCAGCGATCCGAGGATCTTTCCCAAGCTCGGCCCGAATACAACCACGCGACCTCGGCGATGGTGTTGGTGGGGCGACGCGAATGGAGTCAGGGACTGTTCCTGGATCGACGGTCGTTCTTGACGTCTTACGATCCAGCCATCGACGACGATGACGCCACCATTTTGGCTCGGATCCTAGCCGCCGCGATCCCCGTCTGTGCAGGCATCGGGCTGGAGTACTATTTCTCGACCGTTGACAACGAAGGCTACGGTTGCGGATCGAAACTACCCCACAATATCTCGTCGATGTTGGGCGTGATGACTGGCGCGTCCAGCGATCTGCGTCCCGGATTGTCACAGCAGATGATCGAGATCCACGAACCGATGCGGATGCTCTTTGTGATCGAAACCACACCGCAAAAAATGCTCTCGATCATGAAAAACAACGAAACAATCAATCGATTGGTGACCGGACGCTGGGTTCAGCTGGCTGTTTTCGATGGTGAAACTTCGGCGATCAAAGTGTTTAACGACGGACGCTTTCAAACTTATGTCCCAACCACCGACACACTACCGGTGGCGTCGTCGTCCATGGATTGGTACGGCAACCGCCGCGAACACCGAAGCTTTGCTTCGATCGGTGCTGCGTTCGCAACCGAACCTTCCAATGACCTCGAGTCGAATCGAGGTGGCAAATGAACACGACTGAAATTGTCTTCCAATTGCTAGGGACTGCTGTTGTCGCGAGTCCAGCTATTTTGCTTGCCATTCTGGGGCTGTCTGCGCTGTCAGGACGCCCGCTAAACGAGAGCTCGATTTCCCGTTTAACGCAGGCGTCGGTCTTATTTTCGCTAATTCCTGCGATCGGAATTTTGGCGATGATGTTGGTTTTGGGCACACGCTACGTTCCGATCGAATGGGGCGACTGGGTGACCATTCCGCAACACGATTTTCATTTTCACTTGAAGTTCGTGTTTGACCGGTTGAGCGTTCCGTTTGTGATTCTGTCGTGCGTGCTGTGCGGCGTGGTCGGTTCGTTCACACGCCGGTATTTGCACCGCGAAGCGGGCTATGCGCGGTTCTTTTTGTACTATGCGATGTTCTTTACCGGCATGGTGACCTCATCGTTAGCCGGGACCATTGAAACGCTGTTCGTCGGATGGGAAATGGTCGGTTTGTCATCCGCTCTGTTGGTCGCGTACTTTGACGAACGCGAGACACCGGTTCGTAGCGGACAGCGAGTTTGGTCGATTTATCGATTGTCGGATGCTGCGTTTTTGATCGCCGCTCTTTCGATACACCACATGACCGGCCAAGGTGACTTTGGCGGCTTGATGAGCAGTGGCATTTGGCCAGACGGGACGGCTGCTGTCACACCTCAACAAGCACTGTTTGTTGGCACGTTGTTGTTGGTTGCTGCCGCCGGCAAGTCGGCATTATTTCCGTTCTCGGGCTGGTTGCCTCGCGCAATGGAAGGACCGACACCGTCGAGTGCCATTTTCTATGGCGCGCTGTCGGTTCACTTAGGTGCCTATCTGTTGCTGCGGGTCAGTCCGCTGTTCGATGTCTCGATGACGCTACGTGTGATGGTGATAACGCTGGGTGTTTTGTCAGCGGCGAGTGGGGCGTTAATGTCGCGAGTCCAACACGACGTGAAAGTTTCGCTTGCTTATGCGTCGCTGACACAGGTCGGCATCATCGTGGTCGAAATCGGTTTGGGGTTCCAATACTTGGCGTTGATCCACATCGTCGGCCACGCTTGCATGCGAACGATGCAGTTGTTGCGTGCTCCGACGTTGCTGCGTGACTACCAAACGATGGAAAACGCATTGGGTAGCCGATTGCCGACTTCCCGATCACGAATCGATCAATGGATACCCGTCTGGCTAGAACGATGGTGCTATCGATTTGGGTTTGGCCGCGGGTTCATGGACACGGCGCTTGACCAATGGATTGTAGCGCCCTTTGTTTCAATCTTCCAACGTTTCGATTCATGGGAGCGTGCCACAACCGATTGGATATCTCACGAAGAGTCGCGTGAATCCGACAAAGCCGAATTGCATCCGGAATCAACCGGGAGGAAGACCTAAGATGGGTGAGTTGCATTTCCCGTGGCTAGAATCATCGATTCTGATTCCACTTTTGGGCGCAATCTGGATTCGTTTCTTTGCGCATCCCGAAAATTCGCTTCGCCAAGCTGTTGCTTTCTGTGCGTTAACATTCGCCTTGACGGTGGGTGAGTTGATTGACTTTGTCACACTGGGAACCTTCGAAGCGCACGATCACTGGGCGTTCATCAATTGGCTCTTTGACCAAGAAGTATTCGTCGTTGATGAACTCAGCGCATTCTTGTTGCCACTGGGTGCATTGATTCACTTGGTGGTTGTGATGTCGACGTTGCGTACCAAGGCGCCACGTTTCTCGTTGACCTCGACGCTGGTTTCGGAGGCGATTCTGCTGGCAACGTTCAGTTGTCGTGCATCGTGGACTTTGGTTGCGTTGATGGCTGCCGCCACGGTGCCAGTTTATATCGAATTAGAACGTCGAAGTCGTTGCACTCGCATCTACGCGCTGCACATGTTTGCGTTCGTCATTTTGTTGGTGCTGGGCTGGGCCTCACTTCAATTCACGGATAGTTCGTCCGAAGCCGTCTTGATTCCCGGTGCTTTGCTGACCGCCGCTGCGCTGATCCGCAGCGGAATCGCACCGCTACATCTGTGGATGACCGACCTGTTTGAAAAGGCCACCTTTGGCACCGCCATCCTGTTTGTGACTCCGCTGACCGGTGCCTACGCCGTCATGCGTTTTGTGTTACCGATCGCGCCGTCTTGGGCGCTGCAAAGCATTGCAATTTTGTCGTTGACGACTGCGGTCTATGGGGGTGCGATGTCACTGGTGCAGAAAGAAGCACGCCGAATGTTTTGTTTCCTGTTCCTAAGCCAAGCATCGCTGGTTTTGGTTGGATTGGAATTGGTCACACCGATCGGTTTGACCGGTGCACTTTGCGTTTGGTTGTCGGTGGGAATGTCGTTGACCGGATTTGGTATCACGCTGCGGTCGATCGAAGCGAGAATCTCGCGGATATCACTGGCTGACTTTCACGGGCTCAATCGTCAGATGCCAACGTTGGCAGGTTTCTTCCTGCTGACCGGACTAGCGTCAATTGGGTTCCCGTTTACGGTCGGATTCGTCGGCATGGAATTGCTGATTGAAGGCGCCGTCGAAGTCTATCCCCTGGTCGGCACGATGGTCGTCATCGCAGCGGCTTTCTGCGGCATCACGGTGATGCTGGCGTACTTCCGAATCTTTACCGGACGATCCAATGCGACTTTGATTCCGATGCATGCCAGACTATCCGAACGGATCGCTGTGATGGTCCTAAGCGTTCTGATCATCGGGGGCGGGCTAGTTCCGCAACCCGGCGTCGCATCTCGATATCACGCGGCGAACGAGTTGTCGGAACAACGACAACAAAACCCGATGACGATCGATGTCGAGGAAGCGGACGAAGTCGTCGACCATTCCGATGACGCCAATGAAACGATTGAGTCAATACACCAAGAGCGCGAATACCATTCGAACGAATCCAACAGCGATTCGTTCATTCTTACCCCACCCGGCCACATCGAAACCCCACAACCATGAACGTACCTCCATCGAACGATCGAGAAATTCCCAAGGGCAATGCCGCGGGATTTGTCAAGTACATCAAGGCTGACATGGTGTCAGGCTTTTTGGTCTTCTTGATCGCGCTTCCTCTGTGTTTAGGCATCTCGATCGCCAGCGGCTATCCGCCCATCGCAGGTATTTTCACTGCAATCGTGGGCTCGATCGTCGCGACTGTGATCAGTAATTCTGAACTGACGATCAAAGGCCCCGCCGCTGGTCTGATCGTCATCGCGATCGGATGCATCGAAGCATTTGGTGGCGACGGCATCGCGGGCGGATGGTCAGAAGCCGACGTGAGCGCCTATCGCGCCGCGCTTGCGGTCGGTGTCGCGGCAGCGGTCCTGCAGGTCTGCTTTGGGTTCTTTCGCGCAGGGATCCTGGGCGAGTTTTTCCCGGTCTCGGCAGTCCACGGCATGTTGGCAGCGATCGGTGTGATCATCATCGCAAAACAGGTTCCAGTAGCGCTCGGCGTCACGGCATCAGGCGGGCCGCTGGAAATGCTGAGGAATATTCCGAACTACGTTGCCGAAGCAAACCCGGCGATCGCGTCGATCGGCGTGGTCAGTATCTTAATCATGTTTTTGTGGCCGCAAGTCGGTCGAAAATTCTCATTCGCCAAGCTCTTTCCATCGCCGCTGATCGTGTTGCTAGTCGCAGTTCCGATGGGCATGATTTTCGACTTGATGCATGCGCACAGCTACACGCTTCAGCATCACGACTACCAGCTCGGTGAACAGTATCTCGTTGCGATGCCTGATCGCGTGTTTGGCATGTTTGACCAGATCACGACACCAGACTTCTCGGCGCTTCGGCAACCCAAAGCTTGGACATGGGTGTTTATGTTCTTTGTGATCGGCAGCTTGGAATCGTTGCTGTCCGCCAAAGCGGTCGACTTGATCGACCCTTGGCGTCGGAAGACAAACATGGACCGCGACATGATCGCCGTTGGTGCAGGCAATCTTTGTGCGTCAATGGTCGGTGGCTTGCCGATGATTTCAGAAATTGTTCGTAGCAAAGCAAACATCGACAACGGCGCGCGAACTCGCTTTGCCGATTTTTGGCACGGCATGTTCTTGCTCGTTTGCGTTGCGATCATCCCGATGATCCTGCACCGCATCCCAATGGCTGCTCTTGCCGCGATGCTGATCTATACAGGATTCCGTTTGGCTCACCCCCATGAGTTCATGAACGCGTGGCGAATCGGCCGCGAACAGTTGATCATCTTCGTGATCACTTTAGTTTCCGTGTTGGCCACAGACTTGTTGATCGGTATTGCCATCGGAATCGCGGCCAAGGCGATCATCCACCTGTCCAATGGCGTCCCCGTGCGTTCGCTGTTCAAACCCGACGTGGAAATTGCCGGCGATGACGGCAAAACAGTACACCTAGTTGCCTACAAGTCGGCGGTGTTCAGTAACTGGATCCCGATCCGACGTTTGATCGAAAGCGCAGGCTTGCTGGAACGCAAGAACATTGATTTCGACTTGTCTGAAACGGAATTCGTCGACCACACCGTGATGGACAAGCTTCACGAGGTGACCGAGGATTTCGAGCAAGCGGGACTCGTATTCCGAGTCATTGGATTGGACGAGCATCAACCACTAACCTCTCACCAGGACGCTGCTCGTCGCAAAGGCCTATGCTCAATCAAACGCATCACGTTGATGACGGATCCCGAAATTGAACCGTTGTTGGCGGCCGAGTTCGCCAGACGCGGCGCGACGGGTTACACATCGGTCGATTGTCGCGGTGTGGGCAAACAACAGATTGACGGAGACTCAATCGCGGCAGTTCCGCGAGTGCGGCTCGAAGTTATGGTCACGCCTGCGGTATGCACCGACATCCTGGAATTCATCCGTGGTGAAATACAGCCCAACCATCGTTTGACGTTCGTGGTCGAATCCGTCCAAGTATCTCGCCTGAACGCTTTTGTCGCGACGCCGAGAATGCCAGTCGAGGTGTAGCCGACTACGATCTCTGGCGTGCGACAATATTGAAAGGTCGTCCGACCTTGCGACTCTCCAACTTTCAGGATCTTAGATCTGGAAGTTGGAGTTGTGCTCGAACATATCGTTATCCGACGATGCGCCGCGGACTTTCAGTTGCGGTTTTTCAAGTACCACAGTGGTATAAGGGGATACGGATTTGGTAATCCAAACACTTGAACCGATCACCGAGTCGTGGCCCACGATCGTTCTTCCGCCTAAAATCGTCGCGTTCGCGTAAACCACCACGTGATCTTCGATCGTGGGGTGCCGTTTCTGGCCGCGAATCAGCGCACCTTCGTTGTCGGTTGGAAAACTGAGCGCGCCCAGGGTCACGCCTTGATAGAGCTTGACGTGCTGGCCGATTTCGCAAGTCTCGCCGATCACGACACCGGTGCCGTGGTCGATGAAGAAGTAGTCACCAATCGTCGCACCGGGGTGAATGTCGATGCCGGTTTCCTTGTGAGCCCACTCGGTCATCATTCGTGGAATGAAGGGCACATCCAGTCGCACCAATTCGTGCGCGATCCGATAGACGGTGATCGCTTCGAATCCGGGATAGCAAAACACGACTTCGTCCGTCGTCTGGCAGGCAGGGTCACCGTCGTAGGCCGACTGGACATCGGTGGCCAGAGTGCGACGAAGCTTCGGCAAGCACTTCAGCAATTCGATTGCCATCGCTTGACCTTTGGCTTCGAAATCAATGTCGCTTTCGCAGTCATTGTGTTTGGCCGTCACTCGGTCTTCGTGCCGTAACGCACGCGCGATCTCAGTCGTCAATTGATCGTGAAGCGTGTCGACAAGACCACCGACGTGGTAGCGGATATTGCCTTTGTGCAAACCGACTTTGCGGCGGTAGCCGGGATACAGAATGTCTTTGATGTTCAACAGAATCTCGACCACCCCGGTATAGCTTGGCAGCGCGCAGTGCCCAAGATGGTTGATCGAGTCTTCGGGCGTATAAGTCGCCAGGATTTCTTCGGTCAGGTTGGGAAGCTGTTCTTTCAGCCGAAAGTCAGATGCCACGGTGCTGCTCTGGGTGCGAGTGTGCTGTGAAGTTTGCGCTGGTACTGGATTCTGTTTCGAAACAGGCAAAGAAGCCGCCTGATTCTACAAACAACGACCAGTCGGGAACCGGTCCCGCTGGTCGTTAGTGTGTTGAGAACCAACAAAGGTTCGCATATCTGGTTTCCGACGAATCGGATCAGTTGCCGATGGTTGGCGGATTGTCCATGAAGAAGTCACGTGGTCCACGTACGCTGTAGTACGGGTAAGCGACTTGTCCGGTTGGTGGGCCGGCGGTGAATGGTTGGCTGTTGATCGCGTTACCCGCGTTGTGTCCCAATAGACCTGGGTTCAAGTGCGAGCTGTAATCGAGTCCGCCTTGTTGCCAGCCCAGAGGCCCAGCTTGGCATCCGGTACGGGATCCGCCGTTGCAGCATCCCATTCCGGTCATCGACCCCAAACGGCCCAGCAAACCGCTGTTACCACAGTTGCCATTGCAGCTGTTGCAGCTATTCGCAGCATGCTTCTGTTTCATTCGGGTCAATACGCCCGTCGACGTGTTGCTGCCACAGTCATTGCAACCGCCACACGAAGTGTCGCCACACGAACCAGTGTTGCAACTGCCCGTGTTGCAACTGCCTGACTGACACCCGCCGCCTCGCACATTGTGGTGCAGGCATCCGGTCGATCCGACAAGAAGGGCCGCGAGCGACCCCATCAATAGCCAACGATACATTGCGGAATCCTTCCGATTTTATGCCCGCCCGGTGGGGCGGAAATGGTTGTTTCATTTGAGTGCTGCGGTGCGATCCGTTCGCCACCTCGCTCACCCTCGTTCTTTCGGCTTCCCATTCGCTGCGGTGCACACAATCGGCCTGACCAGACCAGACAGAAATAAAAGGCGACCTCATCAATTCGCCAAACCACCCAAACCTCCATCTATCGGGTCTCGTCTTGCATTCTCGGGCCGCCGCTTGGTACTTCCTGGACACACAATCGAGCTCAGCCGCAGCCACAACGGATCAGTTTTGGGGACATCAGCGATGCGAACGACAATCAATCACACTCGCCGGATCGGAATCAGTGCCGCGATCGCCGTTTTTCTGACCATCGGAGTGCAAACATCGGCGCAAGCTCAAATTGTCACTCCCTCGGGTGCGATCTCGTCATTCAACCCAACAGCGAACCTGTCGGATCGGCTGATCAACCAATTGCGGGCGACTCGCCAAGACCAACGCGACTACCTTGCCCTGGTGATCAAAAAGGTCGAAAACAAGGAACTCGAGGCCCGTTTGGTGATCGCAGTCCAGCAATATGCGATGAAGCGCAATGCTGCGTTTCCCTTTCCGTACTTCGAGCGAGCTCTGCAATATGAGGCTCGTAAACGAGGCGTTGTGCTTCCTAGCTTGCAAACGGTCGCGTCGACGGCGATTCCCGGCCAAACTCGCCGTTAGGGACCGCTTGGCCCCACGATTCACCCGCCAGACGTCAAAACACACGCGTTTGCGGCTCAAATAGACCGGGCGGTTGTTCAATATTGACGCGGGATAGACAATAGACACTCCTCGAATCTAGGAGTTTCTGAATGTTGAAATATCTATTGGCAGCGTTCGCTGTGATCACGTCCGTATCGTTGGCTGCGGATGCTGATGCTTTTGGTGGCCGCGGATACGCTCGCCGGCAAGCACGAAGCGTATATCGCGCACCGGCCCCCGTTATCGTCCGCCGAGTTCCTGTGATCGCGCCGGCCTATTCCGTTCGCGCCTATCGGCCAGCCGTTTCGGTCAACATTGGTACCGGCGGATACCAACCTTACGGCAGCAGCTACTATGGCAGCGGCTATCGAGGTTACGGATACGGTTACCCATCGTATCGCGGTGGCTATCCAGCTTACCGTAGCGGCGGCGTATCGATCGGCATCGGCTGGTAGTCGTCGTCGATGGATGATTTATCATCGCTGACCGAATCACTGCGCGAGCTGGCCACCGAAACCGTCGGCCGGCTTGCCCAGGCAAAGTGCCGCATCGTATTTGCCGAAAGCTGCACGTGCGGAATGGTGGCGTGCGAATTGGGCAAGATACCGGGCGTTTCTGAGTGGCTTTGCGGATCAGCGGTCACGTATCGCAACGACACCAAGGTCCGCTGGATCGGTGTCAGCGCTGTGGACATTGACCGGCACACCGCGGTCAGCGATCCAGTAGCCCGGCAAATGGCCGCGGGTGTCCTGGACAAAACTCCCGAAGCGGACCTTGCCGTCTCCATCACCGGTCATTTTGGACCCGACGCACCGGACGGATTTGACGGGTTGGTTTTTGTAGGCACTTGCAATCGAATGGACGATGGGTCGGTCCGCTGTGACGCGCGATCGTTTAGAATGAAGTCGGTTGGCCGGCAGGCAAGACAGATCGAAGCAACGCAAACGGTGCTGCGTTGCTTGATCAACGCTCTGACTTTGATGCGATCGACCAAAGATTGATCGCCGCCCTCTTCTTTTCTTCGATCAAGATTTGACGCAATGCGAAAATACACGACGCTTCTGATTCTGTTGCTGTTTGCATCGCCTGCCGCCGCCCAACGCGGCGCGTTGATCGAAGACTTGTTCCGGGCGATTGCAGAAGCGTCTCAGCAAAACGACAAAACCCCTCCCCGACCGGATCCACGCGGCACCAACCCCCAGTTTACAGGACCGCAACGTCCCAGTCGTATTGAGCCGGGTCGTATTGAGCCGGGTCGCAACGAAACGGGCCGCCGTCAATCGTCACCCGCGATCAACGTCCGTTCTCGCGAGGCGGCTGATTTTGTCGAAAAACTGGTAAGCTTCAGCCGCAGCCTTGATCCCATGGTCGGCGAGTTGCGCAGTGCTGCAACGAACAACCCATCGGTACGAACTCTGATCCCGGAAGCCTATCGTGTTTCCGCGGATACTCGCGCTCTGATCGCGCGTTGTGACGGTCTGGCCTCGCTCGATGCAATTTCAGCTCCCTACGCAGAAGTCGATGCCCGATGGCGTCAGCTTTCGTTTGGCCTTCGATCCCAGGACGGTCTGTCCAGTCAATGCACCGGAGCGGTTCGGTCGTGCGACCAGCTTGTGTCATCAATGTGCCGGATGCTGAATCTGCAGCCACAATTCGATCGACATGGACTGCACGATCTGATGATCATCGTCGCCACGCACATGGATACGCTGGTCGATGATTTGGCCATCGCACGTGTCTCGCCAGTGGTGTCGGAACGCATCGGCCATGACATCCGTTTGATTCGCGGCCAGTTGATGAAGGAAGCGGACCGGATCGACACGGTCACCTACGAGGAAGTGATGACGTCGTTTACCGAATTCGTGAGTCGATGGAGTCCAATTGGCGAATCCATTTATGCGATCAATGATCCCCACCTCGCCCGGCGACTCGATCGAATTCGCGAGTGTGGCGACCAAACTTACGCATTGTTATGGATGCCACCGCCGCAGAACACAAAGTCGTTGGTCGCTTCGGCGCACCGATTGGAACACAGTCTTGGCGAGTTGTTAGATCAACTGACGATTCGATCGATGGTGAACCTTGAACTTCGTGAACAATCAGCCGTCATGGAAGGCAGCCGACGCATGTTCCGCCAAGCCCGCGAATTGGAAGAAGCCGCTGCCGCAGGAACTCGCCGCGAGCCGCTTGCCGCAGCACTGATTCCGATCGACAAGGACTGGGTCGTACTGCGCGGCATCTACACCAAAATCCAACGTCTCGACCCCGCATTGCTCGCAGGCATCGATCATGAACTTGGAACGCTCCGCGAAGCGCTCGGTGTAAGCAGCGGCAGCGCCTATTTCGATCCGGCGTCACTGATGCGGGCCGCGGCAGCGCTCGAAGGGTCAAGCGAGTACTTTTTGGCCGATACCCGGCGGTACCAGCGATATCTGCAACCGGCGTCGTTCGGCCAATCTTTCGTGGCAGCCGCGGACGAGGTCTATCGGCACGCGAAACAATTGCACGCAATGCTGGCCGGCCGCGCCGACGTTGCCGCACTACAACCCGAGGCAGACCATTTGCTGGACGGATGGCAGGCGTTGTCGCAGAATGTCGCGCAGCTGGAACAACGTGGGTTGTCGAGTTCACGAGCGGGAAATCTGCAACGTGCTCACGCCGAGATGGCCCCCGCAGTCGCCGAGATCACTGCGGCATTGCTGGGCCGCTAATGGTACTGGCGATTCTCGGCAAATCATGACAAGCTTTATGCTTGCCTCCTATTCAAAATAAATCATGAAAATCACTCGCAATCCAACTCGTGCCGTTCAGATCGGAAACATCGTCGTCGGTGACGGGAATCCGATCGCTGTCCAAAGCATGACGGCAACCAAGACTCAAAACATCGAAGCGACCGTGGCGCAGGCCGAAGCCTATCGCCTGGCCGGTGCCGGTGTCGTTCGGATTGCAGTCGACAGTGACAAGGACGCGCAAGCGCTCGGCGAAATTCGCCAAGGCACAACGGCAAACTTGGCGGTAGATTTGCAAGAGAACTTCAAACTGGCCGAACTGGTCGCACCCTTCGTCGACAAGATCCGCTACAACCCCGGGCACCTATACCACCATGGCCGCGACACACCGTGGCAAGACAAGGTGCGGTTTATCATCGATCAAGCGGCGGAGAACGATTGTGCCATCCGCATCGGAGTGAACTGTGGCAGCGTCGACCCTGCGAAAAAAGCAAAGTATGACGCGCACGATTCGATCACGCCAATGATCGAAAGCGCGCTCGAACACTGCGAGTTCGTCGACTCGCTAGGGTTCACTCGCTATGTCGTTTCGCTCAAAGACAGCGATCCGGCGAAGGTAGTCGAAGTCAACAGGCGATTCGCCAAAGAACGTCCCGACGTGCCATTGCACTTGGGCGTTACCGAAGCTGGCATGCCACCGGAAGGCGTCATCAAAACTCGCGTTGCTTTCGAACAACTGATCGGTCATGGCATCGGCGACACGGTTCGAGTTTCATTGACGCTGCCGAACGATCGCAAGCCCGAAGAGATCGACGCCGGCCGGCAAATCATCGACGACATTTACGCCGGACGTGTCCGCAGCGTGGTCAAGTTCGACGACAAGGCGCTGAACATCATCAGTTGCCCGAGTTGTTCGCGAGTTGAAAACGAAGCGTTCATCGACTTGGCGCAAAGCGTCAAAGAGATGTCGACGTACGCGAAAGATTACGACATCACCATTGCAGTGATGGGATGCCGAGTGAACGGCCCCGGCGAAACGGACGACGCGGACTTGGGACTGTGGTGTGGCCCAGCCAAGGTCAACTTGAAACGCGGCACCGAAGCACTCGGCGCCTTCGGTTACGATGAAATTCTGCCCCGTTTGAAAGCCGAACTCGACGCGATCATCGCGACCAAGTAGCGAACCAGTTGTCGCGCTCGCCACAGCCGAACTTCGATGCCCGCTGTCAAAGAGTCTTACGTAAATAGGTGCGCGGTATCGTTCTTCCTTCGGGAGAGTGTTTCTGAGTGTATCGTTGACGCTGCTATTTCCGACCAAGTTCCTAAGGCCCTTGATCCGTGATTCTATTTGGGCATCTGTTACTGGCGAACGATTCTGAGGAGTGCGTCACGCAACCAGGAACGGTCCGCGTTGACGATGGCATCATCACCGAAGTCAACTTGGGTGATTCGCCAAAACACTTTGACATCGGCGGACCTGATGCTCTGATCTCACCCGGCTTCATTGACACTCATCTGCACCTGCCGCAATTCGATCTGATCGGGGCCCACGGCATGCCGCTGTTGCAGTGGCTCGGGGAAGTTACCTTCCCGAGCGAGATGAAGTGGGCGGACGTCGACTTCGCCCGTGCAATGACGGACCGTGTTGTGGATCAGTTGATTTCGGTGGGCACGACAGGCGTCGCCGCCTATGCGACCGTCCATCATGAATCGGCCGCCGCCGCGATCGAAACGTTGGCTGGTCGTGGAGTGCGGGGCGTAGTCGGGCAAGTTCTGATGGACCGACAAGCTCCCGCTGACCTTTGCCGCTCTGCCGGCCAGTTGATCGACGAAGCTGCCAGGCTGCAATCGATGTTTCCGGCCGGCAACCGAGTTTCGGCAGCCGTGACCCCTCGATTTGCGATTTCGTGCAGCGGCCCGCTGTTGGAATCCGCCGGCAAACTGGCTGCTGAAACCGGCGCGATCGTTCAAACACATTTGGCCGAGACTCGCCAAGAATGCGAACTGGTCCAGCAACTATTCAACCAAGCCGACTATGTTGATGTGTACCGCGATGCTGGATTGCTGACCGATCGTAGTGTGTTGGGGCATGGTATTCATTTGACGGCCTCGGACCGCCGCAAACTGCAACAGTCGGGTGCCGTGATCGCTCACTGCCCAACCGCCAACTCGTTTCTGCGCAGTGGATCGATGTCCTGGGCCGACTTGAACCGCGACAGCGTGAAACTGGCCCTAGGCAGCGATATCGGTGCGGGCTATGAACGCAGCATGGTCCGTGTCGCACGTTCGATGATCGAAACCGCCGCGACTCTTGGCGAACAATATCCAACCGCCGCACAGGCCTGGTATGCGATCACCGCAGGAAACGCCGACGCGCTTTCGTGGTCAGATGCAGGCCGAATCGTGGTCGGGGCGAGTGCGGATCTGGTTGTCATCGAGCCCACGATTCCTTGGCAAACCGGCGCATCGCCGCCGCTGGCGATGTTAATGTTCGCCTGGGACGACCGCTGGATCACGAAAACGCTGCTAAATGGCGGTCGCGAGTGAGGCTGAATGTTTTTCCGCGAATAATCACCCCGCGAGTAAAGATATGCGGGTTGTCCGGTCGATGACAGTTGTACTGAGAACCACACGGGTATCGGCCAGCGATACCAGTGCGGCCTGATCGACCCAGATTTAGATTAGACAGCGAAGGCAACAAAGATGAATCGCACCGCTAATATTCGACGAACCGCGACCACCCTCGCATTGATGGCAGTCACTGGTTTCTCTCTGCTGAGCTCGACCGGGTGTCAGGTTTCAATGAACGGCCAAACCCTGCCGAGCCCGTATTACCTGCAAGACGACGTCCAGTATTTCCCGTCCGGCCCAGAGTTCAAACTGCCGCGTGAAGCCGCAGCATTGAAAGCAGCCAAGGCCGAAGAAAAACTGAACCGCCGGTAATCCCGATCTCGGTTTAAGATCGCATTGCGATGACTATTCGTCGCAGGCTCGCAAAAAGTCCTTCGAAGCTTGCTCGTAGGAGCACGCGCCTTCAGGGAAGTAGATCTTCAGCTCACGAGTCGCCGATTCGGGGCTGTCGCTGGCGTGAACCAAGTTCATTTGCCGGCTTCCGCTGAAGTCACCGCGAATCGTTCCCGCAGCGGCCTTCAATCCGCTCGTCGCACCCAACAGTTCGCGAACAACCGAGATCACGTCCAAACCGTCGATTGCCATCGCAACGACTGGCGCCGACGTGATGAATTCTTCCAAGCTTGGATAAAACGGCTTCTCGACGTGCTCCGCGTAGTGTTCGCGTGACATCTCAGGCGTCACATGCAGCATCTTCATGGCGACGATGCTGAGTCCCTTTTCTTCGAATCGGCTGATGATTTTTCCCATCAGGGCTCGTTGCACACAATCCGGCTTTAACAGCACCAAAGTACGTTGCATCGGTTGGTCGTTTCCTAAGTCTCGAGAATTTAAGTAAGTCAGTCTCAGTGTGGCGAAATTATCTCGTGATCCAGCGTCTGCGCAAAGGTGACTGAACATCGGCCTAGTGATTAGCGACGGATCAGCACCTGGTTGCAAATCGCATTTCCAAGCTCACGCTACCGCGGCAGTTCCGAAAAACGGACCTTGGGATGTCGACCTTCCGCAGCGTCCCGCTGGAAAACTTCATCAAGATTCGCACGGTCGCTAAAGAAGCCACAGTTGCGAAGAAAGAAGTGGTCGTCGTCTGATCCGCCAGCATAGTCAAGCCGGTGCCGGCCACGCGCCGTGTTGTCACCCGTGAACTTGGCTCGAGTGACTTCATGCCATTTCCCATCGACGTCGCAAACCCATTGATTCCCGTACAGTGCTGATCGTTGCTGATTGCCAGTCGCGGGCGAGAAGTTTTCCAGGAACGAGTGAAAGCCAGTCAGATGCTTGTTCGTGTCCGGGCGACGAAAGCTTGCGATCAACCGCCACTCTTCGCGTCTCGCCTCGCCGAACCATGACGTGTAGATCGTATTGCCTGCGCCATCCGGTTTGACTTCCGTCAAAAAACGATAGATCGTGCCAGACTTCCACGGGAACACTAAGTAGCTCTGACCACCAGAACCTTCGTTGCCAAAGTCTTGTGCATGAACCGAGTCGCCTTTCGCAAGAGTTACGATGCGTTGCTCGTTCGGGATGTCTGCCGGATTGTCTGTCTTGAAAGGACTCCAAACCGAAAACAAGACCCGCCGCTCCGTCTTGCTGTTAACCTGAATGCCAAAGTAGCCTTCGCCAAAACCGTTTGCCATGAAGTACGACCCGATCGGATCCTGGCCCTCGGGCACCGTGATCTCGCTGTAGGCATAGGTCAGCTTCACCGCATCGGGCAACTTGTATCCCAAGTGGACCGACGGCCCGCGACGTCCCCAATAAAACATGTTGCCATCGTTGTTGCGAACAAACTCGACCGACATGCCTTCGACGTCTGACGTCACGATCAAGTCCGACACGCTCGCGTTTGCCGATCCACTTGCAACATCCAACTGCAAATCAACCTGAACGTAGCCAGACTTCGCAATGTCTATCTCACCTACCCGAAGTATTGCCGACTGAGAATCACCGACTTCCGACTTCATCGACTTGCCGTCCGCTGTCACAGCAATGACCGGCGAACCGCTAACCTTGCTGGCCTTGATCGACAACGCAACTTTGCCCGGACGATCAACATGGAAGAAGACAGAGTATGATTCTGCGGGATCGACAAGCCGGAGTTCGCCACTGCGAGAAAAACGAATTTCACGGCGTGCCTCATTGGTAGGACCGTTGCTCGGAAATGCATTCCCGGCAACCGGAACCGTCCACTGCTCACCACAAACCGGCGACAAGGTAAGACATGATAAAAATGACGTGGCGAAGACCAACTTCGTCATAACAGCGCACAGAAACTTCATCAGCGGTGCCTCGTGTGAGTTCAAGTAATCCAAAGATCTTGGTTGAACTCAGCCGCATACACAAGCAGCCAGTCTGGCAAACGTATTGATTCGGTCGTCACAACGAATTTCGCAGAGACAGAAAACCCATTGCTTAGCGGCGGAACAAGCCCCGGATTCGGTCACCCAACGTTCGCGTCGCACTTCGCTTTCGCAAGACTTCGTCGATTTCTTCATCCGTCATCTCGTCGCTATCAGTCTCGTCAACCTTTTGGAACTCGACCTCTCTATCTAGATCAACTGGATTTGGCAAATTTGATGCCCCAGCGTCCCGCTTGGCAACAGGATCTTCCAGATCAAAGTACTCTTCTGACGGTTGGCTGCCGCCTTCATACCGATCCACTGACGCCGTTGGTGGAAGCGAACGCGGGTAACAGGGTTCTTCACCGAGTCGCCCCATCGGACCGATTGAACGAAAACGTTCTTCGAAGAACACAACGTTATGAGTTTGCAGAATGGTTCCGGTTTGCAATTCGAGTCGCGAAATTTCGGTGTTGTACTGCGACAAAGCCTGAGCCTCGGCGCTAACGGAGTTTCCCCAGTCAACGATCGCTTGCAACACCACGATGAATTGCACGATGCCTTCGTTGTACTGCGCCAGTTGCCGTTCCAGGTTGATCCGCGCGGCTTGACGGACGGCTTGAAAGCGTTCGTACTGAGCAAAGAATTGCTCCAAGTTTCGCAAACTCAGTGCTAACGAATGCTGCATTTGATGCAGCCCCTGGTCTAAGTTCGCGCGGTCTCGTGTGATCAGCAACTGACGTTGTCGAAGCGATGCCCGTTCGGCTCGTAGTCCCAGCGGTACTGAAAAATTCACGCCTAGTGACCAGTCTTCGAAATCACCGGATCCACTTTGAATTCGATTCCCCGACGGCGCGATTCCCTCTAAACCGTTCCAGCGATAAAGTGCGACGCCGTTGAGTTGGGGGCGAGCTTGATTGTCGGCTAACAACAACCGCTGCTGGTCTGCTTCTAAAATCAACTTCAACTCAATGATATCAGGCCGTTCGCGCTGAGCCAGTTCATTGATCGCCGCCCAGTCGACCTCGATCAGTTCTTCCGCCATCGGCGTGACCGGAATCGTGCGTTGGGCTTCGTACGGCGGCAAACCAAGCATGTTCAGCAACGCAGCTTGACGCTGCAACACGTTGGCTTCCGAAGCCAGTAGGCTGGCGCGAAAGTTTTCAAGTGCCAATTGGGACTGGGCAAGGTCACCTGCGTTGGCATCACCCGCTGCGATACGAGCCTCGGTTCGCGTATTCGCAAAATCGGCCTGCTCGACTTGTTGACGACGCGCCCAGAGATCCGTCTTCGCGAACACGAGGGACCAGTAGGCTTCGATGACACCTTGAACCGACTGTTGAACGGCACTCTTGTATTGAAAATATGATCGTTCCGTGTCGATGCGGGCCAGCACGATCGGAGCCTGATTGACGACGCGTCCCGCACCTTGCAAGAACGGCTGTGTGTAACTGAGTTCGGTCGTGGTTCGGTCCGCGGGGTTTAACGGCACGATGCCTGGCGTAATGCGATTCGTGTTGCTGTTGACGCCCAAACTAGAGGTTCCGCCCAGCATGTTTCGTTTAGACAATCCAAAGTCGAGTCCGTAGCCCTCATTTTGAGTTCCACCAATGATCGCGTTTGCGGGATCAAGTGGGTCAAAAACAGCGTTCGGACTTTCAGTCTGATTCCAAACATTGTTCAGTCGAAGATTGGGATCAAACGTCGCTCGCTGCGCGTCAATGGTCGTATTCGTAATCGCCGCGTCATAGATCGTTCGGCCGCTCGTTGACGCGGTCACCCCACCAAGCACACGCACGACCTCTGAATTGGCAAGCGTAATGTTGATAGCTTCGTTGAGCGTCAGATAACTCGTGGGAAAATCAAATTGATTATCCAAAACGGTCGCGGGCCGGGGCGTGACTGGCACGCAGACTTGGCACAATTGTCCTGGGCTTCGAATTTCTAGACAACGTTGCTCGGGCAGAATCGGTCGATGCGGATCCTCGCTTAACGTCACTGGCGGCAGGCTTGCGGTAGAGCCAGCAGCTAACGCAAGTGCTAGCAATCGGCGGTTCCGGCGGTGACGTTTGGTGTGACTTCCCATACCGTCAAAAATCGGACGACTGCAACGCATTCGCCTATTGTTTCGCCTTTGCCGTCACGACCGGAACTAGCGCTGATCCCTATTGATACAAAAGGTCAGGTCGTAACGATTAGGAAAACCGCCGTAGGGTCGTCAACGAATTTACGTGTTCAGCGTGGGGTCATATTCGAGAGCCGCCTTTGCCAACGCAAAGTCATTGGTGTCTTCGACCACTTCGCCGTCACGCAGGACGATGGTTCGCTTTGCATTCCGAGCGACGTTCTGGTCATGCGTGACCAAAATCACTGTAATCTTTTGTTCCTCGTTCAATTCGCGGAACAATTCGATCACCTCGCGGCTGGTCTTCGAGTCCAAGTTACCCGTTGGTTCGTCGCCCATCAGAATCGAAGGACGATTCACCAGCGCCCGCGCGATCGCGACACGTTGCTGTTGTCCACCGGAAAGCTGACTGGGGTGGTGATGATAACGATCCGCCAAGCCGACCTTGCCAAGCATCTCCATCGAGCGATCACGTCGCTCGCGAGCCGGAATCTTCTTTCCGTACATCAAGGGCAGTTCAACGTTTTCGAGCGCCGATGTTCGGTTCAGCAAGTTGAAACTCTGGAAGACAAAGCCTAGCTGATTGTTGCGAATCTTGGCGCGCTGATCGCGGTTCATCGTCACAACTTCTTCGCCATCTAACAGATAGCTGCCATGCGTCGGCCGGTCGAGACAACCGAGCGTGTTCATCAACGTCGACTTGCCGCTGCCCGACGCACCAATCAGAGCAATGTATTCGCCAAGCTCGATGTTTCGCGTGACGGTGCGAAGTGCGTGAACTTTGACTTCGCCCAAGTCATAGACGCGGCGCACGTCATTGAGCTCGATCAAAGCCATCTACTCGTACCTCAGTGCGTCTATCGGGTCCAACTTACTGGCTCGCAGCGCCGGATAATAGCCGAAGAAAACACCGACCGCCGCTGCGAATCCCATCGCAACGAGTGCCGCGGGAATTGATACCACCATCGGCCACTCAGTGCCTGGCTTGTAGGCGTTGATCAGCAGAGTTGCCGCCATCGATGCGGCGGTGCCCATCGCTATTCCAATCGCACCGCCGATGCAAGATAGCACCACCGACTCGATCAAGAATTGCCTCAAGATGTCTTTACCGCGAGCGCCGATTGCCATCCGGATACCGATTTCGCGGGTTCGTTCAGTCACCGAGACCAACATGATGTTCATGATGCCGACGCCGCCTACCAACAACGAAATACCCGCGATTGCTGACAACATCAACGTCAACGTTCCGGTGATCATTCCTAACGTTGCAGCGATCTCCGTAGTGTCCTGGACACTGAAGTCAGCCTCCTTCGCCGGGCCGACCTCATGCCGTTCATTCATCAGCGATTCAATCTGTTTGGTCGCCTTTCCCATTTGATCGGTGCTGCGAGCAGAAACCATGATCAGGTGCACGTTGTCGAGCGGCGATCCGTTGATTCGTTTGCGAACCGTCGTATGGGGCATCAGAATGATGTCGTCTTGATCGTCACCAACCATGTTGGCGCCTTTCTTGGCCAAAATCCCAATCACGCGAAACGGAACGTTATTGACGCGAATCGTCTCGTCCATCGGATTGACGGTACGAAACAGTTTTGGAATCAACGACTGCCCAATCACGCACACTTTTGCGTTGGAACTGATGTCTCCTTCCGAAAAAAAGCCACCCGCATCCAAGGTCCAATTGCGAACGGTCAGATAGTCGGCACCGACGCCCTGCATTTCTTTCGGGTTCCAGTTTTCGTTGCCGTAAATGATTTGGCCAGCCGTACCAACAATCGCCGACGCAGCCAAAACGGATGGGCATTCCCTACCAATCGCTTCCGCATCGGCAGCCGTCAACGTCGGCGCGCCCGACTGTCGGACACCGCCACGCTTTGTTTGCCCCGGAAAGACAAGCACGACGTTCGTGCCCAGCGCCTCGAACTCGCCGCTGACCAACTTGCTGGCACCTTGCCCAATCGACACGATCGTGGTCACCGCGGCGATCCCGATCACCACACCGATGATGGTCAACACCGCTCGCATCTTATTCTTCATCAACGCCCGCAGCGCGATTCGAACGGTATCGAAGAAGGACATCGCTATTCCTTTTTTCCGACAACCAATGCGGCGCCATCGGCAAGTTCGCCCGCGGCCAATTCGGTGAACTTATAATCGATCAAGCCAGTCGTAATTTCAACGGCTTTCAACAACTCACCTTCCACCATCCAGACATGACGTTGATTCTTTTTCTTTGCAGCCGCCGCTTTTTCCGTCGCCGTCAACTTATCATCCTCGTCGGCGTCCGTTTGAGGCTTCGATTTCCAGGTCGAACCGTCAATCAAGTGCTGATCTTCCTTACGCACGAGTTTCGCGTCGTCGGGGATAAACCGCAGTGCAGCGTTAGGAATTTTTTGAACGTCTTCAGTCGAATCAACTTCGAAAAAGATGCTGGCGGTCATCCCGGGCAATAGTTTCAGTTCCGCATTGCTGGCCGCGATCACAACCGGATACGTCACGACGTTTTGGTTGGCCACACTGCTGACACGAATCTGTTCGATTTCACCATTGAAAACTTCGTCGGGGTGAGCATCGACGGAGAACGTGACCGGACGCCCTTCGGCTTTCGCTTTTTGAATCAAGCCAATGTCGGCTTCGTCAACCGACGCAAAAACGTGAACCTTCTCGCGCAGGTCTGGCGCTACAACAAACAGCTCTGGGGTCTGGAACTGAGCCGCCAAAGTTTGACCGGGGTTGATCAGTCGGTTGATTACGACTCCATCGACGGGCGACGTGACCTGGCAGTATTGCAGGTTCGCTCGCGACGTTTCCAACGATGCCTTTGATTGCAAGATGGTCGCTTTGGCGAGTTTCCGCTGGGCCTGTAACGACTTCACTTCAAACGTCAACGCATCCATTTCGCGATCGGACATAAAGTCTTCATTCGATTCACGAAGCCGATTGCCTCGCATGTAATTGTTGAGCGACTGCTGCAACTGAGCTTCGACGCGTTCGAGATCAGCTTCGCGAGTCGCCAACGTGGCTTCGTCGCGGTCCACGTTGGCTTTGAATAACCGCGGGTCGACACGAGCGAGAACGTCGCCCGTTTTGACCTCGTCGTTAAAATCGACGTTCAATTCAACGATGGGACCGGAGACAAAGGAGCCGATGGAAACCGACAAGACTGGCTGAATCGTTCCGGTCGACTCGACATAGCGAGTGATATCGCCGGACTCCATTTTCACGGTTTCCCAACTGATCTTATTGCGTTTGGCGAGATACTTCATCCCCGGTTGATAGCCAACCGCACCGGCCGCCCCAATCAAACCGACAGCAATCAACAGTTTAATAAATCTATTCATCCCGAGCCGAAGGCAACTTCTATAGCGAATGACGCGAAACCACAAATCAGCTTCGTCATGCTCCATCATAACCGATGCTCGCTGTCACCCCGCATTGTCCTTGTATCAGAACGTACACCAAAGCGAAGTCACGACTAATCCCAGATTTAGCAGACCAATCTTAGGCTCAAGTTCGTCTCGTTCATGGTCTAATACAAACAGCCCGTCGCAAGTCCGTGCATTTAGGTTCACCCACAAACCACCCGCCTGAACCAACACAGAAAGAAAATCATGAGAACCTCGCTGCAATTTATCTTTTTGCTCGTCTACGCATCCGTGGCGGCTTGTTGCCAGGGCCAGGAAGTCACGATTTCGCCGGATGTCGTTTACGGACACAAGTCGGGTCTCGCGATGACTTGCGATGTGTTCACGCCAGAACAGGATGCTAAC